>JASCPG010000019.1 GCA_029960085.1 Microbacteriaceae bacterium PS02067 | reverse complement strand
CCCCGATTTTTGTTCTCTTGTTTGGGGGGGGGGGGCGCGGGCCCCCCCGCCCCCCCCCCGCCCGGGGTGTGTCAGTGGCCGGCGTCCGCGCGGCCCTGGTCGTACGCGGTGCGGATCGCGTCGACGACCTGCTCCGGCGTCTTCGTGCCCTGCACCAGTTCGGTGTTGTTCTGCACGAGGATGTCGTTGAGTCCGGCGACGGGCCAGTCGGGGTACCAGGCGAGTCCGCCGTCGGTCGCGTTCTGCAGTTCGGCGAAGTTCTTGCTCAGCAGCTGTCCGATCGGCGAGGTGATCGCCGACGCATCGGCGGTCACGGGCACCTGACCCTTCTCACCCAGCAGGTTCTGGATCTCGGGGCTCATCGTGATCTCGATGAAGTCGTACGCGAGGTCCTTGTTCTTGGCCTTCTCGGGAACGACCCAGAGGTTTCCGCCCGAGCCCGGGTGCAGGTCGTTGCCGGGGAAGAGGAACTGGTCGAACGAGAACGCGGTGATGTTGTCCGAGAACGGACCGCCCCACCACGTGCCCGAGTAGAACAGCGGGTAGGTGCCCGCCTCGAACGCGTTGCCCGCGTCCTGCGCCGGGATTCCGGTGGAGTTCTTGCTGATGTAGCCCTTCGCCGTCCAGTCGGCGACCGTCTGGGCCGCCTTCTGCCAGGCATCCCAGTCGACGTCGCCGTCGAAGCGCTGGTAGGCGGCGAGCGAGCCCTCGTTCATGTGCGCGAGCGCCAGCGCGTACAGCAGGTGCGGGCCGGGGTAATCGGCCGAGCCGAGCGCGAGCGGGGTGATGCCGTTCTCGACGAAGACCTGCATGTCGCCTTCGAGGTCGCTCAGGGTGGTGGGCACCGTGAGCTTGTACTTGTCGAAGAGGTCCTTGTTGTACCACATCGACACGTACTCGCCGTAGTTGGTCAAGCCGTAGCGCTGCCCGGAGCCCATGAGGCCGTCCTTGTAGAGGCCCACGTTCTGCACGGAGCTGGAGAGGTCCCAGTTGCGCTCCTTGGCGACGTCGGTCAGGTCGGTGAGAAGACCGGCCTGCGAGACGACGCCCGCGGTCGCGTTGCCCTTGAGGTACTCGAGCACATCGGGTGCGTCGTTCGAGTCGAGCAGGAGCTGACCCGACTGCTGCATCTGCTCGTAGGTCTTGAGCTCGAACTCGACCTTGACGTCGGGGTGCTTCTCTTTGAAGATGTCGATCGCCTTGTTCCACGCGGCGGAGAGAGCGGACTCGTCGTTCTCCCACCACCAGACCTTCAGCGTCTTGCCGTCGCCGGCGCCGTTCGAGCCGCCCGCGGAGCAGCCGCCGAGGGCGAGCGCCGCGCCGACCGCAGCAGCGATCACCGCGAGGGCTTTGCCCTTCCGATTCGTGAACACATTGACCTCCCATGGTCCTTGGTGCGTGCGACCCGTCGATGGGCGCCTAATATGTTTACCGCGAACGTATTAGGTCGTCAAGTCCGACGAACTGGTAGTTTTTGGCAAGGGTTTTCCCTCATATGGACGTATTGCGAGGACGCATGAACACGACCCCGGACCCGACGTGGGGATCCGACGCAGGCGCGTCGCTGCCCGTCGCCGTAGAGGTCCTCCGTTACGGGCCGCTCTCGCGCGCCGAGATCGGACGCCGACTGGGCCTGTCGCACGCGTCACTGAGCCGTTTGAGCGCGCCCTTGATCGAGCGCGGTGTGATCATCGACATCGGCGAGCACAACAACGGCAGAGTAGGCCGCCCGACACGGCTGCTCGATGTGGATGCCTCCAAGCACCACTTCCTCGGGATGAAGATCCGGGAGACCGAGATCATCGCGGCGGTGACGAACATGCGCGGCGACATCGTCGCCCACTCCCACACCCCGATGGAAGAGCGGACACCCGAGGCCGTGGTCGCGCGCGTGCGGGCCATCCACGCCGCGGCATCCGGTGAGCGCGCCATCACGGGTCTGGGCATCGGCATCGGCGGTGCGGTCCACGAGCGGCGCACCGTCATCAGGGCGGGCTTCCTGGACTGGAGCGACGTGCCACTCGCCGACCTCGTCGAGAGCGCCACGGGAAGCCCGACGCTCGTCGAGAACGACGTCGTCGCGCTGTGCGAGTACGAGGACTGGTTCGGGGCAGCCGCCGAGGACGATCGCTTCGCGGTCATCACGCTCGGCATCGGCACCGGGTTCGGGCTCGTCCTGAACGGGCAGCCCATCGTCAACGACGACTACGGGATCGGGCTCGTCGGGCACTGGCCGATGGATCCGACGGGGCCCCTATGCGAGCAGGGCCACCGGGGGTGCGCCGCCGCACTGCTGAACTCGGACGCGATCGCCCGGTACGCGACCGAGGCGCTGGGCACGCCGGTCTCGTTCGACGAGACGGTCCAGCGCGCCGCGGACGGCCAGCCCGGCCCCGTGAGGATCATCGAAGATGCCGCGCGCGGACTCGGCATCCTCGTGGCCGCCGTCTGCAATCTCGTCCTCCCCCAGCGCGTCATCATCGCCGGTGAGGGGGTGCGACTGGCTGAGGTGGGCTGGGACACGCTGGTGCAGTCCATCCGTGACCATCGCGCACCCCAGTCGCACCTGCCCCCCATCGAGCTCTCGAGCGGCGACAACCTCGAATGGGCCCGCGGGGCGGCGGTGCTCGCGATTCAGGCCTTCGCCCTCGGCAGGTTCACGGGTCCGTGAGCGACACGGCCCGCGCAGGAGGTCCTCAGTAGGCGCTCTCGAGCCGCTCGCGGTAGAGCTCGGCGAGCGCCGCCAGGCCGTTGCGCCCCGCCCGCCATTGCGCCGCAGCACCCGAGCCGTCGCGCAGCACACGGCGCAGGAAGCGGTCCACGATGCCTCCGTCCCCCGATTCGCGGAGCTGGCGCGCCACGTGCCGTCGCAGCGACACGACGGCGAGTCGGGCAGGGGCCATGCGGCCCGTGGGCGGGTCGACGAGATCCGCACTCACCCCGTGCCGCGCCGCATGCCACAGCGCCGCGTCCCACAGACCGGGAGCGCGCTCACGCGGCACGGATGCGTCGCCCGCGCTGCTGACGAGGGCGCGGACCAGGGCCGCGAGCGCGAAGATCCACCGCCAC
The DNA here is from genome assembly GCA_029960085.1 of Microbacteriaceae bacterium PS02067. Classification (GTDB taxonomy): domain Bacteria; phylum Actinomycetota; class Actinomycetes; order Actinomycetales; family Microbacteriaceae; genus Microbacterium. The sequence continues at coordinate 42,785 of JASCPG010000019.1, read as the reverse complement.
GGGCGTCGCGTACTCGATCTGCGACTCGTGGAACTCGTTCTTGACGTGCGAGTCGTGCGTCGCCCGCAACGCGCTGACCGCGTCGGATGCCGCATCGGTCGTCGAGAGCGTGCCCTCGTCGAGAAAGACGAACTCCTCCTCGATCCCGAGCGTCGGAGGAGCGGACATGCCCTGACAGTAGGTCGCTTTCGGCCGGTCGGCGGGGGGATTGCGCGGCCGCCGACACAGCGCTACGCCCGGTCACGTCAGACTGTCAACCCCGTCGGAGCCACTGCGCCGTCCGGCTAGCGTGGCGCCATCCCGTGCGACCACCCACCTGCGCTCGAAGCTCCGTGCGGCCACGAGCGGGATCCGGTATCCGTGCGCACAGACAGGGCTCCCATGATCCACAGACATCCGCTCATACGACTGATCGTCGGCGCGGGACTCGTAGCGACGCTCTCCCTCACGGGGTGCGCGCTCACGGTCCCCACCGACCCGCAGGGCACGCTTCACCACGTCGAGACCTCGGGTCACCTGCGGGCGGGGGCGACGCCGATCGGCGACGCCCTCGTCGTCGACGACGATCATGTGTCGGGGCCGCTCGTCGACCTCATCGAGGGATTCGCCGACGAACACGGTGCTCGCGTGGAATGGACCGTTGGCAGCGAGGAGACCCTGGTCGACGCACTGGAGTCCGGCGAACTGGACCTCGCCGTCGGCGCCATGACCGATGCGACACCGTGGAGCGACCGCGTGTCCGTCACCCGCGGCTATCCCGGACTCGCCGGAAGCGGGGATGCCCGGCTGGTCGCCCTGCTCCCGCTCGGGGAGAACGCGCTGCAGAGCGCGCTCGAGACGTACCTGGACGGGGAGAGCGAGCGATGAAGTCCTTGGGCCGCACCGATCTGCCGGCACGGCAGCAGGCGGCGTTGCGAAGCGCGATCCGGTGGGAGTGGTTCACCATCGGCTACACCACGTGCACCATCGCGATCATCGCCTTCGTCGTGGGCGGCTCTCAGGCGATGAAGACGGCGTGGATCGAGGACATGCTCTCCCTCATCCCCCAGATCGCGTTCCTCACGGCTCTGCTGTTCATCCGCCGCCATCCATCGGCGTCCTTCCCCTTCGGACTGCACCGCGTGATGGGCGTCGGGCACCTGGTCGCCGGAGTGGCACTCCTCGCGGTCGGCGGCAACCTCGCGGTCCAGTCGATCGCGGGCCTCGTCCGTGCCGAACACCCCGCGATCGGAACGGTTCGCGTGTTCGGGCAGACGGTGTGGCTCGGCTGGTTCATGATCGCGGTGATGTCCGTGATCGTGATCGGGCCCTTCTTCTACGGCAACGCCAAAGCGCGACTCGCACCCCTCCTGCACAACAAGGTGCTGTACGCGGATGCCGACATGGCCAGAGCGGACTGGACGACGACGGTCGCATCGATCGTCGGCGTTCTCGGCATCGGAGTGGGCTGGTGGTGGCTCGACGGCGCCGCAGCGCTGTTCATCTCCGCGGGGATCGTCTGGGACGGATACCGCAACACCCGCGCCGCCGTGCGAGACCTCATCGATCAACGGGCGCAGACCGTCGACGATGCGCAGCCGCACCCGCTCATCGCGCAGATCGTGAGGGAGCTCGAACGCCAGCCGTGGGTGCGCGAGGCCGGATTGCGCATGCGCGACATGGGCCAGGTCTTCCACGTCGAGGCGTTCGTCGTTCCCGAGCACGACCGACTCTCGACCGCGAAGATCGACGCCGCACGCGGCGCCATCACCGAGATGGACTGGAAGATGCAGGACGTCTCGATCATCCCCGTCGCATCGCTGCCCCCGGAGGCCGTTCGCTCCTGAGCATTCGTCTGTCGAAGTCGGTCGCTGCACCGCGGCCAGCGCGTCTCTCGATGTGCCCGCGGTCGCGCCTCAGTTCCCGAGAAGCCCCCGCGACTCGAGGTCGGCCCACAAGGCATCCGGCGGCGCTGCGTCGTAGCGCGCGATCGTGGAGGTGACCTGCTCGGTTCCCCGCATGCCGATCACGACCGAGGTGACGACGTCGGCGCGCAAGGGGAAGGCGATCGCCGCAGCCGGCAGCGTCGTACCGTGCTCGGCACAGACGTCGGCGATGGCGGCGGCTCTCTGGACGAGCGCCGACGGAGCCTCCTGGTAGTCGAATCGCGCCCCCTCGACGGGGCGGTCCCGACTCAGCAGCCCCGAGTTGTAGATGGCCGCGGCGACGACGGCCACGCCGCGCTCGGCGGCGAGCGGCAGCAGATCGTCGGCCGCCGACTGATCGAGCAGGGTGTACCGGCCCGCCACCATCACGATGTCGATGTCGCACCGCCGCACGAACTCCGCGAGCATCGCCGACTGGTTCATTCCGGCGCCGATCGCTCGCACGACGCCCTGCCCGCGCAGCTCGATGAGCGCGTCGACGCCGCTCGTCGACGCGGCATCCCAGTGCTCGTCCGGATCGTGCAGGTACGCGATGTCGAGGTGATCGGTGCCCAGCCGCCGCAGGCTCTCCTCGACGCAGCGGATGATCCCGTCGCGACTGAAGTCCCACCGCCGCCGCAGCGACGTCGTCACCGCGAACCCGTCATCGTCGGCGCGCTCCTCGCCCTCGGGATCTTCGACGAGGAGTCGGCCGACCTTCGACGAGAGGACGAACTCCTCGCGCGGCCTGGATGCCAGCGCTGCGCCGAGCCGCCGCTCCGACAGCCCCAGTCCGTAGTGGGGAGCCGTGTCGAAGAGGTTCATCGCACTGCACGAAAGGACGCGCCCGCACATGACGGTCGTCGATTCACACGTCCACGTCTGGGATCCCGCCCGGCTCGACTACGCCTGGCTCGCGGACACCGGGCTCAACCGCGCCATGCTGCCGGCGGACGTCGACCGGGCCGGCGCCGGGACCAACGACATGATCTTCGTGCAGGGATCCGACGGCGATCCCCTCGCCGAAGAGCGCTGGGTCGACCAGCTCCCGTGGCCGGAGTTGATCGGAATCGTCGCGGCCGCCGACCTCACGCAGGCGCCGGGAGAGATCGAGGCGCAGCTCGACGCGCTCGCGGAGATCCCGCGCGCCGTGGGCGTGCGACACCTCCTGCAGGACACCGACATCGAGGACTTCCCGCGCGTGCGCGAGGGGCTCCGCCTCGTCGCCGCGCGCGGCGGAACCTTCGATGCGTGCATCCGTCACGAGCAGCTTCCCGCGCTGATCGAGCTGCTCGACGCGGTGCCGAGCCTCACCGTCGTGCTCGACCACCTCGCGAAGCCGCCCGTCGACGAGGGGATCGACAGCCCCGCGGGGCGCCGCTGGTCGGAGCAGATCGGCATCCTCGCGGCTCGTCCGCGGACGTATGTGAAACTGTCGGGTCTCGCCCCGGAGTCGACGGATGCCACGGCCTTCGACGCGCACGCGGATGCCTTCATCCGCCGCGGCGTCGAGGCGTTCGGCCCCGGCCGCGCGATGATCGGCAGCGATTGGCCCGTGAGCGCGAACTTCGGTGTCGGCGGAACGTTCGCCGCCTGGGCGACCCGCGTCCGCCGCGTCGTCGGGGAGCCTGACTGGCCGGCCGTGTCCGGCGAGGCGGCCCGCGCCGCGTATCTCCCCGGCGGGGCCTCGGCGCTGCGGTAGTGCCGAACGGGGGCAGTGATCGCGGCCCGGAACCCTTGTTCGGCGCGTTTTCGGCACAATGGAGGGGTGACCGCCCACCGATCTGCCCGTGCTGTGCGCGGCGTCGGTGTGGCGTCGATCGCGACGTTCGTCGCGTTGATGGGTCACGTGGCCGGCGGCGGGGCCATGCCTGGCTGGCTCGGGCTGCTCGCGCCGTTCGCGCTGGCATCCGCCGTGTCCACGGTCGCCGTCGGCCGGAAGCAGTCGCTGCTCGGTCTGTCGATCGCGGTCGTGACCAGCCAGGCCCTGTTCCACATGCTGTTCACTCTCGGTGCTCCCGCCCTGCCCACGGCTGCTCTCGCACCGCATCATCACGGTGCCTCCGCCGCCCTTCCGGTCGACATGGGGATCGGTGAGCACCTGCATGGCATGCCCGCGATGACGCTCATGCACGCGGTTGCGGCGCTCCTGACGATCGCGGCGCTGCGCTGGTCCGAGCGCGCCGTCGCCGCCGCAGCTCACGGGATCGCCGCCGTCGTTCGCTGGCTGGAGCGCGTCGTCGCGCCGGTCGTGATCCGCCCGCAGCGCTCGCTCCGCCCGGCCCAGAAGGCGCACGGCGTCATCTGGCATCCGACGTCGCTCTGCGTCGCCGCGTCGATCAGCCGACGCGGTCCCCCACTCTCCCTCTCGATCTGAGTCATCGCGCCCGCCGCCGTGCGGGTCGCTTCGCCCGCACGCCCTCGCTGTGCGGGACGTCAGTCTGCGCCCGCGCCACGCGGGCCCATCGAGAGGATGCCCATGCGGCACACACCACTTCTTTCGGGCGGCGTCGTGCTGACCGCCCTGCTCGTCCTCGGGATATCGTCGCCCGCTTCTGCGCACGACAGTCTCGTGTCGAGCTCTCCCGCCGTGGGAGAGCAACTCGCGACCGCGCCCACGCAGGTCGAACTCGTCTTCTCGGACGACGTTCTCCCCGTGGGCGCTGCGGTCCTCGTCGTCGACGCGGCCGGCACCGACTGGGTGTCGGGCGATGTCGCGATCGACCGCAATACCGTGACCGTTCCGCTGTCCGACGGGATGCCGGAAGCCGGCTATCAGGTGCGCTGGCGCGTCGTGTCGGGTGACGGGCATCCCATCTCGGCGATCATCCCGTTCGCGATCGGTGACGCCGAGCCGTTGACAGTGACCGCGCCGGAGCCGACCGACTCGACGTCGTCAGCCGATTCCGATACGGCGCCGTCCGAGGCCTCGCAGATCTGGACCACGGTCGCGATCGGCGCGGCCGGCGCACTCGCCGCGGTCGGCATCTACGCCGCCGTTCTCACCATTCACCGCCGCCGCGCCGCCCGCGCGGGCGGCACCACCCACCACACCGACTCTCAGGAGCACTCATGATCCTCTCCCGCACGTTCGCCTCGATCGCCATCATCGCCGCAGCCATGACCACGGTCACCGCCTGCGCCGCCACACCCGCCCCCGCCCCCGCAACCTCGACGGAGCAGGTGAAGCCCGCCGCGGACGTCATCACGATGTCGGATGCCTGGGTGAAGACCGCCGACAAGGGCATGACCGCAGCGTTCGGCACCCTGACGAACGCGGGCGACGCAGACGTCACGGTCGTCGGGGCCACCACTGCGGCCGCAACCATGTCGGAGCTCCACGAGACCGTCGAGGACGCGTCGGGTGCGATGGTCATGCGCCCCATCGAGGGCGGGTTCGTGCTGCCCGCGCGTTCCGACTTCGTGCTGAAGCCGGCCGGCAACCACATCATGCTGATGGAGCTGACCGCACCGCTGCACGCCGGCGACGAGGTGCCGTTCACGCTGGAATTCGCCGACGGCTCGACCCTCGCGTTCACCGCTGTCGTCAAGGACTACTCCGGCGCGAACGAGAACTACGTCGGGAGCGGTGACGAATGACGGACCCGACTGAGCCCACGGCGGGAGCGCCCCGGCCGGGTCGCGCGTCGAGCAGCAGGCGCCAGTTCCTCTTCGGCGGGGCGATCGCCGGCGTGGGCGCCGCGGTCGCCATCGGGGCGAGCCAGCTCGTCCAGAGCGGCCCGCCCGCGGCATCCGAGAGCGAGTCGCCGGCGGCGCCCCTCAACGGCGCGAAGACGTACCCGTTCTACGGAACCCACCAGGCCGGCGTGGAGACAGCGGCGCCGGCGCACGGGGCCCTCGTCGCCCTCGACCTGCACGCCGATGTCGACCGGGCACGGCTGCGCGGACTGCTTCGCATGCTCACCGACGACGCGGCGAGGCTCACCCAGGGCGCACCCGCACTCGCCGATACCGAGCCCGAGCTGGCCGCAACCCCGGCCGGACTCACCGTGACGTTCGGGTTCGGCCCGGAACTCGTCCGACGCGCCGGCGCCGCCGCGCCCGACTGGCTGCGGCCGCTGCCGGCGTTCACGGTGGACCGGCTCGAGGATGCCTATTCGGGCGGCGACCTGCTGCTGCAGATCGGTGCGGACGAGCCGCTGACCGTCGCGCATACCGTCCGCATGCTGCTGAAGGACACGCGGAGCTTCGCCGAGATCCGGTGGATACAGCACGGGTTCCGTCGCGCGCACGGGTCGGCGTCCGAGGGGACCGCGATGCGGAACCTGTTCGGCCAGGTGGACGAGACCGTCAACCCGTCTCCCGGTTCCGAGGACTTCGCCGCGGTCGTCTGGTCTCAGGACGGGTGGATGAATGGCGGCACGAGCATGGTGGTGCGCCGCATCCACATGAACCTGGACACGTGGGACGAGCTCGACCGGCCCGGTCGCGAGCAGGCCGTCGGACGGACTCTCGACACGGGCGCACCGCTCACGGGGAAGAAGGAGCACGACGAACCCGACTTCACCGCGGTCACTCCCGTCGGCTTCCCGGTCATCCCGGAGTTCTCCCACCTGCGCCGCGCCCGCAGCGACGACCGGTCGCAGCGGATCTTCCGCCGCTCGTTCACGTACGACGACCCACCCAGCGCGGGCGGCATCTCGAACGCGGGGCTCATCTTCGTCAGCTTCCAGGCCGACGTCGACGCCCAGTTCGTTCCGATCCAGCGGCGAATCGACGAGCTGGACCTCCTCAACAAGTGGATCACCCCGATCGGATCGGCGGTGTTCGCGATCCCGCCCGGGTGTGCGCCCGGCGGGTTCATCGGGGAGGGCATGTTCGCGTGACGGGCGGGGGGAGGGTATCCGTGCCTTCTCCCCGTGTCTCACGCTGCCGGATCGTAGGACATTGCTCGACGCGCTCCGCGGCCTCACCGCCGAGTTGCGGACGCCCGGCGGAACATCCCTCGCGCGTGGGCTTTCGGACCGGTCTGGAAGCAGCCTGCATGCTTCTGGTCCTCAGTCGCAGGCTCCAAAGGATCCGTTCGACGCGGGTGCAATGGGACTATGCGCGACCTTGCGCCACAACTGAGCGGCGAACTCCCAGTAGCCATCAGGTCGATCACCTCGAGGTTGTCGATCCGGGTGCAACCTGACCCAATCGACGAAGAACAGCGCCGCCAGTGCCGCGTCCCGCTAGCCGATCAACTCCGTCTCGTGAAACCCGAGAAACGACTCAGGGATCTCGAGCGCTTCCCCAGTTCCCGGCTCAAGCAACACGACGCCGGCACGGCCCGCGGCCGTGGGCCTGAAGTCCCCCGTGAACACTCGACCCAGCCAGTCATCACCGAAACGCGGTTGCGGTGGCAGCGAACGCGGGAAACATGTCTGTGATGAATGTCCGACCAAACCCGCTCACGGAGCGCCCAGGAAGAACTCCGCTGGAATGGCCGCGACCGCTTCACGCATGGCTCGCTCGTTGACCATCCGGACGACAATCGCGCGCCCGAGCACGAACGGCGTGCCACGATCCAGTTCCGCCCGCGCATCCTGTAGCAGTCGCGTGGCGTCGTAGAAGGAAACAGGAACCGACCGCGAACCGCAGCGCACCTGCGCATCCCAGAACACACCTTTCGCTTCGACCTCCCATTCGTAGTCGGAGAAGTCGTCCGGAAGCTTAAGGACGGGAATCATCTGCACTCAATTCTCGAAAGGCACGAAGTGAACTGATCGGGTGTGAGATTCGGTCCCGGCCGCGGCACGATCTCGTAATGGCTGGGGTCCCGCCCGCGCTGGATGAAGCGTAGCTCTGGGGGCACCGTCGAGCCGTCCACTCGATGTGGGGTCACCACCTTTTCAAGCACGCTGGCAGGGTTATCAAACACCGACACGCCATGTGAGTCACGAACATAGCCGGTGGCCGGATCAATCTTGAACTCATTCGGTCGAGGAACAAAGCTCGGGGGCGCCACATCACGTCCACCACGGTAGAAGGCGTTGCTCGCCTCCTGGACTTCCCCACCCAGTTTTCCTAGTTTTGCGGCGCCGGATCCCCAGCCGACGAAGGGGATCATGGCGGCGAAGCTGAGGCCAGCTCCCACAGCGTCACCCTCGGCGAGGCTGACGAGGGCGTCGAGGCCGTCTGCGATCTCTCTAACACCAGGGAAGAAGCCTGCAACGCTGAGCGTGCCGTGCAGGACGAGCATCCCGGTCGCACGTTGTGCTTGAGAAAGCTCGGGTGCGCCGCATGGGTTGTAGCTGGATCCGCACCCACCCATGTCCGCCGGGGAGCTGACAGAACTCGTTGCGGGTGCGGCGCCCGGCCCCCGGCATATGCGTCAATGGTCGGGGTCGGCTTCGGTCTGGATTGATCGGAGTGAAAGCTACCGATCGGTGATCGGTGGAGCATTGGTTTCGACTCTTGGGGTTCTCTTCCACCCGACAGCTACGAGGTGCATCACAATCCCTAGCTGTACTTCCCCGGGAGGTTGTGAACGGGTGAGGTAGGCGAAGACCTCCGGGCAGGATGTGGGTTACCACACTCGCATCCTGACCACGGAGGTCTTCGTGTCTCACGCTAACGCGCCTTTGACGCCGGAAGGGCGTCGTCGTCTTGCTGTCCTCGTCGTGGATCGGGGCTGGTCGTTGCGGCGGGCAGTGGAACGGTTCCAGTGCTCGCCCGCGACGGCGAAACGGTGGGTCGACCGGTATCGGGCCGGGCTGCCGTTGACGGACCGCAGCTTCAGGCCGCAGACCTCGCCGAACCGGCTCCCGCGGAAGACGGAGCGGAGGATCGTGTCGTTGCGGTTCACCCGCCGGTGGGGTCCGCACCGGATCGCGTATCACCTGGGCCTTGCCCGCTCGACGGTCGGCCGGGTGCTGGCCAGGTATGGGATGCCGAAGCTCGTGAACATCGATCAGGCCACCGGGCTCCCAGTCCGCAAGCCGACGCCGAAGCGGTACGAGGTCGCAAGACCGGGCCAGCTGATCCACATCGACATCAAGAAGCAGGGCCGGATCCCTGATGGCGGCGGCTGGCGCGCCTTCGGCCGCGGATCGGCGCAGGACCGTGCCGCGGGATCCGTCCGTGACAAGGCCGCACGGGCAGGAGCGGCCGGCTCCCGCGGCTACCGGTATCTGCACCACGCCGTCGACGACAACTCGAGAGTCGCGTACTCGGAGATCCTCGACGACGAACGCAAGGAGACCGCGGCAGGGTTCTGGACCCGCGCGAACGCGTTCTTCGCGAGCCTCGGAGTCACGGTCACCGCCGTGATGACAGACAACGGCGCGTGCTACCGGTCACACGCGTTCGCGGACGCGCTCGGCGACGGTGTGAAGCACAAGTGGACAAAGCCGTATCGGCCGCAGACCAACGGGAAGGTCGAACGCTTCAACCGCACCCTCGCCGCCGAATGGGCCTACGCCAAGCCCTACGCCAGCGAAGCAGAGCGAGCCGCGGCATACGAGACCTGGCTGCATCACTACAATCACCACAGACCCCACACCGGGATCGGCGGCCAGACCCCCTCAGCCCGCGTTCACAACGTCACGGGGAAGTACACCTAGCCCTGCCATGATCGCGGGCCACGACACATAGGCCACGTTGCTGCCGAGGAGCAGCCACGGCCCAAAGTAGACAACGAGGACGCCGACCAGGAGCAGGGCCAATGTGACGTTGCATCCCACCACCACCAACACCTGCCGACGACGGCTTCGTGAACGTTCCGCGAGAAACCAGACCGCCGTCGCAACCAGCACCCCACCGCCGAGATTGAGCACCGTTAAAGCCCCGCAAGATGAGGCGAGCTCCGGAGTCGTCAGAGTTCCGTCGATCGCATAGCGGATAATCGCCACCGGGACTGAGCCGAGTACACCGGCGATGATGCTTGCCACCACCAGTCGTGCGAGCTTCCCACGTGCGGCCGCGTTACCTGGCCTCATTGAGCACACCTTCCAGATTGCGGGCTTGGGGCTGCTGAGGATCTTGGTTAGTCATCCTCATGTCTGGTATGGACCGCGCGGGGGACCGCCGCTTGCACCAGAATGCGCTGGGGCCCGAACGAGCGATTCAGTCCCGATGGCTAAGGAGTGGCGCCCTCAATCGTCGGCAATGCGCCACCAGGCAACGTCGGGATTCATCGCGCCGGCGAGTTCGGCGAACTGCATATCGTTCATCTCCAGGTATCCGTTGGAATCGATGTAAATCACCCCGCGCTCGAAAGCCGCCGCCACAGTCCCAAAAAATGCCGCGAGCGAGGCGAACTCAACGGGATGCTCTTGTTCCTCCAACCGAAAGTGCCGAATCGAACCCGGTACCGGCGGCCGCAAGTCCACCAGATAGAAGTCGCCTCCGCCATTGGCCAAGATCGGGAGCCACCCTACTTGCCAGCGCCGGTCGGTACGCAACGCCCCATATGTGGGGAGTAGTGCCCCGTAGTGTGGTGTACTTCGCGGTGACCGGTCTCGTCGTAGACGTGGGCGCGGTCACCGTGTAGTCCCTTCGAGGAATCTCCTACAACCCACTCGAAAGGCATCTTCACGATGACCGCACCTCATATTGTCGACCCTGCCGGCCTGCTCGACGAACCCCTGGCGGATGCGTCGCCGGATCTGATGCGCAGCCTGCTGCAGACCATGATCAACGCGCTGCTGTCCGCCGACGCAGACGCCGTCGTCGCGGACTGCTACCTCGCCGGCGTCTCCACCCGTCGCATGGACAAGCTCGTGAAGACCCTCGGGATTCACTCGCTGTCGAAGTCGCAGGTCTCCCGGATGGCAGCGGACCTCGACGAGCACGTCGAACAGTTCCGCCACAGGCCGCTCGGTGACGCGGGTCCGTTCACGTTCGTGGCCGCCGATGCGCTGACCATGAAGGTCCGTGAGGGCGGCAGGGTGACGGGCGCGGTCGTACTGGTCGCGACCGGGGTGACCGCGGACGGACGCCGCGAGGTTCTCGGCCTGCGCGTCGCGACCAGTGAAACGGGTGCTGCCTGGAACAGCTTCTTCGCCGACCTCGTCGCCCGCGGCCTGGGCGGAGTCCGCCTCGTCACGAGCGACGCGCACGCCGGGTTGGTGGAAGCGATCGCGGCGAACCTGCCTGGCGCGGTCTGGCAGCGCTGCAGAACCCATTACGCGGCCAACCTGATGAGTGTGGCACCGAAGAGCATGTGGCCGGCGGTGAAAGCGATGTTGCACTCGGTCTACGACCAGCCGGACGTGAAGTCGGTCAACGCCCAGTTCGATCGGCTGCTGGACTACGTCGATGGGAAGCTGCCTGACACGCACGAGCACCTCGACGCGGCGCGAGCGGACATCCTCGCGTTCACTGGGTTCCCCGAAGGGCTCTGGCAGCAGATCTGGTCCAACAATCCGAACGAGAGACTGAACCGCGAGATCCGCCGCCGCGCCGATTCAGTGGGTATCTTCCCCAACCGCGACGCGATCATCCGCCTCGTCGGCGCGGTCCTCGCCGAGCAGACCGACGAATGGGCCGAAGGACGCCGCTACCTCGGCCTCGACATCCTCGCGAAGTCCCGACTCACCCTCGTCGCCGACACCGGCCCCGAGGAGAAGAACACCGACACCGCGCTCGAGCTCAGCGCCTGACACATCACCACACCGAAGGAAACCGAACTACACCACGTCCTGGGGCTTGACCTGATCGGCGACTGGAAGGACCAATACAACCGTCACCGCCGGCACTCCTCGCTCGGCTACCTACCCCCGGCCGAGTACGCTCGGTAATGCACCCATCAAAATCAAGACCGACGACTCGCAGAGCATCCAGACCGGGGGCGGCCAATGGCGGCGCGGCCCGCTCGTCCCCGCCAGCCAGTTCGGCGGGACGAGCGGATGGGTCAATCGACGGGGCCGAACATGTCGGAACACGGGCCGGTGTATACCTGGTCTTCAGGCTTACCAGGCTCCCATTGCATCTTCACGCGAGAGGTCTGCCAGCATTTCTCAGGGGCGCGAAAACCGCGGCTACGCGAGAGAGTCGTGTAGTAGGTCGGTCCATAGCCGCTGTAGGTGTAGCTGGTGTTCAGTCCTACGCAGTCCGTCGAGATCTGGCCATTCCAGGGCCAGTTGTCGCAACTCAGCTTCTCTACAGCTTGGATCACTCCGCTGACTTCGCTGTCGGCCGCCAGAGCGCCTCCGTCCGCCAGCATCCAAAGTGCCACTTGCCGATTGCCGTAGCCGTCGTCACCGATGTTTCCTGGATTGCTGATCCCGATTGCCATCGATTGCACGTAGCACGAGTCCGTTAGGTCATTGGTGTCCGCGTATGCGCCTATGCCGTAGCTGAAGCCGAACCACGAAGCAACCCCCCACGTATAGCCCGAGTTCTTCGCCCAGAAGTGATCTTGATAGTTCCACGAAAAGCAATTCGGACGTACCCCTGTCAACAGGATATTGTCGTTGTGCTGATTGATTTCGAACTCAAGCGCGGTGTCCAAGTCACGTAGCGCGGGGTCGTAGCCCGGTTCGCTCCACACGTACTCCTGCACGATCCTGGCCTTGCCCGCACTGGTGTCGCGGAGATCGAACCGAGCAAAAGTTGGCTCCCACGAAAGCGCGAGCGTCGAGCGCTGTGCGAGTGGTTCAGACGTCTCTTCAGTGATGCCCGCTTGATCAATTGGGTCTTGCAGGACGCCGAGCGAATCGGCGGCACTGAGCCCCGCCGCGAGTCGATCCCACATCTTCCCCTCTCTACTCGTCCCAAAGTTGTAACGTGCCGATAGTCCGGCGTCTACCTCGAGCGTCTCGGGTGAACGCTCGGCGCCCGGTTTGGCATCGAAGTCAACGGCCACCTCCTTCACCAGCCCGACAATTCTGGGCTCCATCCCGAAATCGGCGATATAGGTCTGCCGAAACTCTTCAGGCTGCTGCCCATTCGGAAAGTACTCGCCGACGACGCCATCGTTTTCGAATCGGTATCCGACGATTGGCATGCTTGACGCTTCGGCGATATCGATCGCCTCACTGAGTCCCACCGGTTGAGACAGCGCAACTGGGATGTGCAGCACGCGCTTGGTGTCCGCTGGCGCTGGGGATGAAGAGGTTTGGTCAGGCGTGGCGGGCGACTGTGAGGCGCTTGCGGCAGGTAAGCTCCCGAGACTCGCGGCGAGCACGCCACATGCCAAAGCGGCCGTGGCGACGACGGACTTTCGACGACTCATTGATTCTCCTCTTTCCTCGGTCTACGTATAGATGCCGCCAGGCTGACGACGGCGACAGTGGCCCCTGCAGCGACAGCAACGAGGATGGTAGGCAGCGGGTGCGGAGCAACAGTGGTGGTTTCACCGGTCTGCGCGGACGAGTACTCACACGAGATCCCGATCGGCAGCCATTGCCACCTGCCCACTGCGTGTACCGATTCAGGTATCGCCGAGAAGTGCAGCTCCGGTTGCTGTCGGAGGCATGCTGCGTCTCGCCCGTCTCGCCCTCCAGCGAACGTCGTGCTCGCTACAACCATCGCTGAGATCAACCACAGCAGAACGGTTGCGGTGACCAGCATCGACTGGAGGCGTCGCGCATTGCCCACTCTCCGCGGCCACGGCCCGGTTTCCGCCATCACAGACGGGTAGTTACAAGAGCGTCGCCGACCGACACATTTCTTAGCAACACACGAGAGACCTGGAACACTGAATTTGTTCGCATTTGCGGTCCCTTGTTTCCGACGCTCAGATCCCTCCCGAAAGACTAGAGCAAGCGAGATGGGTCATCTATCATCCAAAAGTTGATCTCCGATACCGGAGCCAAAGTGATTCACCCTGAGTTTCGTTCCTATCGGGTGGCTCGGGGGACGGGTGTTCCCAAGGGTGTGTCGAGGCGAGCGTAGTAGTCGGCTTCGACCTCGGCGGGGGTGCGCATGTCGAGCTCTCCGTGGACGCGCTGGTTGTTCCACCACCACACGTATTCGAGCGTCGCGAGTTCGCCCTGCTCGACCGTGCGCCACGGCCCGCGGCGTCGGATCAGTTCGGTCTTGAAGAGCCCGTTGACGGCCTCTGCCATCGCGTTCATTTCCCGGGCAGTGCCGGTGCCTGAGTTCGTTCTGAGCGAGCTCAGACCGGCGATCGCAGGTCGGCGACGCGATGCGCTGATCTTCCCCGGCCCCACGGGCTCCTTCATGCGCAGAACCCGTTCGAGCGAAGGGTCAAAGTCCTGGTTCGAGACCGCGCTGCGCGTCGCAGAACTGCCGCTCATGACCATTCATGACCTTCGCCACACGGCCGCGTCGCTCGCGGTGCAGTCCGGCGCGAACGTGAAGACGATTCAGCGCATGCTGGACCACACCTCCGCAGCCATGACGCTCGACGTCTATTCTGACCTCTTCGACGACGATCTCGACGACGTCGCCACGGCACTCGACCGCGCCGCGAAGCGGGCGCGCGAACGGTCCTGACTCGCCACCTCTCCAACTCTTGCAAGCCGTCGAGGCCGGTGGCATCTCTGCTTCCACCGGAGCGCCCGCTCGCCGGCGTCCTCCGCGAATCTTCACGATTTCTTCACGCTTGGCGATTCTGCGAAGCGAGAAAGGCCCGCGATCCCAGTTTTTCCAAGGGATCGCGGGCAGAAACTCGTGGCGGAGACCGAGGTGTCTGGTTTCAGGACATCGTGGACGCATGTCTCAGGACATCGTGAACGGGTCGTGGCGCGGGTCATGGATGTCTCGGGACATCGTGGACGGTGGCCAAATACGAGGTGCTCATCACAGCCGTCACCGTCCAGGGACTCTCTTACCGGGAGGTCGCTGCCCGGTATGGCGTCTCGAAATCGCTCGTGCACACGTTGCACCACCGGTGGCTGACCGAGGGCGAATCCGCGTTCGAGCAGCACTCCCGGCGCCCCCGGTCCAGCCCGAACCGCACCCCGGAACTCGTCCGAGCCCGGGTCATCGTCCTGCGGGACGAACTGGTCGCCGACGGGCTGGATGCCGGCGCTGACACGATCACGGAGACGCTGAAGAAGTACCTCGCCACCCGCCCCGCGACAACGATCGCAGAACTGCAGCAACACCTCGACACGTTCCGGCACCACTACAACGAGGTCCGTCCGCACCGCGCGCTGAACCGGAAGACCCCCGGCGCCGCTTACGCCCTGATTCCGAAAGCGGCCCCCACCTCACCCGAGGACCCGGACGTCTGGCGCGTCCGCAACGACACCATCGACCGCGACGGCAAGATCATCATCCGACACTCCGGACGGCTGCTCCACCTCGGCATCGGAAGAGCCCACACCCGTGTCGAGATCATCGCCCTCATCCACAACAACCACGCGATCATCAGCACCCGAGACACCGGCGAAATCCTCGCCGAATTCACCCTCGACCCCACCCGCGGATGCCAACGAAAATCAGATGAACCCCCGAAACCGGGGGTTCATCCGGTCACGATGTCCTGAGACATCACACGGCGGAGACGGAGGGATTTGAACCCTCGAATCACGCCTACGCAGAGGTCCTTGCGCCGTCTTTCGCCGCGGGATTCCGCGGTTCATACGCATCTGCAGTTGTGTTCGCCGACGTTCGCGGTTGAACTCTTCCCATTTCGTTCCCACCACCGTCGGAGGGTACGACCGCTCGCGGCTGGGTCGCACTTGAGAGTTCGCGGCGACTCTACAACACGGCTTCCGGGCGGTTCTATGGCAGCAAATCCAGCATCTGCGGGCGCGCCTTCATGGCGTGGATGACAAGCTCGTTGCCACTGTCGAACGTCAACACGATTACTTCGAGCAGTCACCCCTGAGTGTCGAACCCCAACCGCAACTGCCTCGCTGGCGACTCCTCATCGAGATCCTCGATCCACAGCGGCCAGGCGGCCGCCTGGAGGATATCGTCACGAGACAGTCCGTGCTTCAGCGCCGACTCCGTGAATCCTCACGCGGCGAATGCTGCGATCGCCTCGCGGATCAACTCCGAACGCGACTTGTGCTCACGCGCCGCACGCGCGTCCAGTGCTTCGAGCTCCTCCGCCGTGAGGCGCAACGCCACCACCTGCGCGGGCTCCGCCCCCCGCCCAGGCCTCCCCCGCCCACGACGCTTCAACTCCTCAACGTCGTAGCCGACTTCCGCCTCGGCCACCCAGTCAGCGATCTGAGCTTCAGTCACGGGAACACCGTCGATCATCTCCACACCAGCCACGCAATAAGCGTATTAAATTTGCTTGCCGTGGAGGGGCTCGCAACGCGTGCATTTCCAGCTCGATGACACGGTCGTCTTCACAAGCATGTGCCAACCTCACGGCCTGAACTCCAAGGTCCCTTCGGAGACCGACGCAGATAACAGGACGTCAGATGTCAGGATCGAGCCAGAACGGACGTAACTGGGTAGTACTGCTTACACACCGCTATTCGGAAGGCAAGATGGCGACCACCGACGACGAGTTTGCCGCGCTGTACCGCGGGACGAAGTCGACTGTGTGGCGGTACGCGAGGCGGCGTGTCACCAGCGATGAGATCGCCGATGATGTCTGCTCCGAAGTATTCGAGATCGCATTCCGGAAGTTGCCGCGCGATCACCCGCATCCGATCGGCTGGCTGATCCAAGCGGCCTCCATTTCGCTGAAGCAGGCTGCTCGTGGCGAGGAGCGTCGTCGCAAAGCCGCGCGAGACCATGCGATCGTCCACGAGTCATACGAGCCAGACGCACGACTGGAAGAGCTTGATGCCGCGTGGAAGGCGCTGAGCGCAGCGCACCGGGAGGTACTGCAGCTGATCATCTGGGACAAGCTCGCTGCGGCGGATGCGGCGCTGGTGCTCGGGTGCAGCGAGCAAGCCATATGGAAACGCGTCAGTCGTGCGCGGCAGGCGTTACGCGATGCCTGGCCCGACCCGCAGGCTACAAGAAGGGAGGAGACGAGTCATGAGAGTCGATCCACGACAGCTCAGCGATGACGAACTCGACGCGTTGATTCTGACACTCGACCCGCTGACGACGAGGGCGTCTAACGGCAGGCCTGACCCAGATGAGGACATCCTCCGCGAACTGGGCGTGGGCACAGCCACTAGCGTGGCGCCGCACGTGGCGCCGCGCCGCGCCCGCTCCGCCCGTAGCGGCCGTCGTCGCGCCCGGGCGCTGATGACCGCGACGATCGCGACCATGGCCATGTTTGTCGGAGTCATCTTGGTATGGCCCGCGCTGGCCCCGGCGCCCGCCCTTGCAATGACGCCGCAGCCGCTGATCCTCTCCGGCTCCGCCAGCTCGCTGGATCAGGAGATCGACATGGCACAGGTCCGGTTGCGGGCGGCCACCGGCCCGGATACCGCGCAGCGCCATAGTCATTCGGTTGGCTGGTATCTGCAGATGGACCATCTGCCTTCCGGACAGACTTCAGCGCTGATCTCGCCCGAGGTCTACGACCTGCAGTGGAACGCCGACCTGTCGGGTCGTGGCATCACCCGCGCGGGAGTCCCCTATTGGGCTTCTGACGGGACTTCCGCACCCGCCTCGACGGATGGACCAGCGCCCGGCACGATTCTGGTCGACACGAAGTTCCCGCCCGGAGGCCTCGATGCGTTCGTCGCTGAACCCCCCGGTGACTCCGCGGAGGATCTCTTCGACTTCCTTCGCGCGCACTGGTCTGCGCTCGCACAGAAACCCACCGCGTCAGACATCATCAGCGCGACAACGAATGCCTTCGCTCAGTGGACGCTGACGAACCAACAGCAGAGCGAGGTCCTCGACCTGCTCCGCGACGCTCCCGGCGCGAAGGTGGAAGGCGTCGCCAAAGATCGCTCCGGGCGCGAAGTCGTCGTCCTCAGCGCAGACGACGCCGACAATCCGAACTTCAAGAATCTCCTCCTGATCTCGACCAACACTGGTCGCATCGTCGGCGAGGAGTCCGTAAGGCTCACGCCGCTAGGAGACCTTCCCATCGGCGCCGTCATCTCCTACACACTCTGGGATACCGAATGATGATCCACCGCGCCCGTCGCGTGCTCTTCCTGTCCGCCATTGCATTGGCGTTGAACCTGAGTGTGAGCACCGCCGCGCAAGCGAATACTCTCGACCCGAGAATCGCATACGCGCTCAGCGCGGAACCCGGCGGAGTCGTTACTAGTGCCTCCACGGTCGAATGGCCTCGCCTCGGTATGACGCTGACATTGCCGTCAGGAACCTCCCCGCGCGGGCTGTCGTCAAAATGCCCGACCGGACTCTTGTGCGCATTCGGCGCCAGCGACGAGAACGGCGCCCGGCTGACCTGGGCGACGTGCGGCACTTTCGCAACGACTGCACTCGCGCAAGTTCGCTCTGTGGCGAACGCCAGGCCGACGGGAACGGTGCAAGCTCGGAACGGGACGATCATCCTCGCCTCTGCGGCAGCCGGCAACTACGCGAACGTGAGCGGCTCCGTTACGAACGTGCGTTGCCTCTGACAAGTCCCTGTGCACGCCTCACGCTGGGAACTACCCATGCATGCAACCTTGTCAGGAATGAGTCCAGCTCGCCGTAACTAAGTGAGGGCGGGCGATCAAGCCAGCCAAGTTTGGGGAGTCTCGAATGGTAAGAACACGAAACATCATCCGCAGCGCCGCTGTCGCGCTGATCGTGAGCGGTGTGACCCTGGGATCGGTGCTTCCGGCGTCGGCGGCAGACACTGCCACCGGGAGCAAGACCTGCGCATACGTCCAGCAGTATGGTGCAACCACACAGCTGTCGTCGAAGGGAAGCCCTACGTCGACGACCGCCGTCACCCATTACTACTCGAACGGGTACACCCGAACTGTCTTCGGTACCGGGGCGAAGTCGTCGTCCAATCCGGGTGTCAGTAGCGGCAGCTGGTCGGCGCCTGTCGGCGGCCCGTATACGTTCCACTCGTACAGCTCGTTTTGTGCGGCCAAGGCGACGTGAAGCGGTTCGTGTCAGTGGTGATCGGGGCTGCGCTGGTCGCCTCGATCACCGCATGCGCGCCGGCGGCTGCTCCGGAGACACCGTCGAAGCCGTCCAGCGAGGCGTCGGGGTCGACCGCCCCATCACCAGGACCGAAGACTCCAGGGGAGGCCACGCAGGCTCTCGGCGCGTGTCTCAACGACAAGGGGTGGGGGGTCTCTGTAGGCAGCTCCGGCGTGTCGGGGATGGTGCCGCCTGAGCAACGCGACCAGTTCCAGGCCGACATGGACGCGTGCATCGAAGCGACCGGTGTCAACCGGCCCGGGGAGCCGGTCACACCGGAGTTCGCGTCACAGCAGTACGCGCGCACCGAGGCATTCCGCGCATGCCTCGTAGCCAACGGTTTTACGCCTCCGGAGTTGCCGTCGTACCCGACCTACGAGGATCAGCTTCTCATCGGCGGCGCGATTTACGATCTCGGATACCTCACGGGGATTTCCCCTGAGGACCCCATCCTCGCGAAGTGCGACGACCCGATGCTCACCTGGGGGCATTGATGATCCACTCGGGCATCACCCGACATGACGACTCGCCTGACTGGCAGGCGATCGACACGACGAGCAGGATCAACCGGTAGATGAGCAAGCATTCCAAACGCGATCACGCAACGGATCAAGCAGACAGCGTGATCCTGCCCCGAGCGTCAAGACCGCATCGGTGGTGGGGATGGTTGTTGGTGGCAGTACCAAGTATCGGATTCGGGGCGGTGGTGGCATGGGCTGCATTGTCGATTCTGACTCCGCCACCAGATCCCCTTTCGGCGACGGATCACACGTTCGTCGCCGTGTCCAAAGGTGAGGTCGGTGCTCGTGTCGCACTGAACACGGTTGCCGAGTGGTCACCCGTGCCGGTCGGGGCGAATCTCGCCGCCGGAGTAGTGACGCAGGTCATCGTCGCTGCGGGAGACGAGGTCTCTCAAGGTGCGCTGCTGTATCGGGTGAACCAGCGTCCAGTTGTGATCGCGCAAGGCAGCGTCCCCATGTTCCGCTCGATCGGCCGCGATGCCGAAGGGGTGGACGTAGCCCAGTTGCAAGAGATGCTGACAGCGGCGGGGTTCTACCGCGGTGCTGTCGATGGGCGTGCGCGGTCAGGCACGGTCGCGGCGGTGAACGCGTGGCAGAAATCGCTGGGGGTGGCGCCGTCGGGGGTCGTAGAGGCAGCGGATGTGATCTTCGTGCCATCGCTGCCGACGCGGGTATCGCTGGACGAAAAGGTGATCGCACGAGGGTTGTCCGTCGCGGGCGGCGAGCAGGTGGTGCGCGGATTGCCGGCATCGCCGGAGTTCACGATTCCGGCGACGGACTCGCAAGCAGCGATGATGCCGACGGGGACACGAGTGGAGATCACCTCCCCCGAGGGTGCCGTGTGGGAGGGGTTCGCAGTCGACCAGACGCGGGACAACGAGTCGGCGACGGTGACGGTGCACCTTGCGGGCGCGGCCGGCGCGTCGATCTGTGGAGATGCGTGCGCGCAAGTGCCGGTGACGGGGCAAGCGCATTTGTCATCTCAGGTCGTGACGGTCGAACCGGTGGTGGGTCTCGTGGTTCCTTCGGCAGCGTTGGTATCGGGGGCCGATGGGCAGATCTCGGTGATTGACGAATCCGGTGAGCGGATGCCGGTGACAGTGGTTGCCGCGGCGCGCGGCATGAGCGTCATCGAGGGAGTCGCGGATGGGACGCGTGTGCGGGTGCCCGCGAACGGAACCACACCGTGACGATCACGCCGCCAGCCAAGAGCGATGCGCTCGGGAGCGTCACGATGCCGGCGCTGGAGGCGCGGAACGTGACGTTCGGGTACGCACCGGGCCGACCCGTGCTGGACGGATGGTCGGCGACCTTTCCCGGCGGCTCGATGACCGCGCTCACAGGCCCCTCGGGGCGCGGTAAGTCGACGCTGTTGTATCTACTTGGATTGATGCTGCGTCCGCAGTCCGGCGAGATTCTCGTGGACGGGCTAACGTGTGGACGATTGTCCGACGCGGGGCGGGCGCGGCTGCGCGCCCACCGGTTCGGTTTCGTGTTTCAAGATGCGGCGCTTGATCAGACGCGCACGGTGCTCGACAACGTCACCGAAACCGCGCTCTACCGGGGGCGGCCCAGACATGAGGCGCAGGGACAGGCGCGCGAGCTGCTGGACCGGTTCGGAGTGGATGTGTCCCCGCGCCGTCGCCCGGGCCAGGTTTCGGGGGGTCAAGCGCAACGGATCGCGTTGTGTCGCGCCCTGCTCAACTCGCCGCGGGTGTTGCTCGCCGACGAACCGACCGGCAACCTAGACCCGGCCACCACTGAGCTCGTCGTTGACGCGCTCCGAGGTCATGCGCAGACGGGCGCGGCGGTGATCGTCGTGACCCACTCCCCCGCGGTCGCAGCGTCGTGTGACAGGGAGATCCAGTTGTGACCCGCGAGCGACTCGGCGCCCTGCTGCGCGAGGCTACCGCGTCCGCACGATCGCAGCCCGTGGCATCCATTCTCACCCTGCTGATCGTCGCGGGGATGATCGTCGCCGTCACACTCACCACCGGCCGCACCGTCGCCGCCGAACAGGGGGTGCTGTCGACCATCGACTCCGCTGGCACTCGCTCCATCGTGATCCGCGCCGACGACGGCGCCGGCGTCACCAGCGAGGTGATGACTCGCGTGCGGGCCGTCGAGGGCATCGAATGGGTCGCCGGATTCTCGTCTGCGATCGACGCCACCAACGCTCTCGTGCCCGACGGCACCCGTGTACCTACTCGCTACGTCTACACGGACGATCTTGCGCTTCTCGACATCCCCGAAAAGCCAGCGCTGCCCGGCGCGCTTGCCTACGCATCCCCGGACGCCCTAGAGCAGCTCGGTCTCCCCGATGCAGCCGGGGGCATCACTCTCACCACCGGGGCCGGCTACGCCATCGCCGGCCCTCTGTCCACCCCGGACTTCCTGACAGGATTCGAACCCCTCGTCCTCATCCCCCAGCCCGAGAGTACCGACGTCCATACAGTCAACCTCATCATCGCTATCGCCGAACGACCAGAACTCGTCGCCCCTGTCGCCGACACGCTCGTGTCACTGCTGGCGCCCAACGACGCCAGCAAAGTCACGGTGCAAACCAGCGAAGCACTCGCCCAACTCCGCACCCTCATACAAGGACAGCTCGGCACCTTCTCCCGCGGGCTCGTCCTCGTCATGCTCGCCATCACCGGCACCCTCGTCGCCATCATCCTCTACGGGCTCGTCATGATGCGCCGCAAGGACTTCGGTCGGCGCCGCGCTCTCGGCGCCACCCGCGGCCTCATCATCCGGCTCATCCTCACCCAGACCGCACTTCTCGCCCTCGTCGGAACGTTTACCGGAACACTCCTCGCCGCCGGCATCCTGATCACCGTCGGCGACCCGCTCCCAGGTCCCGTATTCCTCATCGCCAACGGCATCCTTGCAACGGCCACCGCCACCCTCGCCGCACTCCTCCCGGCCCTTCTCGCAAGCCGCCGAGAACCCATACGCGAACTCCGCGTGCCATGATCGCGTGCTCGGGCGTGAGGAACGAATCGGTGACAGGTCAGGTCAGACTGTCAAAGAGACTCGGGGCAGACCCTCCGGCCGTGGTGCGGCATATGACATCCCGGCCGGTTGGTCGAAACGCACGGCTGACAACAACAGGGGATTGGTCTTCCAGAAGCCTGGGACGGCAGGCAACGCAGATATGATCCGGATCATGGAGCCAAGGTCGCAACGCCCTGCAGGCTGTGTACGCGTCTACAACGCAAACGGACGACCGATCAGTGTCTTTGGCAAACCCGGCTCGCGCTCCGAGACCCATATCAGTCAAGACTATGTGGGCGCCTGGCAGGGGTGGCCAGAGTGACTGCTCTTGTTCGAACGGCGAATAGTTGGCGGTTTCATCTCGCGATCGGCCCCGTCTCGCAAGTGTGCCTTGACTACGCCGAAACTACGCGCCGCGGCCCGCGCCGCCGGATGCCCCGAGATCGCCGACGACTACCTCGCTGACGTACGCCGCCGCAACGCCCGGCGCCCGTCCCTGATCAAGCGAATGGATGCCGCCGGACTCTGACCCATCAGACCCGTCGCGATGGCAACCGCTCGGAGGAGACGGAGGGATTTGCACTCTCCGACTCGCGCTCACGCGGGAGAAACGGCGAGTCGAACGACCGCTCGGCGAGCAGAAAGCTACGCAAGACCGCACATGATCGCCAGAATGCTCAACACCAACCACGATCGGAACGCGGCAGAAATGGCAGATTTCGTGGCAGTACCGGAACGAAACAGCCTCTGATCAGGTATTTTTAGAGCGGAGACGGAGGGATTTGAAATCGCGCCGATGGCAACTGGACCCAGCTGAAACCGCATGATTCCGCGTGTTCTGAGGTCACAGACGTTCTCCTCGATCAGGTCAGCGCGGTTCGATTCGTGGCAGAAACGTGGCGGGTGTTCGGCGCGAAATCAGGTGGCTGCACCCCGCTCTTCAGTAATGCGAACTGGAGGCTACGCGGACGCAGCTTCGACCATCATCTCGACGGCTTCGATCATGCCGTATCGGTCGCGCAACGTGTCCAGGATCTCCTCGACGGTGAGCGCTGCACCGTAGCGGCCGGAACGACTCGCGATCTCCCGCACCGCGGCGAGCGCATGCCTGGGGTTGAGCGCGACAGTGTTCTTCGCGAACTCCCTGGCGCTGAGCACCTGGATGCCCGGCGGAATCTTGGCTGCAGGGAAGTCCTTCAGGTTCTCGGTGACGATCGCTCCGGCTCCCGCGATGACGGCCGTAGCGACCACGTGCTCGTCATTCGGATTGGGAAGCCCGAAGGTACCTTCGAGCGGTTCCCAGCCTTCGACCTCCGCGTCGGCGAACTCTCGCCGCATCGCGGCGATGAGGGTTGCTGCGCGGCTGGCAGCCTCCGCTACGGGTATCCCCCGCTTCACGAGCTTGACTTCCTCGTGGAACTCGAGTTCGTCGAGGATCGCCGAACTCCAGGTCGGTCGATACGCGCCCTCGACCGCGAGCGAAAGGAGGAAGTCGCGTTGCAGGCTCGGCCACAGCACGCTGGTGTCGAGGGTCGCCGTGAACACGACCCCATCCTGTCAGTCTTCGAGGTCAGAGTCGGGCTGCCCGCCTTGCGGCGACCGCCTTCCTCGCCGCTCTGAGGTCCTCGAGCGTCTGCTCGATGTTGTCTTCGTCGACGGCGTCGCGCGTGGCGGCGAGCATGTCGTACTGACGCTCCCGCCGGCGCTCTCGGTACTCGAGCAGATCCGCGAGGAGAATGCGTCGGTGCGTTCCCGCCTTCTCGAATGGGATCTCACCCTCGTCGAGGAGCTTCACAATGGTCGGGCGGCTCACGTTCAGGAGATCCGCTGCCTGCTGGGTGGTGAGCCGTGTTGCCTGGGGTACAACTGACACGGCAAGCCCGCTCTGCATCGCGTCCACGATCTTGCGGAGAGCGAGGTAGACCTCTTCCGGAAGCTCGACCTGGTCGCCTGGACGCGCGCCCGCAAGGAAGTACCTTGGCTCGGGAAGAGCCCGGCCGGCGGCCTCATGGGCGGTGAGGAAGTCCAGCACAGGGGCAAGCTCGACTTCCCTGCTGGGAAGGTACGTCTCTTCAACGACGGCAGCGCGAGACACGGAAATCACCTCAATACACGTAAACGCAGGAGGTTGCGTTTGTTGCGATTACGGTAGCACGCGTCGCTGACAGGCCAATAGGAGCGCGCTGGGGCAACGATCAGATGCCTCGTCAGGACACCCCGAGCCGTTCGAGCGCGTAACTCCACGGGAGGCGCTCCTGCTCGAGGCGTATGTTGCCCTCCGCGCTCAGCGACTGAAGAGTCGCGCGCTCATCAGGCTTGAGCAGCTCGAATACGCCGACGTTCGGATCCGGATCGGTCCCCCACAGATCACGGTGAGCGAACAGAGTATCCATATCCATCAACGCCGACGTTGCGTCCACACCCCTGGCTCGAAGTCGGTTGAGTATGGCGAATCCGTGCGAATCGAGATCGCCCCAGTAGGTGACCGTCTGCGCCCACGGGAGGCGGGCGACGAGATCGACGCGGTGACCACCACCGTGCACTGCTACAGCTCGGGGCACATCCGGCATCGCGAGCAGGGTGGCGAGGTTCTCGAACACGAACACGCGCTCGGGTCGGATCGTGCTTGCCGCAAGGTCGTCGACGGGCGCCGACACATCGGTGAGCCCCTGGAACGAGAGCGACGCATCGAGAGCACGGATCCGTATGAGCGGTGACGGCTCGCGAAGGCCCAGTCCGGGCGCTCCGGTTCCCGCCCGATGCAACGCCTCGACGATTCCGCGGCGAGATTCGATCCATTTGGTGTGGATGCCGCGGATCGGCAGTTCCCGCACCAGGTGGCCCGATTCCGGGTTCTCGCGCAACCAGGCCAGCACATGGACGAGCCTGTCGAAATCGGCGCCATCGAGATCGGCGATCGCGCCGGCATGGGCGCGGAGCACACCGCTGGCGTCGGAACCGGCCAGGCCTCTCAACTCGTCAAGTCGCGCCACCAGAAGTCGCCAGCCATCCGTCTCGCCCGCCGCTCGAGCGATCGAATCCGTACCGCGCAGCACCGCGCGAACGGGGACTTCCTGCGACCCGATGCGTGACCAATTGCGGACGACCCACTCGAGCTCGATACCCGAGTCCTCGCTCACGCCGCGCCAGGCGTCGACCCACTGTCGAACCCGATTGAGATCGTCCAGCGCCTCCCGCTCCGTTGGCGGGCGGAGCGGAACGTCGAGCACGACATCGGTCTGCTGCTCGGCGGCCCAGCTACGGGCATCGCGGTCGAAGAGTTTCTTCGCTCGCGCGCGCAGGTCAGACGGTGTGACAAGTGTGGTCACGCGCGCGACTCCGCGTGCGGCGGGGTGGCGACCTCAGGTTCATCGACCGAGAACACCACGTTCGCCAGCTGTGAGGCGTTGCGGTCGGGGTTCGATACCGACGTGATCGCGCCCACGTACGGCTCGAGCGTCTGCAGCAGCTTCTGCGGTGTCGCGAGGATCATGTGGAATCCGAACTCTCGGAACACCTCCATCGCGTTGCGCGTGTATCGGCTGTCAGCCTTGTCGAACGCCTCATCGAGCACGATCGACCCGAACCTCGGAACCTCGTCCTCTTCTTCAGTCAGCTGGTACCGCAGCGCTGCCGCGAGGCAGAAGATGACGAGCTTCTGTCGCTGACCACCCGACAAGCCCTCTGCGGAGTCATACACCCGCACAACGCGGCCGGCGACGTCCTTCTCCCGCGCGAGGAAGCTCACGTGAAGCCTCGTGTCGAGCACTCGGTTGCGCCAGTCGATGTCGACGCGGTCCTTGGATCCGAGTCGACCGATTACGCGCTGCAGCACGGCGAATCGTTGCTCGGCGCCGGTGGCCGACTCGTCGGCCCAGTTGCCTTCCACGATGCGGCGGAGGTCGGTGAGGAACTCGTCGACCTCCGGGGTCCGCGTCGTCTTCACATCGATCTCGAGGAAGCGGTCCGCTCCCTCGAACGGGGACCGTCCCAGGGAGGCATTGACGGGGAGGATTCGCTCGCGGATGAGACCAGGGGCGTCGCGGAGGTCGCTGAGCAAGTGTGCGACGACGTCCTGCGATCGTTCCCGCAACAGCTTGCGGAACTCGGACTCCTTCTCGGGCAGGCCGCGGGCGAGGATGCCTTCGCGCAGTTCCCGGTAGCCGTAGCGGTCGCGGATGTCAGCAGTCAGTTCTGCGGATGCAGCGGGCCACCCGAGCCGAAACTCGGCGGCGCGCCCGGCGAAGGTGGCCTCAGCATCCGCTGCGCGGCTGGCCGCGGCGTCCTTCTCCTTCGAGAGTGCCGACTGCACCTTTCGCGCGACTTCGTCCACCGTCTCCAGGCTCACGGAGCGTCGCTCGGCTCGGAACCGGCCTTCGAGGGCGTCGGCGATCCGCTCCTCGACCGGTGCATTTGGGGTGGCCTCGAGTTCGGCGACGTGTGCCTCGATGCTTTCGACGTGATTGCGGGCGACAGCGTGGGCTCCGAGCGCCCGTGCGTGCTTCGCGTTCGTTTCGTCCAGTCGCTGGGTCGCTCGCTCCGCGGCCTCCTGTGCTTCGCGGAGAGTCCCCGATTCGCTGGTGAGCACCCGGAGATCGTCGCGCTGGGCCGCGGTGACCGCCATCGCAGTTGCGAGGTCCACTTGGTCCCAGCTGAACGTCGATACGCGTGTGAAGACGTCGCGCCGACTGACAGCGTCCTGACGAAACGAGTCGGCCTCGGCGTCGCGGGCGGATGCTTCCTCCATCGCCGCCATCGCTTCCCGCCGACGCTCAAGCAATGCCTCGAGCCGCGCGTGGGTGTCGCCGCCCAGCACCCATCGAGTGGCATCACCGGCCTCGTGACGGTCGTCCTTCTCATACCTGCGTGAGTTGCGCTTGACCAGGCCGCCGATCGTGACGCCACGCTCGACGTCATCAAGCTCGTCGGGGTGCGAAACGCAGGCGTAGTCGAACTCGGAGGCCATGCGCTTGCGGACGTAGGACGCGAAGGGCCCATCGCTCACCGCGAGGCGATGAACGAGCGAGCGGGCATCCTTAGGGCGACGCGGCTCGTCGACGGCGTGCGGGACCGCTTCGATGACGAGCCGGACACCGAGTGTCCTCGAGTCGGCTGCCCGACGTGCGGCGACAAGATGTTCGTCCCGCACGAGGAGCGTCGACGCAAACGGAGCGAGCACTCGCTCTGCCGCGCCGCGCCAGGCGGAGTGCTGCTCGGCGACCGAGATCAGCTCGCCCGCAAAGGGGAATGTCGATGCCGGCACACCGACAGCGTCCGCGAGGAATCGTCGTGCGCTCAGAAGCTTCTCGTCGAGGTTGCTCCGGTGATCTCTCAGCGCCTGTATCTGCCTGGTGACTTCGTCCAGCGCCTTACGCGCCTGACTCGCGGCGTCACGGACCTCATACGACACAGCGGGGATGTCGCGCGCAACCTCGGTGACGGCCGCGGCAAGGAGCTCCGCAAACTGCTCGGGGTCTTCGGGCATTGGTGCGCCGATGCGCATCAGCTCTGCGGTCAACTGAGCTCGATATTGCCTAGTGACGTCCTCGGCACGCTGCGCACTGTCGATCCGCTCCTGCAGAAGCTCGACGCGCGCGCCGCCCTCGTCCCGGACCCGCGCCTTCGCGGTTTCCAGCGCCTCTGCCGCCAACCGCTGCTCTCGCGCGGCGTCGCTCAGGTCGCTCTCGGCGCGCGCCAGCGCGGCGCGTGCGGGGCCCGCGGCTTCCTTCGCGAGTCGCAACTTGAGTCCCGCTGTGAAGGGCTCGACCCCCTCGTGCAGATCGGAGATCGCCGCCATCTCAGCGCCGGCCAAGTCGAACGCGGTGATCGCCTCGTCGACCTTGCGGAGCGCATCAGCCTGCTTCCTCAGGTCGACCACGTGCTTGTGCGCGGCATCGAGCTCCGTGAACTGCTCAACGGCGGTCTCGGCCCGCGCGAAGGTCCCTGGCTGGTCGAGCATGAACCCGCGGAACAACGCGTCGAGGGTGCCGAGGTTCTTCGCTGATTGTGTCTTGTGGAGAAGCTGGAGCGTCGCATCTCCGCGGAAGCCGAACTGACGGATGATCCGCTCGTGAAAGCGTCCGTGTCTCCCGCCGGTGGTGATCAGCGCGTCGGGGAAGGCCTTCGACATGCGACGCGCGTCAATTCCGCCTTCGACGTGCGGCTTCACGTCGAGAAGCTTCACGTGACCGCGGGTGAAGATCCGTGCGTCCTTCAACGCGGTCGGTTCGGTGCGCGTGCCCGGTGCGTGGAACACCCGCAGCAGGACGACCGGTTCATCGCGGAGATTCTCGTAGCGCAGCAGGATGCCGCTCCAGGTTGCCTTCGAGCGCAGGTAGGTCGTGGTGGCCCGATCGGCAGTCTCGTCAGCTTCCTTGCTCCAGGCGCCACGCACATAGCTCATCAGCGTCCGATCGCTCTGCCGGGAAGCACCATCCTGAGCCGCCGCGTTGAGGCGCAGCCACCTGTCGGGGGTGAGGACGGCGGCAATCGCGTCGAGTAGCGACGACTTGCCCGATCCGGATGCGCCGGTGAACAGGTGGCCAGCGCGCGCGACATCCACGGAGACGTGGCCGGCGAACGTGCCCCAGTTGACGAGTTCGATTTGGGCGAGTCGCCACTGGCCGGGCCTGGTCGGATCGACCTCCGGCTCGTCGGTGGGGAAGCTCAGCATCGTCATTCTGTGTCATCCTCGGCATCCGTCGACGGGGCAGCGGATTCTCCTCCGCCCTCTCGGGCGATCCGGTGGTACTCCGATGTGATCGCGCGGATCTGGTCGGCATCGACGAGCAGTCGGAGCACGGGCGAAATCTCGGCACGGTCATCGCCAACGGCGTGCAACACGCGGAGCTTGTTCTGCATCTTGTTCCACGACGAGTTGACGCGGCTCGCGAAGTCCTTCTCATCCCGATCCGGCGTGCGGAACACGGCGAGCTGTTCGAACACCTCTGCCTGCCCGACGATGACACGGCCTCTCCCCTCCTCGCTCAGCAAGGTCTGGCGCAGGATGAGCAGCATCGCGGTGTCGAGGAACGTGAGCGCCTCGGACCGCACTGCCTTCGGAGCGTCGTCGGAGGGAGCGTTTCGGACGAAGGCGAACTCGTTGTCACGATCGATGACCAGTTCGAGGAACAGGTCGGCGAGCCGCGAGTGGATGGCTGCCTCATCGGTGAGCAGCACAGCCCAGAGCTGCGCCTCGCGCGCTCCGGACAAGTACGGGCCGCGCACCAGTCGCAGCAAGACCCGCCGCGTGCGGTCGGGAAGTTCGCCGGCGTCGCCGCGCCAGAGGCCGGTGTGCTCGTCGACGATGGCATCCGATGTGGACGGTTCGGTCATATCACCGCTCCTGTGAATCGGTGCGCGGCGACCAACGCCGCCCGCGGGACTCCGTCCACGCCCTGCCACGCCAGGATCTCGGGCTCATCGTCGACGGTTCCCTGCTCGGCGGCGATCGACAATAGTCCTATCACGCTGCCGACTCCCTGCGTCGCGGGGTATCGCGCAAGGACGTCCGCAACGGTGCACGACGAGGCCTCTGCGAGCAGGTCGTTGACGTTGCGGGTGAGTTCGTCGAAGTCGATCTCGGTCTCACGGGCGATCGCGCGCAACTCCTCGAGGCTCGCGAGCTGCGCGGTGTGCGTGACGACCTGTTCGGTGGCGGCGAATTCGGCGGGATCATGAAGGTCGATCGCACCGACGCTCGACATCGCCACTGCGGAAAGGTCCAGGGTGAGAGATGTCGGCTGCCATGGCCGCGTATGCGCGGCCGCTTCGACACCCGCGTGCTGAGCCTCCCGCAGCAGAGTCCTCAGCACCCGGTCCTGCTGGTAGTCCTGCGATTGCACGTAGCGGCGGAGCGCCCGGGCGAACAGCGTGATGACGTCGTGGATCTCGGCGCTTCGGCCTTTGAGCGTCGTGAGGAAGGAGCGCAGCGCCCTGCGCTCCGCCGGGGTGAGGTCGCGAGCGAACCCGCGGTCCAGGATGCGGCGGACGTCGGCTTCGAAGGCTGCGCCGAGCGCAGGGTCGAGGACGAGTTGGGAGAACGCAGCGAAGCTGCGGCCGGCATCCGAATCGGAGATGTGGTCGATGCCGCGGAAGACCTCGTCGACGACAGAGGCTTGAGAGACATCGGACTCGACGATCTTCGCCCGAAGGGACGTGTTCAGGGTCTCGAACTCGGCACGCACCCGGGCGAAGTCGTCAGGAACATCCGCAGCCTGTGCCAGTACATCGCGGACGCGTTCGAGCGCTCGGTCTTCATCGATCGCCGCCTCGTCGCCCGAGCGGAGGCTCTCGATCCGCTGCTCGATGGCTTCGATCTCCTCCTCGAGCAATGCGATGCGTGCCGAAACGTCGGGATCCGTATCGATCGCCAGGCGGCGCACCTGCGCGGCGAGACTCGCAAGCCGCGACTCTGTCACGCTCGAACGCGGGGCGGCGCGACCCTGGAGGAATCTGATGCCCGCAATCGCATCGGGCGACAGCTCGAGCGTCTCACCGCGCGCTTCCGACGACGGCCGGCGCACCAGGAATCCGGCCGACCGCCACTCTGCGCAGTAGCCTTTCGCCGTCAGCGGCAGGGTCATGCCTTGTCCACGCAGCCGCTCGAGGTCGGCGTCGATCCGCTCGTACAACTCCTCGGCATCGACGCGGCGCTCATCTCCGCCCAGATGGATGCCCAACAGCCCGGAGATTGTCGGTGCGCTGTCCGCACGTAGCAGCTTCCACGCAGTGTCACGCTCGACAAGCTGGGCGAGCTCGAGAATCTGGGCGACGGCGGGCACGTGTCCATTCTGGAGGAGTGCGCCGACATTAGCTGACGTCGCCGCCCGCGGTGACCTTCCGGCGTGTCACCCGATCATGTAGACCAATCCGCGACCATCCTCCGCGAGCGCAGTGACGAACTCTTTAGCACGTTCGAGGAAGTCGGTCACATATCGGATCTCATCTTCCGGATCCGCACCGAACGGGCTTCGCCAGTCGACCGCCCAGGCCCGCGCCCGAGACTCGTCGAACGCACAGAGGTCGTCGCGGATCGCTGGCACCTCCTCCGGCATGATCGTTCTGATCCACGGATCCCAGCCCATGCCCCGCATGGCGACGCGCCCTTCGAACATGCGGTAAGCCGGCCCCGCGCCGCGAGCATCCAACGTCGGATAAGTGAGCGACTGCAAAGCGGACCATGCCTTGTCGAGGTAGAGCATGTCACTCTTCGGCGACGTCTGCTCGAACGTGGTGACGCTCACGCTGGCGTGCGGCTCCATTCCCCACGCGTCCGCGAGCGGATCGCTCGACAGAATGCTGTGCGGGTCATCGATGGCCTGCTGAGTGAGTTCGGCGTTAAAGGCATATGCGTAGTAGCGGATTCCCATGTCGTCATCATCGAGGTCCGGACACGGTCGTGGTCGCGCTCAGCGGCCAACTGGGGACAACTCGAGTGAAGCTCCCGCGGTGGAGGAGAAGATGAAGGAAGCGATCCTCGGAGAGACGGAGGGATTTGCGCTCTAGGTCCCCTGTTCACCCGACCCAAACCAGGCGGCGGGCCGGCACGGATTGAGCAGAACGCTCAGCGTCATCCCACAGAACCACGGGACTGCTCACTGCCGGCCACATCGAGAACGTGGCAGAATTGGCAGATTTCGCGGCAGAAGCGGGAGAAAAAGCTTCTAATCAGGTCTTTTCGGAGCGGAGACGGAGGGATTTGAAATCGCGTGATTCCGCGGGTTGTGACCCCGGCGGCGTCCGTTTCGATCAGGTCGATTCGGTTCGATTCGTGGCTGAAACGTGGCAGCGATTGAGGAGCGATCCCGCGGCCGCGCGCCGCTTTCAGCACGCGATTTCAGCCTACGCCGATTCAGACTCGACGATCATTTCGAGGGCTTCGACCGCTCCGCGCCGCGTCTCAAAACGGTCGAGGATTCTGGGCGGAAGCTATCTCCTCACGAAGACCCGGTCCTGTGCGTTCAGACGCCTGACGGACTTGAGTTTGTCGTTGTTGATTAATCAGTGGTCAGCGATGACAACATGCTAAGTTGTCGATGTTGATTTAGGGCGGAGCGGTGATGACAAATTCTACGAGTGGGCGGCCGGGACGCGGACGACCGAGCCGTGAAGTGATCTACAAGCGTTTCGCGACCGCAATCGATGAGCTGGCGAACTACGGCGGGCTGCCGAAGCCCTACGAAGCCAAGTCGCTGTGGGATCATCTGTGGCATCTTGAAGCTCACCACTCGACAGCGATCGAGGGAAACACTCTCGTCCTCCGCGAAGTCGAGACCCTGCTCGAACAGGGGCGCGCTGTGGGGGCGAAGGAGCTGAAGGATTACATGGAGGTCCTCGGATACGCCGAAGCCGCCCGGTGGGTATACCAGCAGGCCGTCGCCCCGGATGAGTGGTCGCACGACGGTCTGGTCACCGTCACCGAGGTTCGGCGCGTCCATGCTCTCGCTATGGCGAAGGTGTGGGAGGTGGCGCCACACCCGGATGCGCATGACACCGAAGGGCCAGGCAATTGGCGGCAGCATGAGATCCAGGAATTTGCGGACGGCATGAAGCCCCCGACCTTCCCGCTCATCCCGTCCGAGATCACCGCGTGGGTCGATCGAGCAAATCACTTGCAAGAACAGATCACCGATGGATCACTCACCATCGCCGCGGTTCCGGAAGAGCTGGCCCGGCTGCATCGCGAGTTCGAGTGCGTCCACCCGTTCATCGATGGCAACGGACGCAGCGGAAGACTCCTGCTCAACCTTCTACTCATCCGGCTCGGGTGGCCGCCCGCGATCATCCTCAAGGAACAGCGACGGAAGTACCTCCGCGCACTCGAACGCTCGGATCAAGGGGATGACGGGCCTCTGGCAGAGGTGATCAGCCGCTCCGTCGTCGACAATCTCCATCGGCTCATCCCGAACATCGCCGGCCCTGCCAAGTACGTGCCTCTCGAGGCACTCGTCGACGACGATTTCAGCCTCGTCGCCTTAAAGCAAGCCGCATCGCGCGGGCGCCTCGAAGCCATCATCGGGAGCGACGGCCGGTACCGGTCGAGCAAGTCTGCTCTCGAGGAGTACAAAGCATCAAAGTACTCACGTGGCGAGAAGAAGCAATAGTCGGCACGCGCTTCACCACATCGATCCCCCTCACGGGTCGCGAGGGGAATCGATGTGGTGCAATCAGCGCTGGTCGCTCATCGCATGAGGTCGGTGCAGGTCGAGCGGAATCACAAGCGACTCCGTCGGAGGGAGGATGAGACTCGTCGGTTCGACTCCGACAGCTGTCCCGGTCAGCATTGCCCGGTCTCCGGGTCGACGGTCATCTTCCCGCACACCGATCCGCCCTCGGGCGCCTCGTCGACGACCGAGGAGGTGACGCTCGTCCAGCGCACCGCCGTGCCCGCCGGTACGCCGTCCTGGTCGCGGAGGAGGACCTCGCGATCGCCGATGAACGTGCCGGTATCGGGGTCGATGATGATGTCCACCCGGGTGCCCCACGCGTCCTCGACGCGGCCGATCGCGACGCCCGTGCGGCCGTCAAGGGTAGCTTGATCGCTGATGAACGTGACGCCCGGGATCATGGCCGCAGCCTTGTACATCGCGGCGCGCAGGTCGGCGGGCACGTTCCCGGCACGGAGACGGTCGGCCATGTACACGAGAGCCTCGGTGTCGGGCGAGGGACCGGAGCCGAGGGTGACACGGTAGATGTAGTTGAGCAGTCGATACGGGTCACGCGGAAGCTGGTCCAGATCGGCAAACCCCGCCCCGGCGTCACCCCCGTAGAACGCGCCCCCAGGTGCCCGGAGAAGATCCCCAGCCTCGAATGAACCTGATGAGGAGGACACGGCTTCCCACCACGCGTTCGCCACCTGCTCGGACTCCGGACCGAATGTCGCCGCGATGGATTGCGGACCGCGGACCCACACCCAGTCATCGGAGGGATCTGCGGGGCGGTAGAGAGTGTCATCGGACGCGTACTGGTACGACGCCACAACATCACCGATACCTCCGCTTGAGAGGTGTACGCCCCTGGTGTTGACCCTCAGATATTGGCCGGGCTGCACCGCGGGATCGACTGAGGTGATCGCGGCGGCGCTCGCCTCGTCGAGCACGGCGGCGGCAGCGGCATCCGCCCCACCACGCCAGCCAGCGAGGCCGACCACGTCCGTCAGCACGAGCCCCGCCACCAGTGCCGCGGCGCCGACCGTACTGAGTCCGCCGATCGCAAAGCGTCGGGCGCGTTTCGGTCGGCGCGACGTGCTGATGTGCGGCTGGGCGGAGCCGGAGGCTGCGGCCAGGAGCGCCGCCCTGCCCCGGTGCAACGTCGACTCCGGCGGTTCGGTCTCGCTACGCGTGTTGCGCAGCAGCATCAACTCGTCCATGTTCCTTCTCCAGTTCGGG
This sequence comes from Microbacteriaceae bacterium PS02067, assembly GCA_029960085.1. GTDB lineage: Bacteria > Actinomycetota > Actinomycetes > Actinomycetales > Microbacteriaceae > Microbacterium. Next base: position 8,078 of record JASCPG010000019.1, on the reverse strand, counting down.
ATCGTTGGTGCCGGCCGCGGTCCGCAGGATGCGGCGGGCACGATTCAGGCGTGAGCGGACGGTGCCGATCGGCACGTCGAGAGCGCGTGCGATGCCCGCGTAGTCGAGGTCGCCCCAGGCGTACAGCAGCAGGGTGTCGCGGTCGGACGCGGGCAGGCCACGCAGCGCCGAAGCCAAGCGCCGCGTGAGCCGTGCCGCGTCCAACCGCGCGCCCGCCTGCTCGATCATGTCGGGCGAGAGCTGCGCCGCGAGATCCGCGACCATGCCCTTCCATGCCCGCGCTTCCAGCCGCACATGCTTATGCATCAAGCGGGTGGCGATCCCGAACAGCCAGGGGCGAGCATCGACGATCGCGAGGTCGTACGCTGCTCTCTTCTCGAAGGCGACGAGGAACGTCTCCGACATCACGTCCTCGGCGCTGCCCTCTCCCAGCCGCTGCGCCGCGTAGCGGTAGATCGCCGGCGCATGTCGATCGAAGAGCAACGCGAACGCACCCGGCTCATCCGCCGAACGTTCGATCACCTCGTTGTCTGTGCTCACGTCTGTATTGCTCATTCCTCCCGTTCGAGTTCACGATCCACCACCTCGACCCGATCTGATGACACGACGTGCCGGTGCGGACAACGCGACGATAGCCGCCGACGGCGCGAGCACAGCGAGCGGAAGCGAGCGCCCGAGCGGGCACGCCGAGTCGGGGAGGAGACGGAGGGATTCGCGCGCTCGGTCTCACCCTTGAGTAGCCGCAACCATGCGCCGAGCAACTCACAGTGAGCAGAACGCTCAGCAGAATCCCGCAGAACCGCAAGATTGCTCAACGCCAACCACATCGAAAACATGGCAGAAATGGCAGATTTCGTGGCAGAAGCGGAAGAAAATTGCCTCTGATCAGGACTTTTCTTGGCGGAGACGGAGGGATTTGAACCCTCGGTCCCCTTACGGGGACTCCACCTTAGCAGGGTGGTGCACTAGGCCTGACTATGCGACGTCTCCAGGCATCCGACAGTCGAAACTGCGCGGACGCACCCGGCAATCATAGCCGTTCGCGGGGCGGGCGCCGAACCGGCGTCAGCGCTGGGCGACGGTGCAGGTCACCTGCGCGGCCGTCTGCCCGGTGACCGAGCTCGGCAGCTTCACGGGGGTCTCCGTGGCCACCGGCGTCGCCGAAGCATCCGGCGTCGCAGCGCCGCTGGGTGTCGCAGAGCCGGTCGGAGCGGGAGTCGGCTCCGCCGGCGGCGCGGTCGCCTCGCCGACGACCTCCGTGCCGTGGCCGTCGCTCGTCGAGCCGGTGAGCTCCAACGGCTGGTTGTTCTCGAGCGCATCGAAGAGGACCGTCGCGGCCGACGTCACCGGCTGCACCCGCAGACCACCCTCCGCATACGCGGTCGGGTACTGCACGAAGACGATGTCCTCGTAGGGCACGCTGCGCACGGCCATCGCGATCTGAACCATGCGCTGCGGGTTGGCGAGCGACTTGCTGAGGACGAGCTGCTGCGTCGTCACCTGCTTGACCGCGGTGTTCGCGAGGTTGAGGAGCGTCGCGGGGTTTCCGAGCACACCCTCCGACTGGAGCTTTCGCACCATCGAACTCATGAACTGCTGCTGGTTGGAGATGCGCCCAAGGTCGGACCCATCACCGATCCCGTGCCGAATGCGCAGGAACTGCAGCGCCTCTGCACCCTGGAGCGTGTGCGTCCCCTTCGACAGGGAGAGGCCGGTGTGGGTGTCGCTGATGTCGTCCGACACGCAGACGTCGACACCCCCGATGGCATCCGACATGTTGATCACGCCCGTCCAGCGGATCGCGGCCGCGAACTGGATGTTGACACCCGTGAGCTTCTCCACGGTGAGCTTGGTGCATGACAGCCCGCCGTACATGTATGACGCGTTGAGCATCTGGGCACTCATCGCCGAGTACTGCGTGCCATCCTCACCCGTGCAGGCCGGGATCGGCACGATCATGTCGCGCGGGAGCGAGACGACGGTGACCCGCCGTGGCGCATCGCTGATGTGCACGAGCATCGTGACGTCGTTGCGCTCGCCCTCGGTGGTCTTCTTCTGGCACGCTCCCGACAGCGCGGCGTTCGCGCCCTCGCACGAGTCCGTTCCGACGAGGAGCATGTTGACGCCACCCTCGATCTCGCCGATGCTCGGCGGGAGGGTGGCTTCATCGCCGCCGATGTCGACCCCGGCATCCTCAACTGCCTGCGCGGCGTTCCAGAGGTAGAACGCCCCGACCGAGCTCACACTGAGGACCGCGACGAGCAGCACCGCCCCGAGGACGGTCAGCACCTGCACGAGCGGGTTCGGCGAGCGGAGGATGCCGTGCCGTGCGACGGGCAGTCGTCGCGAGCGGTCGGTGCGTGCGCCCACGGGGGTCCTTTCAGAGGCCCGGTCAGAAGCATGCGCCCCGCCCGGGTGATGCGGAGGGTGTGGGATTCGAACCCACGGGACATTGCTGCCCACTGGTTTTCAAGACCAGGTCCATCGGCCGCTCGGACAACCCTCCCGGCGGAGCGCGCGATCACGTCGCGTGACATCCGTCGATCAGGCGTCGAGTCTAGTCGAGGGGACGCACCCATCTTTGCGCGCGCGCCTGAGCGCGCCCTGAAAGGCGCGCAGACCAGGCCGGATTCACCTGGATCAGAGCCGCCGCAGCACGTCGGCGGCGCCGCCGGAATGCACGGATGCCGTGGTCTCCCCCGCCTCGATGCGCACCTCGTCAGGGCCCTGCCCCATCGCGATGGCACGCCCGCCGTGCTCGAGCGCCCACCGGAACATGCCTACGTCGTTGCGGCCGTCGCCCATGACGAGCACCCGGTCGGGTGCGACGCCGAGCCACGTGCGGACCCTCTCGAGCGCCGTCGACTTATCGACGCCCTCCGGGGCGATGTCGAGCCACGCCGACCACCCGACGGCGTAGGAGACGCCGTTCAGCCCGATCCGCGCGACCAGGTCGACGAAGTCGCGATCGGTGTCCTCGGGCGAAACGACGACGATGCGGCACACCGGCTGCGCGGACAGCTCCTCGAACGGCACGCGCTTCGCCTGCACGAGATTCCAGTCGTCCATCTGCTCCGTATAGAGCCGCATGCCGTCGGCGAGCTCGACCATGTACCGCGCATGCGGCAGATGCTCGCGCAGCAGCTCGAGCACCTCAGTGGGGTCGAACGTCTCCACATGGAAGCGCTCGTACACGGCATCCGCCACGCGCGCCTCTCCCGCGGCCTGCGCCTCGCCGACCGTCCCGACGCGCTTCATGATGACGGCACCGTTGGAGCAGACCGCGTACTCGGGGGCGAGTTCGAGCACGTGCTGGATGCCACGCGTCGACTCCCACGCCCGCCCCGTCGCGAGCATGACCTCGTGCCCCGCGCGGTGCGCGTGGGCGATCGCCTCGACGACACCGGGGCTCAGCGTCTCGTCCTCGAGCAGCAGCGTGCCGTCGACGTCGAGCGCGATGAGGAGCGGGCGGACCGGCTCTGCCGGGTTCTCGGCATCCTCCGCGATCTGGTCGACGATCCGCGCCGCCCGCTGCGGCTCTGTGACCTCCACCGAGCCGGTCGGCGGAAGGCTCCGTTCGCCGGCGCCGCCGGTCACGCGATCGGCTCCGCCACCTCGAGCCCGCCGAGGTACGGCCGCAGCACCTCGGGGATCACGACCGAGCCGTCCGCGCGCTGATGCGTCTCGAGGAGCGCCACGATCCACCGCGTCGTCGCGAGCGTGCCGTTGAGCGTCGCTACCGGCGCTGTCTTGCCGCCCTCCTCGGGGCGGTACCGCACGTCGAGCCGGCGCGCCTGGTAGCTCGTGCAGTTCGACGTCGACGTCAGTTCGCGGTACGCGCCCTGCGTCGGCACCCACGCCTCGACGTCGTACTTGCGGGCCGCCGACGATCCGAGATCCCCCGCCGCCACATCGATGACCCGGTACGAGAGCCCCAGGTCCTGCAGCATCTGCTCCTGCAGGGCGACGAGGCGCAGGTGCTCCGCCTCGGCATCCTCGGGCGTCGTGTACACGAACATCTCGAGCTTGTTGAACTGGTGCACGCGGATGATCCCGCGCGTGTCCTTGCCGTACGACCCCGCCTCGCGGCGGTAGCAGGTCGACCAGCCGGCGTAGCGCTTCGCACCGGATGCCAGGTCGACGATCTCCCCCATGTGGTACCCCGCGAGCGGCACCTCGCTCGTGCCGACGAGATACAGGTCGTCGGCCTCGAGCTTGTAGACCTCGTCGGCGTGCTGGCCGAGGAAACCCGTGCCGCGCATGATCTCGGGGCGCACGAGCGTCGGCGGGATCATCGGGATGAACCCGGCATCCACCGCACGCTGCAGCGCGAGCGACATCAGCGCGTACTCGAGGCGCGCGCCGATCCCGGTGAGGAAGTAGAACCGCGAGCCCGACACCTTCGTGCCGCGCTCCATGTCGATCGCGCCGAGCTTCTCGCCGAGGGCGAGGTGATCGAGCGGCTCAAAGTCGAAGGTCGCGGGCTCACCGTGCGTGCGGAGCGTGACGAAATCGTCCTCGCCGCCGGCCGGGACCCCGTCGATGACGATGTTCTCGATGCGACCGAGCGCAGCCTGGGCCGCCTCCTCCGCCTCGGTGACCGCGAGCTGCGCCGCCTTGACGCGGTCGCTGAGCTCCTTGGCCTGCGCCACGAGCGAGGCCTTCTCGTCCTTCGGCGCCTGGGCCACCGTCTTGCCGTGTGCGTTCTGCGCCGCACGCAGCTCTTCGTACGTCGTGATGGCCGCGCGGCGCGCGCGGTCGGCCTCGATCGCGGCATCCACCGACTCCGGCGACGCACCGCGGGCCTCTTGAGAGCGCTTGACGAGGTCGGGATTGTCGCGGAGCAGGGCGAGATCGATCACCCGATCAGTCTAGGCTTCAGCCATGACGGATGCCCCCGCCGCCCCCGCCTCCGGTGGACGCCGCGCGGCGCTGGTCTACAACCCGATCAAGGTGGATGCCGAGAACCTGCGCGCACGCGTCGTCGCGCACTCCTCCGCGGCGGGCTGGGACGACCCCCTCTTCTTCGAGACGACGGTCGAGGACCTCGGCGACGGCGTCGCGCGCGAGGCGCTGGAGGCCGGCGCCGATGCCGTCCTCGTCGCGGGCGGCGACGGCACGGTCCGTGCGGTCAGCCAGGCGATGGCCGGCTCGGATGTGCCGCTCACGATCGTGCCGAGCGGCACGGGCAACCTCCTCGCGCGGAACCTCCACCTGCCGCTCGACGACCCCGATCCGATGATCGCCGCGACCTTCGACGGCGACGTCGCCGCCATCGACATCGGGTGGGCCCGGCTCGTCCGACCGGACGGCGAGCCCGAGGAACACGCCTTCGTCGTGATGGGCGGCATGGGGCTCGACGCCGCGATGATCGCCAACACGAACGGCGACCTGAAGAAGCGGGTCGGCTGGGTCGCCTACGTCGACGGCGCCGCGCGCTCGCTCGTGAAGGCGAAGCCGTTCGAGATCATGTACCAGGTTCCCGGGCGTCGCATGCATCGGGCGAGCATCCACAGCGTCCTGTTCGCCAACTGCGGGTCGCTTCCCGCGGGGCTCGAGCTGATCCCCGAGGCATCCGTCTCGGACGGCGACCTCGACATCGTCATCTTCCAGCCGAAGAACCCGCTGGGTTGGCTCGCCGTGTGGCGCCGGGTCGCCTGGGACAACTCGGTGCTGCGGCGATTCCGGGCGGGGCGGAGCATCCTGCGACTGCGGACGAAGGACAACGCCGTGCGCTACGCGAAGGGCCCGGGGCTGGAGCTCGCCGCGTCGGAGCCGCAGCCGGTTCAGCTCGACGGCGACGAGTTCGGCGAGGCGACCGCCGTGAACGTGCGGGTCGACGCGGGGGCGCTCGTGCTCGCGGTGCCGCGCGGGCACACGCCGGTCGGCCTCTAACCCGGTCGCCCCCTCGAACCATGCCCGGGTCCCCTCCGGGTTCTCCCGGTCCGCTCTGACCTGCCCACCCAGGCCGAGCTCCCCCGCTCCAGCTGCGCCCGAACTCCTCCAACAGCCGACCCGCACGCCGCACCGACCCCGAAGGACCGCGGCCTGACCGTGCCATCCCCGACAGATTGGAGGAGTTCGGGCCCGGCACGGCCCCCAACCTGCCCACCCTCGCCCGACCCGACCGCTGTCCCGCCCGAGGCCGAGGCGCCCGCGCGTCCGCGCCCGAACTCCTCCAACAGGCGACCCGCACGCCGCACCGACCCCGAAGGACCGCGGCCTGACCGTGCCACCCCCGACAGACTGGAGGAGTTCGGGCACGGCACGACCGCCGATCTGCCCACCCTCCCCCAACCCGACCGCTGTCCCGCCCGAGGCCGAGGCGCCCGCCTGGCAGCGCCCGAACTCCTCCACAATGTGAGTCAGGCGCCACAGAAACCCCGAAACGCCGCGGCGAGACCATCCCGCCCCCGGTGAATTGGAGGAGTTCGGGCACGAGACGACTGCGCCGGGCTGCTGGCGCAGCCCGCCTCACCGGCCCGTCCGGCCTAGCGCGGCATCCGCATCGGCCGTCGGCGTGCCGTGCGCTCCGCCGCTGCGGTCGGCGGAAGAGCCGCGCGCCAGGGGAGCGCTCACCGCGCGAAGGAGTTGCGCGTCAAGAGGGCGCGCGCCGCGCGGTGGACCCCGCAGGATGGAGACATGACCTCGACGAGCATCGTCTGGTTCCGCGACGACCTTCGCCTCGCGGACAATCCCGCGCTGCGTGCTGCGGTCGATCGCGGTGCGCCGGTCATCGGCGTGTACGTGCTCGACGAGGAGTCTTCTGGCGTCCGCGCCCTCGGCGGCGCCGCGCGATGGTGGCTGCACCACAGCCTTGCCGAACTCGGCGAGCGCCTTCGCGAGAAGGGATCCGCCCTCGTGCTGCGCCGTGGCGCTGCCGGCGACGTGATCCCCGCTCTCGTCGAGGAGAGCGGGGCGGACGCCGTGTTCTGGAACCGGCGCTACGGCGGCCCCGAGCGCGAGATCGACGCGGCCCTGAAGACCACGCTACGAGAGTGGGGCGTCGAAGCTGCATCCTTCGCCGGGTCGCTGCTGTTCGAACCATGGACCGTTCGAACCGGGGCCGGTACTCCCTACGGCGTGTTCACCCCGTTCTGGAAGGCGTGCCAGCTGCTTCCCTCGCCGCGTGCTCCCCTCCCCGAACCGCGGGAGATCGCGGGCCCGCGCAGCCACGTGGCCTCCGATGACCTCGACCACTGGGCCCTGTTACCGCGGAACCCCGACTGGGCGGGTGGCCTCCGCGAACGATGGACTCCCGGCGAAACAGCGGCGAGGGCGCGCCTGCACGAGTTCCTGAGCGAGGATGCCGCCGCGTACGACCGTGCGCGCGACGAACCGTCGGCCGGCGCGACCTCGCTCCTCTCCCCGCGACTGCGGTGGGGCGAGCTCAGCCCGCACGAGGTGTGGCATGCCGCGATCTCCTCCGGGCGACCGGTCGGAGCTTTTCTCTCCGAGCTCGGCTGGCGCGAGTTCGCGTGGCACACGCTTTTCCACTTTCCCGACCTCGCGACGAGGAACCTGCGCGCGGCATTCGATGCCTTCCCCTGGCCACGGCTGCATCCGGCGCAACTGCGTGCCTGGCAGAAGGGCGAGACAGGCATCCCGCTCGTGGATGCCGGGATGCGCGAGCTCTGGACCACCGGCCACATGCACAACCGGGTGCGGATGGTGACGGCATCCTTCCTCGTGAAGAACCTGCTCATCAACTGGCGCCTCGGCGAGGAATGGTTCTGGGACACGCTCGTCGACGCGGACGCGGCGAGCAACCCATTCAACTGGCAGTGGGTCGCCGGTTCCGGCGCCGATGCCGCGCCCTACTTCCGGATCTTCAACCCCGAACTGCAGGCGAAGAAGTTCGACCACGACGGCCGGTATGTGCGGGAATGGGCGCCCGACGCGGCGGAGCGGGAGCCGATCGTCGACCTCGCCGAAACCCGCGCGGCGGCCCTCGCCGCGTACGAGACCGTCCGACACTCGGGCAGGCACGCAGGCTGACTGGCCCCGCCCGTGTGGCCGCGGGGGGGCGGCGGCCCCCCCGGGGGAATAAGAGGGCGGGCGGCGGCGGGCGGGGGCCA
>JASCPG010000018.1 GCA_029960085.1 Microbacteriaceae bacterium PS02067 | reverse complement strand
CCCCCCCCCCCCCCCCCCCCCCCCCCCCCACCCCCCCCCCCCCCCCGGGGGGGGGGGGGGCGCCCCCCCCCCCCCCCCCCCCCCGACCCCCCTCGTACGTCGTCGACGCAAGCCGAACCTCACCCCCTGGCTGTTCCTGGCTCCCGGGTTGATCCTCTTCGGCCTGTTCATCCTGTATCCGATCCTCCAGGCCATGCAGATGAGCCTGTACGACTGGAACATCCTCCGGGGCGCCGCGAGCGACTTCCTCGGGCTCGACAACTATGCGCGTGCTCTGCAGGACGACCGTTTCTGGCTGAGCCTCACCAACAGCGGCATCTACATGCTGCTGACCGTGCCGCCGCAGATCGTGCTCGGACTCGCGGTCGCGATGCTGCTTCGCTCGAAGGCCCCGGCCCAGCCCCTGTTCCGGGTGCTCTACTACCTGCCGGTCGTCACCAGCTGGGTGGTCGTCTCGCTGCTGTTCAAGTACCTCTTCGCCGATCAGGGCCTCGTCAACTGGACCCTCAGCGACATCCTCCACCTCACCGACGGGAACACCTCGTGGCTGTCGGACCGCTGGACCGCGCTCGTGGCGATCTGCGCACTGGGCGTCTGGAAGGGCGTCGGCTGGTCGATGATGATCTTCCTCGCCGCGCTGCAGGGAGTGCCGCAGTCTCTCGAAGAGGCGGCCGCCCTCGACGGGGCGAACTGGTGGCAGCGATTCCGCGCCGTCACGATCCCGGCCATCTGGCCGGCCATGCTGTTCGTCGTCGTCATGCTCGTCATCGGCGGGTTCAACGTCTTCACCTCGGTGCTCCTCATGACGGCGGGCGGTCCGGGCGGCCAGACCGAGGTCGTCCTCACGTTCATGTACCAGCAGGCGTTCTCGAACCTCGACTTCGGCTACGGCGCCGCGATCGCGGTGCTGCTGACGATCATCGTGTTCATCTTCTCGGTCGTGCAGCTGCGCGTCTTCCGCGATCGCAGCGAGGAGGAGGCGTGATGTCCCGAAAGAGCGCCCAGCGCACCGCACTGACGAGCGCCCGCGTCGTCACCCTCATCGTCGGGGCGGTGGTGATGATCACCCCGTTCCTGTACATGCTGTCGACCTCGTTCAAGCCGCAGGCCTATGTCCTGACGACACCGCCGCAGTTCATCCCCAACCCGTTCACGTGGGACAACTACGTGCAGGCCTGGACGAGTCAGGACTTCTCCCGGTACGCGCTGAACTCCGTCATCGTCGCCGTGGTCTCGACCGCGCTGTCGGTGCTGATCAGCTCGATGATGGCGTTCGCCTTCACCCGGTTCGAGTTCCGCGGCCGCGAGATCATCTTCCGCGTCATGCTCATCGGGCTCATGGTCCCGGCGATGATGCTGATCATCCCGCAGTTCGTCCTGGCGAAGTACTTCGGCCTCCTCGACTCGCTCGCCGGGCTCATCGTCTTCTACGTCGCCGGGTCGCTCGCACTGAACGTCTTCCTCCTGCGCGGCTTCTTCGCCGCCATCCCGGGAGAGCTCGACCAGGCGATGCAGGTCGACGGCGCAAACGCGTGGACGCGCTACTGGCGGCTCGGCATCCCGCTCGCCCGCCCGGCGCTCGCGACGGCGACCATCTTCACCTTCCTCGCCTGCTGGGATGAGTTCGCGTGGGCCCTCACGATCATCAACAGCCCCGAGAACCGCACCCTGCCGATCGCGATCCAGCTCTTCCAGGGCCAGAACGCGACGCAGTGGGGTCTCGTCTTCGCGGCCTCGGTGATCGCCGTGATCCCGGTGATCGTCGTGTACCTCATCTTCCAGCGCCACTTCGTACAAGGCCTCACCTCCGGGGCAGTCAAAGGATGACCGTGACCCAGCTCACCCTTGTTCCCACCCGCTCGACCTACGCCACCGGCGAGGCGCCGGCGATCGAGATCCTCTCCGCGCCGGATGCCGCGGCGGCGCTCCCCGCGGGCTCCGCGCTCGCCGTGTTCTCGCTCGGCGAGCAGGTCGCCACGGTCCCCGTCGCCGAGGCCGGCGTGTACCCGCTGCCTGCCCTCGCAGACGGCGGGTACGGCATCGAGCTCGTCGCGGACGGCGCGGTGCTCGCCCGCACCGCCGTCGAGGTGACCGCCGATCCTCGTGCGCGCCTGCGCTACGGATTCGTCGCGAGCTACGCGCCCGACAAGGACGTGCAGGCCGCCGCCCGCCTCGCCCGACGGCTGCACCTCAACGGCATCCAGTTCTACGACTGGGCCTACCGTCACGCCGACCTGCTGGGCGGCGGCGAGCAGTACGACGACGCCCTCGCACAGCCGATCTCCCTGGCCACCGTGCGCTCTCTCATCGAGGCCTACCGCTCGGTCGGCGTCGACGCAATCGGCTATGCCGCCGTGTACGCCGTCGGCCCGCAGGAGTGGGATGCCTGGAAGCAGCACGCGCTTCTGCGCCCGACAGGTGAGCCGTACGCGCTCGGTGACTTCCTGTTCATCGTCGACCCCGCGGCCGACGAGTGGACTGCGCACTTCCGTGCGGACCTCGCCGAGGCGAGCGCCGCGGTCGGGTTCGACGGGTACCACCTCGACCAGTACGGCTACCCGAAGTTCGCCGTCACGCCCGACGGAGCCCGCGTCGACGTGGCCGAGTCGTTCGCCCGGCTCATCGAGGAGGTGCGGGCCGAGCTCCCGGATGCCCGGCTCGTCTTCAACAACGTCAACGACTTCCCCACCTGGCGCACCGCGTCGCTCGCGCAGGATGCCGTGTACATCGAACCGTGGGTGCCCAACGACACGCTCGAATCCCTCGTCGAGGTCGTGCGCCGGGCGCGCGCGAGCTCGGTCGGACAGCCGATCGTCCTCGCCGCCTACCAGCACATCTACGACTCGGTGCCGCGGGCCGAGGCCGATCGCGCCGCCGCCTTCACGATGGCGACGCTGTTCTCGCACGGCGCCACGCAGCTGCTCGCCGGCGAGGCGGGGAACCTCCTCGTCGACCCGTACTACGTCCGCAACCTCGAAGCCGAGCCCGAGACCCTCGCGCTCCTCTCGCGCTGGTACGACTTCGCGGTGGAGCACGACGCGCTGCTCATGCCGCCGCACATCAGCGAGGTCACCTCGTCGTACGTCGGCGACTACAACGGCGACCTCGACGTGGCCTTCCCCGATGCGCAGGTGACCTCGACCCCCGTCCCCGGGGCCGTCTGGCGCCGGGTCACTTCGGTGGGCGACGACCTCGTCGTGCACCTCATCAACCTGCGCGACCAGACCGACACGCTGTGGGACGCCGGCCGCGCCGAGATCACGCCGGTGTCGGGAGGCGTGCTGCGCTTCCGCCATCTGCGCGGGCGCGTCCCTCGCGTGCGTGTCGCCGATCCGGACGGCGTGGCGCGCCTGGTTGACGTCGCGGTGCGCATCGACGGCGACGAGGCGGTCGCGGATCTGCCCGCGCTGAACACGTGGCAGGTCATCCATGTCGTCCTCTGAGCCTTCTGGCACCGTCGCGATCGCGGCAGCTCCCGACTGGTGGAAGAGCGCGGTCGTCTATCAGGTGTACCCGCGCAGCTTCCAGGACTCCGACGGTGACGGCATCGGCGACCTCCGCGGCATCATCCAGCGTCTCGACCACCTCGCGCGGCTGGGTGTCGACGTCATCTGGCTCTCGCCGGTCTACCAGTCGCCGCAGGCGGACAACGGCTACGACATCAGCGACTACGAGGCGATCGACCCCGTGTTCGGCACCATGGAGGACTTCGACAAGCTGCTGGTCGAGGCGCACGCGCGCGGCATCAAGATCGTGATGGACCTCGTGGTGAACCACACCTCCGACGCGCACCCCTGGTTCATCGAGTCGCGCTCCTCGCGGACGAGTGCGAAACGGGACTGGTACTGGTGGCGCGACGCCCGCCCCGGCACGGATCCCGGCGAGCCGGGGAGCGAGCCGACGAACTGGGTGTCGTTCTTCTCCGGCTCGACGTGGGAGTACGACGCGCAGAGCGGGCAGTACTACCTGCACCTGTTCGATCGCACGCAGCCCGACCTCAACTGGGAGAACCCCGAGGTGCGGCAGGCGATCTACGCGATGATGCGGCGGTGGCTCGAGCGCGGCGTAGATGGGTTCCGCATGGATGTCATCAACCTCATCTCCAAGCGCACCGATCTGCCCGACGGCGAGACGTCGGGCGACAGCGTGTACGGCGATGGGTTCCCGCACTATGCGCACGGTCCCCGCCTGCACGAGTTCCTTCAGGAGATGCACCGCGAGGTGTTCACGGGCCGCTCGGGGCTCCTCACCGTCGGCGAGATGCCCGGCGTCAGCCCCGAAAAGGCCGTGCTGTTCACCGACCCCGCACGGCGCGAGCTCGACATGGTCTTCCAGTTCGAGCACGTCAGCCTCGACCACGGCGACGAGTCGAAGTTCAGCCCCCGCCCGCTCGAGGACGGCGCGTTGGCGGCATCCTTCACCCGCTGGCAGGACGCGCTGGCCGGCACCGGCTGGAACAGCCTCTATCTCGCCAACCACGATCAGCCGCGTCCGGTGAGTCGCTTCGGTGATGATGCGCAGTGGTGGCGTGAGTCGGCGACCGCCCTCGCGACCGTGCTGCATCTGCAGCGAGGAACCCCCTACGTCTATCAGGGCGAGGAGATCGGGATGACGAACTACCCGTTCTCGTCGATCGATGACGTCCGTGACGTCGAGAGCATCAACCACTACGCCGAGAGCATCGCGCGCGGAGCCGCGGAGGACGACCTGCTGGGCGGCATCGGGCGCATCGGCCGCGACAACGCCCGGACGCCGGTCCAATGGGACTCCTCCGCCACGGGAGGCTTCACCACCGGGACTCCCTGGATCGGGGTGAACCCCAACACCGCGACGATCAACGCCGAGGCGCAGTACGACGTGCCAGGGTCGGTCTTCGAGCACTACCGCGCTCTCATCCGCCTCCGCCACGAACGCACGGTCGTCGCGGACGGATCGTTCCGCAGGCTGGATGCCGGCGCGGACGCCGTCTTCGCGTTCGAGCGGCGTCTCGGCGACGAGCGGCTGCTCGTGATCGCGAACCTCTCCTCGACGCCGCAGCGGGTGGAACTCGGCACGGAGGCACCGGTCTGGGCATCGGCGCAGCCGATCCTCTCGAACGCGTCGGCAGAGGGGTCCGGGTCGGACCGCTTCGCCCCCTGGGAGGCGCGCGTCTACGAAACCATCAGCCCCGCGGGCTGACGACGATCGTGAAGCCGATCTCCTCGGGTGCCGTGCTCGAGTGCAGCTCGACCGTCGTCGTGCCTTCGGCGCGCGCCATGAAACCGGGGTTGAAGGTTGCGGTGCTCTCGATCCGGCCCGGGCTGAACTCGGCGACGGCCGGGTCGACGACCGTCGCGGTGAACGATGTCACATCGACGTCGCCGGTCGCGATGTTGAGCGCCTGACCCACGACGAGGTTGACGGTCGTCCCGTCGAGGTCTCCCACGGGCATCGTGATCGGGGCGATGACCTGTCCGGCGGGGGTGGACTCGGCGGGTGACGGTGTGGCACTGGCGCACGCCGTGAGCGAGGCGATGAGGGCGAGGGCGCCCACGGCGGCGAAGAGGTGTCGAGTGGTCATGTTCGCACCCTATCCGGCGGGTTCTGCACGTTCCTGCGAGATCGCACCCGGATGCCTGTGACGAGCACCCCGCCGATGAGGAGCGCGCCCCCGAGCGTCTCTGCCGCGTTCGGAATCTGTCCGAGGAGGAGCGCGGCCGAGGTCATCGCGACGACGGGCGCGAGCAGCACCCAGGGGACGACCGCCGCCGACGGGTTGCGGGAGAGCAACCCGTTCCAGATCGAGTAGCCGATGATCGTGCAGAGCACCGCCGTGTACAGGGTCGACACGAGGGCGCTCCAGCCGAACGCCGCGAGGCCGTGCGAGATGGCATCCGGCCCCTCGATCACGAACGACAGCGCGAGTGCCGGGACGGGCACGACGAGCGCCGACCACACCGTGAGCGACAGAGAGCCGAGCCGCCCCGGACCCGACACGACGCCGGCGCGACGGGAGATCACGTTGCCGATCGCCCACGACATCGCCGCCGCGAGAGCGAGCGCGACGGCGAGTGCGGGCGCGTTGCCGCCGCGCCCGGCCGCGACGATCGAGAGCCCCACGACACCCAGCGCGACCCCGACGACCTGCGCCGTCGACGGCCGTTCGCGCAGCGCCACGGCGGCGATCAGGATCGTGAACACGGCCTGCGCCTGCAGCACGAGAGCGGCGAGCCCCGGCTGCAGTCCGAGCGCCATCGAGGTGTAGAGCAGCCCGAACTGCCCGAGCGACATGAACATGCCGACGCCGAGGATCGTCCGCCACGAGGTGCGCGGTCGCGGCACGACGACGACGGCCGCCGCGACCACGAGGAAGCGGATCGCGACGAACAGCAGCGGCGGGACCCCGCGCATCCCCCAGTCGATCACGACGAAGTTGAATCCCCAGAGGGATGCCACGGCCGCCGCCAGGATCATGTCGCGTCTGCTCACGCGCTCCACTCCAGCGGAGCCGTCCATGAAACACAAGCAACGATTCATGTGGTCGATCATGTAGCCTCGCTTCATGATCGACCTGGAAGGCATCGTCGCCCTGCGCGCCGTCGCGACCGACGGCAGCGTCGTCGCCGCCGCCACGACGCTCGGCTACACGCCGTCCGCGATCTCGCAGCAGATCAAACGACTCGAGCGCACCGTGGGCGTCGCCCTCCTCGAACGGGTCGGCCGAGGCGTCGTGCTGACGGATGCCGGGACGCGGCTCGTCGTGGCATCCACCCCCATCCTCGACGACCTCGATCGCCTCGGCGCCGACCTTCAGCTCGCCGGCGGATCGGATCGCGTGACCGGGGAGATCCGGCTGGCGGCCTTCTCCACCGTCGTACGCGGGCTCGTCGTGCCGGTCATCGCCGACCTGTCGGCACGTCACCCGCAGCTCGCGCTGCCGCTGCGCGAGAGCGAACCGTGGGAGACCATCGCGCTCGTCGCCTCGGGCCAGCGCGACCTCGGCATCGTGCACCGGTGGGGCGGGGTCGCACTGGCGATGCCCGAGCACCTCGTCGCGACGCCGCTGTTCACCGACGTCGCCGACGTCATCCTGCACCGCGACCACCCCCTCGCGAACCGCACCGTGCTGCACCCCGAAGACCTCGCCGGCGAGGCGTGGGCCGCCACTTTCGAGGCGACGATCTGCCGCCAGTGGCTGCGCCGCCTGTTCGACGGGGTGTCGGGCGCGCCGCGCGTCGTGTACGAGTCGATGGAGTTCGACAACCACATCGAGCTCGCCCGGGCTGGGCTCGGCGTCGCGCTCGTGCCGCGCCTTGGTCGGGGCGAGCTCCCGGGCGAGGTCGTGGCTATCCCGACGGCGGGACCGGCGTCGACGCGCGACGTGCTGACGGTGCACCGCCGCACTCAGGAGGATTCTCCGGCCCTGCGCGTCACGCTCGATGCGTTCGTCCGGGCGGCGCCCGCCCTCTCCTGAACCGGCGGGGGCGCCTCTCTTCCCTTTCCATTATCCCGCAGGAGGGGGGACTTGTGGCAAGGCCCCGGGGAGGGGGGAGAATCGCAGGTCGGCGCGCCTTTTCCGAGGCGCCGGAGGGAGCCTGACGATGCCGCTGGAAGACACGCACCCGGTCTTCGACCTGCCCGAACGACTGCGCCGCAAGGCCACCGCGGAGCTCATCGGGGCAGACGAACGGCAGTTCGAGGCGATCCGCGCCGCCCTCGCCGTGGCGGAGGAACGCACGCGTCGCCGCCTCGACGCGGTGCGCCGCGAACACGCGAGCCACGGCCAGCGGGCGCTCGAGCGCGACCTCGAGGCGCGGCAGCTGAGCGCGCGCCTGCGGGTGCTCGGGCGCTTCGGCCTCGACGCCTGCATCGGGCGCATGGTCGCCGACGACGGGACGGTGACCTACCTCGGGCGCTTCGGCCTCGCCGATGAGCAGGAGGAGCGCCTGCTCATGGACTGGCGCGCCCCGGCATCCGCCCCCTTCTTCGCCGCGACCGGAGCCGACCCGCTCGGCCTGCGCAGTCGCCGCCGCTACCGGTGGCGGGCGGGCCGCATCGTCGACTACTGGGACGAGGTCTTCACCGCTGGCGGCGCGGCCACGTCTCCCGACGACCAGTCGGCGTTCATCGCGAGCCTCGCCGCGAGCCGGTCGCCGAAGATGCGCGACGTGCTCGCGACGCTGCAGGCGGATCAGGATGCCATCATCCGCGCCGACGCCCACGGTGCACGCGTCGTCACGGGCGGGCCGGGCACGGGCAAGACGGTCGTCGCCCTGCACCGCGCGGCCTACCTGCTCTACAGCGACGCGCGCCTGCGGCAGGACAGCGGCGAACTCCTGTTCGTCGGCCCGCACCGCCCCTACGTCGACTACGTGGACGACGTGCTGCCCGGGCTCGGCGAGGACGGCGCGGTCGTGTGCGCGATCGACGAACTCGTGTCGGCGCGCGTCTCACGCGTCGAGACGGATGCCACGGTGCGCCGGTGCAAGGGCGACGGCCGCTTCGTGGACGCGGTCGACGAGGCCGTCCGGCTGTGGCAGCGCGTCCCCCGCCGCACGGTCGGCGTCGACACGGCGTGGGGCACGGTTCCCGTGACGACCGCGGAGTGGGCGGAGCTGTTCGCGGATGCCGAGTCGCAGCCGCACAACGTCGTGCGCCGGAACGCGTGGGAGGCCCTGCTCGACCTGCTCGAGAGCCGCATCGACGAGGAGGTCCGCGGCGAGGACCGCGACGCGGGCGGCTCACGCGGCGCCGGCTTCGACGACGGCTTCGACGCGTACGGGGCCGGTTGGGACGATGACGACGAACCCGTGCGGGAGGCCCTCGAGAACGACGACGAACTGCGCGCGCTCTTCGATGAGGCGTGGCCGCTGCTCGACCCCGATGCGCTGCTGCGCGGCCTGCTCTCCTCGCCCGAGATGCTGCGCCGCTGCGCGGGATGGCTCACCGACACCGACATCCGGGCGGTCGTGGCGGCTGGCGCGGGCTTCACGGACGTCGACCTGCCGCTTCTCGACGCGGCGCGCCTCGCGGTCGGCGATCCGCGCGCCGAGACCGATGACCGCCGCGCCGCGCAGGAGGCGGCGGAGGCCCGCCGCGCCATGTCCGACGTCGTCACCGACCTCATCGCCTCCGACGGAGGCGACCTGCGCATCATGTCGATGCTGCGGGGGCAGGATCTGCGCCGGACGCTCGTCGAGACCCGCACGCCCGGCACCGACCCGTACGTGGGCCCGTTCGCGCACCTCATCGTCGACGAGGCACAGGAACTCACCGACGCGCAGTGGCGCATGCTGCTGCGCCGGTGCCCGTCCGGCAGCGTCACGATCGTCGGTGACCGCGCGCAGGCGCGGGGCGCCTTCGCGGAGTCGTGGACCGAGCGCCTCGAGCGCGTCGGGCTGCGGCGCATCGAGGTGTCGACCCTCACCGTGAACTACCGCACACCCGCCGAAGTGATGGATGCCGCGGCCCCCGTCATCCGCGCCGTGCTCCCGGACGCCGACGTGCCGACCTCCGTCCGTCGCACGGGCTCCCCGGTCGCCTACGCGCGGCGGGCAGACCTCGCCGCGATCGTCGACGACTGGGAACGGGTGACCGTCGAGGGGACGGCCGTCGTGATCGGCGACCCCTCGTTCCCGCGGCGCGAGCGGGTCGCGTCGCTCGACGCCGTGTCGGTGAAGGGCCTCGAGTTCGATCTCGTCGTGATCGTGAGCGAGGGCATCGCCGGCGGGGGCTTCACCGAGGCGGTCGACCGCTACGTCGCGATGACGCGCGCGACGCAGCAGCTCGTCATCCTCGAGGGGTGAGCAGCGCCGGGGTCGACGGCGCGGCGGGCACCGGGGTGAGTCCCTTCACGATGAGCAGCACCGCGAACCACAGTTCGAACGCGAAGATCGGTGCGGCGCACGCCGCGGCGACGGGGCCGTTCAGCGGGATCACCCCGAACAGCTGCCCGAGGTCGCTCGTGAAGACGATCGCACCGCCGGCGACCCCGAGCACCGCGAGCGCCCGCGGCACGGCGCGCGACGTGAACAGCAGCCACCCGAGGATGACGGTGTTGACGCCGATCACGAGTCCCTGTCCGACGAGGAACGACGCCGCGTGCGCCGACGTCAGCACCTCCGTCGCCGATGCGGACGGTGCGGAAAGGAGGAGCAGCGCCACCATCGGCAGCGTGCCCGCGAGGATCACGGCCGCCTCGACGGCACGCAGCATCCCGAACGCCGCCGACCGTGCCGGGCCCGTGTGGCGCAGCAGCAGCCACACGAGGATGCCCGTGCCGAGGCATCCGATCGCGAGCGCCAGTTCGAGCGCGACGCCGACGGCGCGCGTGCCCGCGCCATAGGCCGCCACCGCCGTCACCGAGGTGACGTGCGTGACGAGATAGAGGATGCCCGCGGTGCGGGCGTAGAGGCGCGGGGTGCGAGACACGGTGTTCCTTCGGGACGGTGACGGGTGAGGGAGGCGATCGTGCAGGTATACGACGTATACCTGCTGTGACATCGAGCCTAGGTCTACGCTGTATACATGTCAAGCGATCAACGCCGTCCGCCGCTCGACCGAGACCGGGTCGTCGGCGCGGCCGTCGATCTGGCCGACCGCGACGGGCTCGACGCGCTGACCATGCGACACCTGGCCGAGACCCTCGGCGTCACCCCGATGGCGCTCTACAAGCACGTCGACAACCGCGAACGTCTGATCGACGCGATGGTGGACCGCGTCGTCGCCGAGATCCCGCGTGCCGCCCCGGCATCCCTCTGGAACGACGCCCTGCGGGCGCGGATCCTCGCCGCGCGGTCGGCGCTCCGGCGCCACCCGTGGGCGCAGGATGCCATCGAGTCGCGAACGCTCGCGAGCCCCGTCGTGCTCGCGTACATGGACGACCTCATGCGCACGATGTTCGACGGCGGGCTGTCGGCCGACCTCGTGCACAACAGCATGCACGCGCTCAGCACGCGGATGTGGGGATTCACCCGCGACGTCCTCCCGACGCCGACGCCGCCCGCCGACCCCGCGGAACGGGCGACGGCGCTCGCCACCTTCGCCGAGGCCTATCCCGCGATCATCCGCATGGCGACGACCTCATCGCACGCCGGTGAGGCGTGCGACGACGACGCCGAGTTCGCGTTCGCGCTCGACCTGCTCATCGACGGCATCCGTCGCCGGCACGACGGCGGCTGAGGATCCGCTTCCGCGCCCGCGGCGAACAGCTTCCCCACCTCCCCGACGACGGCACCCGCGACACCGATCGCACCATGCCCTGGTGACGAGGCCCTGACAGGGTGACCGTCAGCCCGCGCGCGTGCCCGACTTCACGAGCTGGCCGACGCGTTGGTGGGAGATGTTCATGATCGCGCCCACTTCGCGGAGCGGAAGCTTCTGCGCGGCAAGATCGGTGGCGAGCTTGCGGGACTTCTCCGCCGCCTCCCGCTCAAGTCGTTCGGCCTCCGCGCGGGTGGTCTTGATGTCCTCGAGAAGTTGGGCGACGTGTTCGACGGTACCGACCGTTTCGGCGTGGGCATGGATGTCGAACCCATCGGTGGGGATGTTGAGCGCAAGGGCGATGTAATCTCTCGCCATTTCGTGTGCTTCGCCAATGGTGCGGGCCTGCGTGAGCCCCTCGATCTCGGGGATCGCCACCATCCACCATTTCCCGTCGCGGGTGAGGGTGACGTCGTAGGTCTTCACTCTGTCGCCTCCTTGATGGCTTTGAGGATGTTTCGATAGACGCCGGGTGAGATCGTGCGGTGCCCGTCGGGCACGGTGATGCTGATACTGCCGTTGACCCAGACGGTGTGTGAGCCACTCGTCCGCTCGGCGCTGAACCCCGCGTCGCGGAGTTGCTTCTGAACTCGGCGGGTGGGTTGGTCACTGACCATGGCAGAAGTCTACCCACACTAGACACTTCTCGTAAAGCCCCGCTAGACAAAACGCGGTCGAGCTGGGGCGCGGTGTCTCATCGGCGCGCCCGCACCGCCCGCCCCTCACCTTCCGCGGAAGACGGGCTGCCGCTTGGCGCGGAACGCGGCGAATCCTTCGCGGTAGTCGTCGGTGTCGCGGAGGCCCGCCTGCGCCCGGTTCTCCAGCGACAAGGCACCCCAGACTCCGAGCCGCTCGTCGCGCAGGCGCGCGACGATGCGCTTGCTCTCGGCGAACGCCGCCGTCGCTCCGGATGCCGCGAGCACGGCGGCCTCGCGGGTGCGCTCGGCGAGCTCCGCCGCCGGGAACGCGCGGGAGAACAGTCCCGAGCGGACGGCCTCGTCGCCGCTCATGAGGCGTCCGGTGTAGATGAGGTCGAGCGTCTTGTGGGCCCCGAGCCGCTCGAAGAAGAGGGCGTGCCCGCCCGAGTCGAGCGTCGCCCCGAGCGCGGCGAACGGCGACCCGATCCGGGCATCCTCCGCGACGTACACCACGTCCGTGGCGATCAGCAGCCCGAGCCCCACGCCGAGGCACGCGCCCTGCGCGGCCGCGAACGTCGGCGCGGGGAACTCCGCCATGCGTCGCAGGAGCGGCGTGACGAGCCCGTCGAGATAGCCGAGCACGTCGTCGTCCTGCGGGTCGACGCCGGAGATGTCGCGGCCCGCACAGAACGCACGCCCCTCGCCGCGCAGTAGCACGGCGCGCGCTCCGTCGGCCTCGGCGCGGGCGTAGGCCGCATCGAGGTCGCGCAGCGCCTGCCCGTCGAGGGCGTTGAGCTTCGACGGATTGTCGAGTGTGATGACGGCGAGGGGGGCATCCGGTGCCGCCTGCTCCAGCGTGTACGCGATCACGGGGCTCCTCACACGTCGTAGTCGACGACGACGCGGTCGCTCGTCGGGTGGGACTGGCAGGTCAGCACGTAGCCGCGCTCGAGCTCGTCGGGTTCGAGCGCGTAGTTCTCGGTCATCTGCACCGACCCCGACACGACGCGCGCTCGGCACGTGCCGCACACGCCGCCCGCGCACGCGAAGGGCACGTCGGGCCGCGCGCGCAGCGCCGCGTTGAGGATCGACTCGTGCGCGCTCAGAGGGGAGGTGACCGTCGCCGACGTGCCGTCGAGGCGGAAGTCGATCGTCCAGGTCGGCTCGTCGTCGCGCGCGACGACCGGGCGCCCGTCGCCCGACCCGGCCGCGGCGCTCTCGCCGGTCGTGAACAGCTCGAACCGCACGCGCGGGCTCGGCACCCCGACATCCGCCAGCACGTCGCGGCACAGCTGCACGAGGTCGAACGGGCCGCACAGGAACCACTCGTCGACGGTCTCCGGCCGCACGAGCGCGGCAAGGATCAGCCGGAGCCGCTCCTCGTCGATCCGCCCCGAGAGGACGGGCGCCGACCGCTGCTCGCGGGACAGCACGTGGTGGAGGGCGAGCCGGCTCGGGTAGCGGTCCTTGAGGTCGGCCAGATCGTCGGCGAACATCACATCGGTGGACGAGCGGTTCGTGTACACGAGGGTGAACGTGGAGTCGTCCCGTGCGGCGAGCACGGATGCCGCGAGCGACATGATCGGCGTGATGCCCGAGCCGGCCGCGATCCCCACGACGTGCCCCGTCGCCACATCGGTGCGCGTCGAGACGAAGGTTCCCTGCGGGCTCATCACGTCGATCTCGTCGCCGGGGCGCAGCTCCGTCTGCGCCCATGTGGAGAACCGTCCACGGGGGTCGCGCTTGATGCCCACGGCGAGCGACCCCCGGGCCGGCGGGCGGCAGATCGAGTACGACCGTCGCACCTCCTCCCCGTCGATGACGGCGCGCAGGGCGACGTACTGGCCGGGCGCATAGTCGAAGGCATCCGCGAGATCCTCGGGGATGTCGAAGGTCACCTCGACGGCATCCGCCGTCAGGGGGCGGACCCCTGCGACGCGCAGCGCGTGGAAGCGCGCGCGGCGGCGGCCGGTCGTCCGCACCTCGGTCGTCAGCGTCATGGCGGCTCCTCAGTGCACCTTGAAGTGATCGAACGGTTCGCGGCATGCGCGGCATTCGTAGAGCGCCTTGCACGCCGTCGACCCGAAGCGGGAGATCTCGCGCGTGCGCAGCGAGCCGCAGCGCGGGCACGCCACCCCGAGCTGCAGCCGGATCGGCCCCGCCGGCGCCCGACCCGTCGGAGGTGCGATGCCGTACTCGACGAGCTTCCGCCTGCCCTCGTCTGTCAGCCAATCGGTCGTCCACGTCGGGGAGAGCACCGTCCGCACCCGCACGTCGGCGAATCCCGCCGCGGTGAGCGCGAGGACGAGATCGTCGCGCATCGTGTCGACCGCGGGGCATCCCGAATACGTCGGTGTGATCGTCACGACGACCGTCCCGGCGCTCACCTCGACATCCCGGAGCACACCGAGGTCGTCGATCGTCAGCACCGGCACCTCGGGATCGCGCACGTTCGCCGCGATCTCCCGCGCCCGCGTGGCATCCGACACGGCGATCACCAGTGCGCCCCCGGGTGCTGCCGCGCGAGCACCTGCATCTCCGCGAGGATGTAGCCGAGCGTCGGGAAGTGCTTGCCCTGTCGCCCACCGCCGGACGCGATCGGGCCGCGCGGGAGGTCCAGCCCCTCCTCGGCGAGCACCGCGTCGATCACGGCGTCGAACCGTGCGCGCAGGCTCGAGGGGCGCACGGCGACGCCCGGCAGCCTGTCGATGAGCGGGTCGTCGCGGAACAGCTCGTCGACGTACGGCCACATGTCGGCGAGGCCCGCGATCATCCGTTCGCGGGAGAGGTCGGTCCCCCCGGCGAGGCGCAACGTCCACTGCACCGCGTGGTCGCGGTGGTACTCGACCTCGGTGACCGCCTTCGCGGCGATCGCCGACAGGGCGGGGTCGGTGGATGCCGCGAGGTCGGCGTACAGCTCATAGAGATAGGACGCCGCGATCAGCTGGCGGGCGATGGTGTGGGCGAAGTCGCCGCCGTCCTGCTCGAACAGCCACAGCGAGCGGAAGTCGGGCTCGTCACGGAAGTAGGCGAGGTCGTCTTCGCTGCGCCCGTCGGAGGAGCCGGCGAAGCGCAGGAGCGAGCGCGCGTGACCGAGCAGGTCGAGCCCGATGTTGCCGAGCGCGATGTCCTCTTCGAGCTCCGGTGCATGCGCGATCCAGCGGGAGAGCTGCTGCGCGAGGATCAGTGCGTCGTCTCCCAGCCACAGCGCGTATTCGGCGACATCCGCGTTCGCGGCGCGCTCCGAGAACCCCTGCAGCTCGAGGTCGAGGTCGACGAGGTCGACCGAGACGTCGCCGTGGGGGTCGTCGTCCGTGGCATCCGTCGTCGCGGGGGTGTCCGGCGCGGTCACAGGTGCGGCACCCCCTCGGAGGCCGTGTAGTACGACGCGTGCCGGTAGTTCTTGCCCGCGGGCGATTCGAAGTAGGCCCCCTTCGAGCCGGGGTCGCTCGTCGTCACGGCATCCGACGGGACCACCCAGATCGAGACGCCCTCGCCGCGCCGCGTGTACAGATCGCGCGCATTGCGGACGGCGAGGTCGGCGTCGGGCGCATGCAGCGAACCGACGTGCACATGGCTGAGCCCTCGGCTCGCGCGCACGAACACCTCCCACAGGGGCCACGTCTCGGCGGGATCGCCGCCCGGCGTCGCCATCAGGCCGCCGCCTCGGTGAGACGCGCGGACTTCTTCTCCGCGTAGGCGGCGGCCGCTTCCCGCACCCACGCACCCTCGTCGTGCGCGTCGCGGCGGTTCTGGATGCGCACCGCGTTCAGGGGGCCGCGGCCGGCGATGACCTCGTGGAACTCGGTCCAGTCGATCTCGCTCGTGTGCCAGCGCTCCGCCTCGGCATCCCACCGCAGTTCGGGGTCTGGAAGGGTTACCCCGAGCGCCTCGGCCTGTGGCACGAGCATCCCGATGAAACGCTGGCGCAGTTCGTCGTTCGAGAACCGCTTGATCTTCCAGGCCGTCGACTGCGCCGAGTTCGGCGACTGGTCGTCGGGCGGGCCGAACATCATGAGCGCGGGCCAGTACCAGCGGTTCACGCTCTCCTGCGCCATCTCGCGCTGGGCATCCGTTCCCCGCATGAGCGTCAGCAGGATCTCGAAGCCCTGCCGCTGGTGGAAGGACTCCTCCTTGCAGATCCGCACCATCGCGCGGCCGTACGGGCCGTACGAGGCGCGGCACAGCGGCACCTGGTTGCAGATCGCGGCACCGTCGACGAGCCAGCCGATGGCGCCCATGTCCGCCCACGTCGGGGTCGGATAGTTGAAGATCGACGAGTACTTCGCCGCGCCGGCGATGAGCTGGCGCGTCATCTCGTCGCGCGTGATGCCGAGGGTCTGCGCCGCGGAGTAGAGGTAGAGCCCGTGCCCGGCCTCGTCCTGCACCTTCGCCATGAGGATGGCCTTGCGCTTGAGGCTCGGGGCGCGGGTGATCCAGTTGCCCTCGGGCTGCATGCCGATGATCTCCGAATGCGCGTGCTGCGAGATCTGACGGATGAGCGTCCTGCGGTAGGCCGCGGGCATCCAGTCGCGGGGCTCGATGCGCTGGTCGGCGGCGATGAGGGCGTCGAACTCCGCCTGGAGCTCGGCCTCGGTTTCGGCGCTCGTCTGCGCCTCGGTCGCAGTGGTCATCGTCGACTCCTCACGTCGGGTCCTCAATTTACAGAACGATCGGTCAGTTATCAAGGGCGGGCGGGGTCCTGCCGGTGGTGACGGAACGTCCGCGCACCTCGGCGACGACCTCGCCCGCCTCGTCGGTGACGCGGACGTCGTAGAGACCCGTCCGACCCGAGCGTGCGCGGCGCACAGCGTGGGCGGTGAGGGTCTGACCGGCGACCGTCGACCGCAGGAACGAGATGTCAGCACCCGCCGCGACGGTCACCCGCTCATCCTCGTTGCACGCGATCGCGAACGCCGTGTCGGCGAGGGTGAACACGAACCCGCCGTGCGTGATCGCGAAGCCGTTCAGCATGTCCTCGCGCACATGCATCGACACGACCGCGTCCCCCGGTTCAGCGCGCACGACGACCATCCCGAGCAGCGCGGATGCCGCGTCGCGCGCCATCATGTCGGCCGCACCGCTCACGCGGTCGCCTCCTGCGCCGCGGGCGGCCATTCCTTCGCCACGAGGGTCAGGACGTCGTACTCGGCGACGACCTCGTCGCGATCGTTGCGGATGACGGCATCCCACCGGACCTCGCCGTACTCGTCGGTCTCGCGCGGCGTGATCTGTTTCGCCGTCAGCGCGACACGGATGCGGTCGCCCGGCGACACCGGGGTCAGGAACCGCAGGTTCTCGAGGCCGTAGTTGGCGAGGACGGGGCCCGGGTCGGGGTCGACGAACAGGCCCGCCGCCCACGAGACGAGGAGGTACCCGTGCGCCACCCGCCCCGGGAAGAACGGGTTCGCGGAGGCCGCCGCCTCGTCCATGTGCGCATAGAACGTGTCGCCCGTGAAGGCCGCGAACGTCTCGATGTCGTCGAGGGTGACTTCGCGCTCGGCCGACTCGATGCGATCGCCGAGGCGCAGCTGAGTGAGGGGCTTCCGGAAGGGGTGCGTGCCCGTGGCATCCGCTTCGGCCCCTGCGTGCCACACGCCGGTGAGCGCCGTCAGCATGCGGGGCGACCCCTGCACGGCGGTGCGCTGCATGTAGTGCAGGACGGCGCGGATGCCGCCGAGCTCCTCCCCGCCGCCGGCGCGGCCCGGGCCGCCGTGGACGAGATGCGGCACGGGCGAGCCGTGGCCGGTCGAGGTGCGCGCGTCGTCGCGGTCGAGCACGAGGACGCGCCCGTTGTACGCGCCGACCCGGGTGATGAGTTCGACGGCGACGGCGGGGTCGTGGGTCGCGATGCTCGTGACGAGTGATCCGCCCCCGCGCCCGACGAGGTCGGCGGCCTCGGCGAGGCTCCGGTAGCCGAGCACGCTCGTGACGGGGCCGAACGCTTCGACCTCGTGCACGGCGGCGCCGGCCTCGGCGTGCGCGGCATCGAACGCGAGCACCATCGGCTCGAGGAATGCGCCGTCGGGCGCCTGACCGGTGGTGCCGTCGGCGCGGCGGATGTCCGGCGGCGCCGTCGATCCGATGACGAGGCGGCCCCCGGCATCCTGCAGCGCCCGAACGCTCCGGAGCACCTCGTCGCGCTGGGCCGTCGAGACGACGGGTCCCATGGTGACGCCTTCGGCGCGCGGGTCACCGACGACGACCCGCTCCGCGATCTTGGCGGCCAGCGCCGTTGCGAGAGCAGGCTGAACCCCCTCCGGGACGATCGCCCGGCGGATCGCGGTGCACTTCTGCCCTGCTTTCGTGACGAGTTCGCTCAGCAGCTGGCGTACGTACGCGTCGAACTCCGGGGTGTCGGGCGTGGCGTCGGGGCCGAGCACCGACGCGTTGATCGAGTCGGTCTCGCTCGTGAACCGCACACCCGGCTTCGCCTGGGAACGCAGCCGCTCCGCGGTCCCGGCGCTGCCCGTGAACCCAACCGTGTCGCCGAGGTCGAGCAGGTCGAACAGGCCCGGCACGGCGCCCGACACGAGCTGCAGCGATCCCGCCGGCAGGAGCCCCGACTCGACGAGGATCCGCACCCACGCCTCGGCGACGTACGCGGTCGGGGTCGCGGGCTTCACGATCGTGGGGACGCCCGCGAGGAACGCGGGCGCGAACTTCTCCAGCGCGCCCCACATCGGAAAGTTGAAGGCGTTGATCTGCACGGCAACGCCCGGCAGGCGCGTGTATACATGCCGCCCGAGGAATGAACCGTCCTTCGCGAGCGGCTCGGCCGGTCCGTCGACGACGACCTGCGCGTTCGGGAGCTCGCGCCTGCCCTTCGACGAGTAGGTGAACAGCACCCCCAGCCCGCCGTCGATGTCACTGAGGTTGTCGCGTGACGTCGCGCCGGTGTGCGCCGACAGTGCGTAGAGCTCGTCCTTGCACGCAGTGAGGGCGAGCGCGAACTGCTTCAGCAGGAGCGCGCGCTGGTGGAAGGTCAGCGCGCCGAGGCTGCGCTGCCCGACGGTGCGGGCGTGCACGACCGCCGCCGCGAGATCGAGCCCCGCCGTGCTGACGCGGCAGACCTCCGCGCCCGTCGACGCGTCGCGGACGACGACGGCATCCGCCGCGTCGTCCGGAGACCACCAGGCATCCTGCACGTAGCTGTCGAGCACACGCGTCATGAGTCACTCCATTCGTAGAAGCCTCGGCCGCTCTTGCGGCCCAGGTGCCCGTCGGCGACGAGGCGCCGCAGCAGGGCGGGCGGGGCGAACCGCGGCCCGAGGGCCGCTTCGAGCTCTTCGGCGATGCCGAGCCGCACGTCGAGGCCCACGATGTCGGTCGTGCGCAGCGGGCCCATCGGATGCCGGTAGCCGAGCTCCATCGCGGCGTCGATGTCGGCGGCCGACGCGACGCCCTCCTCGAGCATCCGGATCGCCTCGAGCCCGAGCATGACGCCCAGGCGGCTCGACGCGAAGCCCGGCGAATCGCGCACGACGATCCCGGTCTTCCCGAGCGCGCCCACCCATCCGCGGGCTTCCTCCACGAGGTCGGGCGCCGTGGCCGAACCGACCACGATCTCGACGAGCGCCGACGCGGGCACGGGGTTGAAGAAGTGCAGGCCGAGGAGCCGCTCGGGGTGGGCGAGGATGCCGGCGAGAGAGTCGATCGAGATCGACGAGGTGTTGCTCGCAAGCACGGATGCCGCGGACACGACCTGCTCGAGGCGTGCGAGGGACTGCTCCTTGAGGGTGCGCTCTTCGGGCACCGCCTCGATCACGAGCCGCGCGTCGGCGAAACCCGCGATGTCGGTGCCGACGCTGAGCGCCGCCTCCAGCTCACGAGCGGTGCGCGTCGTCGCGCCGCGGGAGACGGAGCGGGCGATGCTCTCGTGGATGCGTGCGGTCGCGCCAGCGGCCGCACCGGCGTCGCGTTCCCCGACGTGCACGCGGCTGCCGGCGAGGAGGAAGGCATGCGCGATGCCCGCCCCCATGCGCCCGCCTCCGAGCACACCGACGACGGCGGGTGCAGCGGGCGCGGCCGGGAGAGGGGAAGTGGCGGACGTCTCGGTCATGGGTGCTCCTTCCGTGCGCGTCGGTCGAGGAAGGCCGTCATCCGGGCGCGCTTCTCGTCGCTGTCGAAGAGCTCCGCCTGGAGTTCGAGCTCGATGGCGGGGTGCTGTTCGCGCGGCGCGAGCAGGGCCTGCTTGGTGAGTTCGGTGGCGCGGGCGCCGTTCGCCGTGATGCGGTCAGCCAGCGCATGCGCGGCGGCGAGCAGTTCGCCGGGTTCGTGGAGGGCGGTCACGAGCCCCCAGTCGAAAGCGGTCGCCGCGTCGATGATCCGCCCCGTGAGCAGCAGCTCGGTCGCGCGCGCGTGCCCGACGATCTCGGGGAGGCGCCATGTCGCCCCGGCCGCCGCGATGATGCCGAGGCCCGTCTCGGGGTTGCCGAACCTGGCATCCGGCGTCGCGATGCGGATGTCGGCGGCGTAGGCGAGCTCTGCTCCGCCGCCCAGGGCGTACCCTGCGACCGCGGCGATCACGGGCATCGGGAGGTCCCGGATGCGGCGGAACACGGCGGAGTTGATGCCGCGCCGCGCGTCGTCCGCTGTGCGCTCTCGCAGCTGGGCGATGTCGGCGCCCGAGGCGAAGACGCCCCCCGCGCCGGTGAGCACGAGGATCTTCTTCTCGACCTCGAGCCGCGCGCAGAGCGCGTGGAGCTCGTCGACCGTCTGCTGGTCGATCGCGTTGCGCGTCGCGGGACGGTCGAGGGTCGCGACGATCCGGTCGTCGCGTTCGTCGAGGCGGACGGCGCTCTCAGGCATCCACGGCCTCCGTCATCCGCTCGACGATCATCGCCTGGCCCTGACCGACACCGACGCACATCGTCGCGAGGCCGTAGCGAGCGGCGCTGCGCTCGAGGCGTCCGAGGAGGGTGACGACGAGGCGCGATCCGCTCGAGCCGAGGGGATGCCCGAGGGCGATCGCCCCGCCGTCGGCGTTGACGATGGCGGGGTCGAGTCCGAGGCGCCGGATCGAGGCGAGCGACTGCGTCGCGAACGCCTCGTTGAGCTCGACGGCGCCGAGATCGTCGACCGCGAGGGCGGCCTTCGCGAGCGCCTTCTCGGTCGCCGGGACCGGGCCGAGGCCCATGATCTCGGGGGCGAGCGCCGCGGCGGCGTGCGAGACGACGCGCGCGCGGGGAACGAGTCCGTAGCGCCGCACGGCATCCGCGCTCGCGACGACGATCGCGGATGCCCCGTCGCTGAGCGAACTGGAGTTGCCGGCGGTCACGACGCTGCCGCCCGCGACGACGGGGCGGAGACCCCGGAGAGCCTCGGCGGTCGTGTCCCGCCGGGGGACCTCATCGGTGTCGACCGGGCCGCGCGGGGTGTCCACCGCGACGATCTCAGCAGCGAAGCGGCCCGCGTCGATCGCGTCGATCGCCCGCTCGTGACTGCGCAGGGCGAACGCGTCGGCGTCGTCGCGAGTGACACCGTCGCGGCGCGCGACCTCCTCCGCCGTCTCGGGCATCGAGTAGGTCGCCTTGTCGCGTGCGGCGAGCAGAGGGTTCACGAATCGCCAGCCGATCGAGGTGTCGAACGCCTCACCGGGCTTCGCCCAGGCGCGACCCGGCTTCGCCTGCACCCACGGCGCGCGGGTCATCGACTCCACCCCGCCGGCCACGACGACGTCGGCCTCACCCGCGCGCACCGCCGTCGCGGCGAGGGCGATCGCCGACATGCCCGACGCGCACAGCCTGTTGACGGTGAGGCCCGGGATCTCATCGGGCAGGCCCGCCAGCAGCACCGCCATGCGCGCGACGTTGCGGTTGTCCTCGCCGGACTGGTTCGCGGCGCCGAGGATCACCTCGTCGATCGCGTCCGTCGGGACCCCCGCTCGCGCGACCGCCTCCCGTACGACGAGCGCCGCGAGATCGTCGGGGCGCACCCCTGCCAGCGCCCCGCCATAGCGACCGACCGCCGTGCGAACGCCACCGACCAGATAGGCCTCGGACATCGTCATCCTCTCCGTCGTTGCCGCGGGGGCCTCGGCGACAGCGCCGACGGCCTTGTTTGCCGAACGATCGTTCAGTAATACTGTCAAAGGCATCCTCGCGCGGCAAGCGGTGCGCACCCGTATCCGCCGCCCGTGCACGTCGCGCACACGATCCGGCGCGCCCGGCACAGGCAGACGAGGCGACCGATGCCGGAGAGGCCAGACTGGAGACCATGACGGTGGATGCCACGCAGACCCCGGCGCGCCGCGGGCGCCCGGGATACGACCGCGACCAGGTGCTCACGGTCGCCGTGCAGCTGTTCAACGACCAGGGCTACGACGCGACGAGCGTCGCCGACCTCGCGGCGAAGCTCGGAGTCACCAAATCGGCGCTCTACCACCACGTCGATTCCAAGGAGTCGATCCTGCAGACGGCGCTCCACGACGCGCTCTCGTCCCTCGAGGGAACCCTCGACGACGCCGTGCGCGAGCACGACGACGCGATCGGCAGGCTCCGCCAGGTCGTCCGCGGCGCCGTCGGCGTCCTCGCGCGGAAGCTGCCGCAGGTCACGCTGCTCCTGCGTGTGCGCGGGAACAGCGAGATCGAACGCGCCGCACTGGAGCGGCGGCGTGCGTTCGATCACCGCGTGACGGCCATCGTCCGCGATGCGCAGTCCGAGGGCGCCCTCGCCGACGACATCGACGCGGCCGTCGCGACGCGTCTGATCTTCGGGATGGTGAACTCCCTCACGGAGTGGTACCGGCCGGGCGGCCCCGTGACCCCCGACCGCCTCGCAGACGATGTGCTGCGGATCGCACTCGACGGGCTCGACCGGGTCCCGGAGGGGGCGTGAGAGCCGTGGATGTCGCTGCCGCCGCCGGTCCCCTCGAGCCGTGGCGGATCAGCCCCGGCGCTCTCGATGACAAGCTCGGCATCACGGTGATCGAGCAGTCCGTCGCTCGGGTCGTCGCGACCATGCCCGTCACCGGCAACACGCAGTCGCTCGGCCGGCTGCACGGCGGAGCCAGTGCCGCGCTCGCCGAGGCCGTCGGATCGTGGGCGGCGCTCGTCTACGCGTCGACGCACGGACGCGCGTGCGTCGGCGTCGACCTCAACATCACGCACCACCGCGGCGCACGCAGCGGCGTCATCCGCGCGACCGCGACCCCGCTGCACCTAGGCCGCCGCTCGGCGAGCCACCAGATCGTGATCGAACACGAGGACGGCGGTCACCTCGCGACGGCGCGCATCACGAACTTCCTCATCGACCCCGAGTGACGGGTGCGCGCGGCGTATGCCGCCGGCGGCATCCGCTCAGCGGGATCGCGAGCGTGCTCCTGGCGACGTGTGCTACTCCCGCTCGTCGGGCCAGGCGTACGGCGCCCGCCACACGAGCACCGCGACGACCACGATCAGGATCACGGCCGTCAGCGCGATCGGCACGGGCACGATCGGATCGATGAGGACGAGCAGCGCCCCGACCGGGACCACGACGTTCACGACCGCGTCACGGCAGCGGCGGATCGCGAGCACCCACACCCCGAGGATGAACACAGCGACCGGGATCGTGTAGGCGAACGACGCCCACGGTGCGGGGATCGCGCTCTTGCCGGTGATGACGTCGATCTCGAGTTCGATGCCCGCCGACAGGGCGGCGGCCGAGGCGAAGATCACGTAGTGGCCATACCCGTACCGCAGCGAGGAGCGCAGGCTCCCGATCGCGACGTGGTGCGGCGGCCAGAAGTAGATCCACCACAGCGCCGCCGTCACGATGAGGGTGAGGGCGGCAATCCCGATCAGCGGGGCCAGGCTCTCGCTCTCGTGCACCGACTCGATGATCGCGTTCGCCGACGCGAGCAGGCTCTCGCCGAGGACGATCAGGGTGAACAGGCCGTACCGCTCCGTGATGTGGTGCGGATGCCATGGCGTCGTGCCGCGACGCTCCGCGATGACCGGCACTGCGAGTTCGGCGGCGATGAGCACGAGGATCGCCCAGGGGCGGATACCGCCGGGGAGCAGCAGCGACGCGAGCCACAGCGCCTGCACGGCGAGGATGCCGCCGGCGTAGGTCAGTGTCGTGGCGCGCCGCGTGGCATCCACCCCGCGCGATGCGCGCAGCCACTGCGCACCGAGGGCGAGGCGCATGACGACGTAGGCGAAGACGAGGATCGTGGGGTCGTGCTCCTCGAAGAACGGTTTGATGCCGGAGGCCAGCACGAGCACACCGCCCATCTGCACGATGGTCAGCACGCGGTACAGCCAGTCGTCGGTGGCGAACGACGTCGCGAACCACGTGAAGTTCATCCACGCCCACCAGATGCCGAAGAACACCACGGCATAGCTCGCGATGCCCGAGACGACCTCGCCGTGCTGCAGCGAGTGGTGCAGCTCGACCGAGGCGATGCTCACGGCGACGACGAAGACGAGGTCGAAGAACAGCTCGAGGCTGGATGCCACCCGGTGCGGCTCGTGCGGATCGCGCGGGCGCATCGGGAGGAGGCGAAGGCGGGACGCGGATGCCGGGGGCGTCGTCATGCCGGTCAGCGTAGCGGTCAGTCGAGCACGAGACGCACGTCGTCGTGATCGGCGAAGACGCCGAGCACGAGATCGAAGTAGGTCTCGCCCCGCCCGGCGTCGAGCTCCGCGAGGGCGTGCTCGAAGCGTTCCACGTGGAACATCTCGGGGTGGGCGATCTTCTCGCGGTAGTACGCGCCCGTCGCCGCGATGCCCAGAGCGTCGCGCGCGTGCGCGTGGTCGCGCAGGACGATCACCGGCCGCTCGACGCCGAGCAGCTCGCCGAAGCCGCCGTAGAGCAGGTCGTCGAGGGCGTCGAGGCTCGCGCCGAGCGTCCATGCCTCATTCGGCATGAACACTCGATTGAGCTCGTCGTAGAACGATGCGATGTCATGCACCCGCGTGCCCTCGATGACGAACGTCCTGCTCACGGGGCCACCCTAGCCGCGCTCGGTAAACTCTCCTGTGCCCGAAAACCCGTCCATCGACCCCGCCGAGCTCGAGATCGCCCTGCGCGTGATCGCGGCGACCGCCGATCTCGACCCCGAAGACCCGGACTACATCGCGCTGCGCCGTGCCACCGGGAAGATGTACAAGGACGTCAAGCGGCAGGCCCGCAAGGACAAGCGCCAGCGCATCGCCGACGCCGACCGCGCCGTCGTCGCCGCGACCGCGACGGGCGCCCCCGACCGCATCGATGACGAGACCCGCGGCATTCCCCTGGCATCCCGCACCGCGAACCCCACCGCGGGCGAGCTCATCAAGCCCCGCGCCTGCTACATCTGCAAAGAGCCGTACACGACGGTGGATGCCTTCTACCACCAGCTCTGCCCCGACTGCGCCGCCATGAGCCACGCCAAGCGCGACGCCCGCACCGACCTCACCGGCAGGCGGGCGCTCCTCACCGGCGGACGTGCCAAGATCGGCATGTACATCGCGCTGCGACTACTGCGCGACGGCGCGCACACGACGATCACGACGCGGTTCCCCCGCGACGCCGTCCGGCGCTTCTCGGCGCTCCCCGACAGCGCCGACTGGATCCACCGGCTCAAGATCGTGGGCATCGACCTGCGCGACCCGGCGCAGGTGATCGGCCTCGCCGACGCCGTCGCCGCGGACGGCCCGCTCGACATCCTCATCAACAACGCCGCCCAGACCGTGCGGCGCTCGGCCGGCGCGTACAAGCCGCTCGTGGACGCCGAGCTCGCGCCCCTGCCGACGGGACCGCTGCCGGAGCTCCTCACCTTCGGGCACACGAACGACGCGCACCCTCTCGCCCTCGCGCAGTCGGTGTCGAGCCACCCGATCCTCGCGTCGGCCGCCCGCACCGCCGAAGAGCTGACGGCCGAGGCGATGGCCGCGGGGTCGTCCTCCCTCGAACGCCTCGCCGCCGGCACGGCGATCGACGCGGGCGGGCTCGTCCCCGACGAGAACCACATCAACAGCTGGACGCAGCACGTCGATCAGGTCGAGCCCCTCGAGATGCTCGAGGTGCAGCTCGCCAACATGACCGCGCCGTTCCTGCTCGTCTCGCGACTGCGGCCCTCGCTGGCCGCCTCACCCGCCCGGCGCACGTACATCGTGAACGTCTCAGCCATGGAGGGCGTGTTCGGCCGCGGGTACAAGGGCCCGGGGCATCCGCACACCAACATGGCGAAGGCGGCGCTCAACATGCTCACCCGCACGAGCGCTCGGGAGATGTTCGAGACCGACGGCATTCTCATGACGGCCGTCGACACCGGCTGGATCACCGACGAGCGCCCGCACTTCACGAAGGTCCGCCTCGCGGAGGAGGGCTTCCACGCGCCGCTCGACCTCGTCGACGGCGCGGCGCGGGTCTACGACCCGATCGTGCGCGGCGAGGCCGGCGAAGACCTGTTCGGCGTGTTCCTGAAGGACTATCGCAAGAGCTCGTGGTGAGCGCGGGCACGGGTCTCGGCGCACCGCACCGGGCTTATGCCTCGGGCAGGAAGTACGCCGCCGCCAGCGGGGCGACCTCGATATCGGATGCCTCGGCGCGCGTGATCCAGCGCAGCTCCTCGATCTCGGCGGCGACCTCGGGAGACTGATCCCCGATGTCGGCGCGGAACACGTCCGCCACGACGACGAAGCCCGGCTCGTTCGCGGCGCTCGCCGAGTACTCGCCGAGCGGTTCGAGGTCGGCCACCTCGACGCGGAGCCCGAGCTCCTCGTGCAGCTCCCGCGCGAGGGTCACGTCGGGCGTCTCACCGGGCTCGGGCTTGCCGCCCGGCTGCATGAACGCCGTCGTGCCCGCCTTGCGGACGAGCAGCAGGCGCCCGGCGGCATCCATGATGACCGCCGCCGACACACGGATCGTCCGCACGGGATCAGTGGAGCGAGGCATCCGCCGCCGTCACCCGCCAAGCGTGGAAGCGCACCTCGAGCCCGGCGCGCGTCGGCGCGGCCAGGAACGGCCCGGCCGTCGCGGCAAGGGCATCCGGGAACGGCGCGACGCGCAGGAGCCGCAGCGGGCCGCCGGCCACCCCGGCGCGGACCGTCATGGCATCCCCACCGCGGCTCACGCGCACGAGCAGGCGCGCGCCCTGCCACTCGGGGACCGCGCCGACCGACCAGTCGGAGAAGCCGTCGGTGACGACGGCGCCCGCACCGAGGACCCCGTCGGCGAACTCGACCCCCGCCTTCGCCCACCTTTCGTCGTCGACCCGCACGAACACGCCGGCCTGATCGAACTGCGAGTCGAAGTCGGCCGTGAACTCCACTTCGACCGCGGTCCCCGCGGCGAACGGCGCAAGCAGCGCGTGCGCCGAGTCGTGGACGAAGCCGTAGGCGGTGCGCCGCCACGCGTCGCTCCCCTCCGCCGCCGTGACGACGAGATCGTCGCCGTCGTCTCGGACGGCGACGGGCGCGTGGCTCCAGGCGCCCTCGGCCCAGGCGAGGGTCTGCGCGGGTGATGCGGTCATCCCCCCATCGTGGCATCCGGCGGGCGCCGTCCCCCACCCCGGCCGCCCTACGCTGGAGACATGTCCGCCCCTGTTCCGCAGCCCCTCGCCCGCCGCGCCCCGCAGGAGGTCGGGATCAGCCCGGACGCGCTGGAGACACTCGCCCGGCGACTGCAGGACGACGGCCTCGACCCGCACGCTCTCCTCGTGGCCCGCGGAGAAGAGGTCGTCTACGAGACCGCGTGGGCGCCGTACCGGCTCGACCGCCCGGCGCTCGTGTACTCGGCATCCAAGACCTTCACGTCACTCGCGATCGGCTACCTCGCCGACGAGGGGCGGCTGTCGCTCGACGATGCCGCCGGCGACCTGCTCGCCGTGCCGGACGCTCCGGCGATCAGCGTCCGGCACCTTCTGACGATGAACTCCGGGCACTCCGCCGAGCAGATCGAGCGGTTCGGCGAAGATCCGCTCGAGCTCCTCCGGGTCGCGCCCGCACACACACCCGGCACGCATTTCGCGTACAACTCGCCCGCCACGCATGCCCTGTCGGCGATCGTGACGGCGGTCAGCGGCGAACCCCTGACGCGGTACCTGCGGCCGCGGCTGCTCGACCCGCTCGGGATCGGTGACCGCTGGATGTCGTCCTACGGGGGCATCGAGCACGGGGCATCCGGCTACCACCTCACCGTGGAGGACCTCGCCCGCACGGCGGCGATGCTCGGCGCGGGAGGGGTGTTCGGCGGGGTGCAGGTCGCGCCCGCGTGGTACGTCGAGGAGCTGAGCCGGCCGTGGTCGGTGACGGCGGAGTTCGACGGGCCGGTGTCCGAGGAGACGAGGTCAACGACTGGGCGCTCGGCTACGGCTACCAGTGCTGGCGGTCGCGGTACGGGTTCCGGCTGGACGGCGCGGCCGGGCAGTTCGGCCTCGTGATCCCCGACCGCGGGCTCGCGATCGCCTACCTGGGCGCGACGCTCGACACGCAGGCGACCCTCCGCGCCTGCTGGGCCTTCGTCGACACGGTGGAGGCGTCCGGTGCCGCGCGTGCCGCCGCGGTCGCCGCCGTGCCCGCTCCTGCGGGTGCGGCCGAACTCCCTTCTGCCGCAGCCACGCCGCCCGCCGACTCCCACCGCGACACGTGGGACGCCCGCGAGCGCCTCACGATCATGACGGACGCCCCCTTCGACCGGGTCGGCCTGACCCTGACCGAAGCGGCCCCGACAGGCGCCCCCGACGTCTGGACCCTGCGCCTGCCGGGCGTGGGCGATCTGCCGGTCATCGACCGGTGGCAGGACATCTCGTTGCGAAAGCAGGGCGGATCGCCCGAAACAGCCTCCGACACCGCCGAAGGGGCCGGTTCGCCCTGCTCTTCGGACGGCGAACCCTCGGACGGCGAACCCTCGGACGGCGAACCCTCGGACGGCGAACCCTCGGACGGCGAACCCTCGGACGACGAACCCTCGGGCCTCGCCCTCGCGACGCGCGGTGAGCGGCGCGCAGACGGGTCGGTGCTCATCCACGTCGTCGACACGACCTCGCCGCACCGGGTGATCGTGCAGCGGTCGCCCGGTGGCGAGGTCACGGCCGGGTGGCACATCCCGCCGCTCGGGGGCGGGTGGGAGGTGCTGCGCATCCCCGCCTCGGTGACCCGGACGACGACCCGAGCGGCCGCGCTGCTGCTCGACATGGACGGCACGCTCGTCGACTCGGATGCCGTCGTCGAACGCCTCTGGACCGAGTGGGCGCTCGCGCACGGCGTCGATCCCGCGCACACGCTCTCGATCATCCACGGCCGTCAGGGGCAGGAGTCGATGGCGCTTCTCCTCCCGGGGCGCCCGCACGAGGTCAACCTCGCCGAGAACCGCGCCCTGCTCGCGGCCGAGACGGCTGAGACCGACGGCGTCGTCGCGATCCCCGGCGCCGCCGACCTCCTCACGGCGCTCGGCGGCCTGCCGCATGCGCTCGTGACATCGGCGATCCTGCCGCTCGCGCAGGCGCGCATGGATGCCGCCGGCCTGCCGATCCCCGAAGTCGCCGTCACGGCGGAGGGCGTCTCGCGCAGCAAGCCCGACCCCGAGGCGTTCCTCACCGCGGCGCGTCTCCTCGGCGTCGAACCGCGCGACTGCATCGTCGTGGAGGACTCCGCGAACGGCATCGCGGCGGGTCTCGCGGCCGGAATGCGCGTCATCGGCGTCGGTCGGCACGCCGCCGAGGCGGGCCCGACGTGGACGGTGCCGGATGTCTCCGGCATCCACGTGTCAGCCGGCGGAGACGGCTCCGTCGCCCTGACCCTCGACACCTGACGCGGGTGCGTGCCCCTCGTTGAAGGTCCAGTTCCGCCCGAACGCCTTGCCGATGACGAGGGTGATCCCGACGATCACGAGGCCGATGAGGACCCCCGCGATCGCGGAGACGAGGGTGTCGCCGATCCAGACGACGACGGCTCCGGCGGGTTCGAGGGCGTGCTCGACGGCGTGGAGCAGGTCGACCGGCGCGTGCCAGCCGACCTCGCCGAGGTTCGCGAGCACGAGGTGGCCACCGACCCACAGCATCGCGATCGTGCCGATGATCGAGATCACCCGGAACACACCCGGCATCGACCGCACGATCCGCATACCCGTGTGACGCACGCGCGCGGATGAGCTCTTGGCCATCTTGAGGCCCACGTCGTCGAGCTTCACGAGCAGAGCGACGGCGCCGTAGACGAGGGCGGTCATCGCGAGGGCGATCACGGCGAGGACGGCGACGCGCGACCAGAAATCGAGGTCCGGGTCGACGTTCGAGAGCCCGATCAGCATGATCTCCGTCGACAGGATGAGGTCGGTGCGCACCGCGCCGAGGACGAGACGCTTCTCGTCGCGCCCGCCCTCGTCGCCGTCATGGCCGCCATGGTGGAAGCCGAACCACTCGAGCACCTTCTCGGCGCCCTCGAAGCACAGGTACGCCCCGCCGACGATCAGCAGCCACGGCAGCACCCACGGCGCGAAGGCCGTGAGCAGCAGCGCGATCGGGATGATGATGAGGAACTTGTTCGCGAGCGACCCGAGTGCGATCC
Organism: Microbacteriaceae bacterium PS02067; assembly: GCA_029960085.1. Lineage (GTDB taxonomy): Bacteria > Actinomycetota > Actinomycetes > Actinomycetales > Microbacteriaceae > Microbacterium. The sequence continues at coordinate 16,707 of JASCPG010000018.1, read as the reverse complement.
GTCCGACGACGGGGAGTTCGCGGGCGGGGCTCAGCCCCTGCACGTACTGCGGCGTCACGGCGGCGTCGTCGATCACGACGCCCGCGGATTTGGCGGATGCCTTGAGCGCGGCACTGAGGATGTCGTCGACGACGGCGAGAAGACCCACGGACATGCGCCTCACAGTACCGGGCGTTCATGGCATGAATGGTTTGTGGCGCTCGAATCGATTCGATACAGTGGACCCCGAGGCGCCCTGTCGGGGCGCCGTTCGTCGTTCCCGCGGACGGCCGGAGTCCCGCGCGAACCGACGCGCGGATCCGGCGCAGCCCCACACCCCCAGACCCGCTCACACCCCTCGATCCCTCCCTTGAGAGCACGCATGTCCCGCACCCTCACCACCGGCAGTCCCTGGCGCGTCATCCTCGCGTTCTCGGTGCCGCTGCTGATCGGCAACGTCGTCCAGCAGCTGTACCAGTTCGCGGATGCCATCGTCGTCGGCCGTCACCTGGGCGTCGACGCCCTGGCCGCGGTCGGCGCGACGGGGAGCCTGCTGTTCCTCCTCCTCGGGTTCGCGTGGGGCATGACGAGCGGTTTCGCGATCCCGACGGCGCAGGCGTTCGGGGCGCGCGATCACGCGGCGGTGCGGCGGTCCGTGGCATCCGGCACGATCCTCACCGCGGCGTTCAGCATCGTCCTGACCGTCGTCGCACCCTTCATCTCGGGGCCCGCCCTCGCGCTCATGCAGACGCCGCCGCAGCTCATGGCCGACGCGACGGTCTTCGCGCAGATCAGCTTCCTCGGGGCTGGGGCGATGATGGCGTTCAACTACCTCGCCGCGATCATCCGTGCGATCGGCGACTCCCGCACTCCGCTCGTGTTCCTCACCATCGCGTGTGCGCTCAACGTCGCGCTCGTCCTCCTCATGGTCGGAGTCCTCGGCTGGGGCGTCGCCGGCGCCGCCTGGGCGACCGTCGCGGCGCAGGCTGCGTCCGTGCTGCTGTGCCTCGAGTACGTGCGGCGGCGCGTGCCCGTGCTGCACGTGCGCCGGGAGGACTGGAAGGTCACCCGCGCCGACCTCGCCGAGCACCTCCGGCTCGGCCTGCCGATGGGGTTCCAGGCCTCGATCATCGCGATCGGGACGCTGACGGTGCAGGTCGCGCTCAACGAACTCGGGGCGGAGGCGATCGCTGCGTACACGGCCGCCGCGCGCGTCGACGGGCTGGCGGTCGCGCTCCTCCAGTCGCTCGGGCTCGCGGCATCCATGTACGCGGCGCAGAACCTGGGTGGGCGCCGACCCGACCGGATCCGCCGCGGCGTGGTGCAGGCCGTGTGGATGTCGCTCGTCGTCGCCGTCATCCTCGGGGTGCTCCTCATCGTCGGCGGCGCGTCCGCCGTGCGGATGTTCGTCGGCGACGGCTCGGACGAAGTCGTGCATCTGGCGGCGTACATGCTCCTCATCAACGGGGCGTCGTACACCGTGCTCGCCGTGCTGTTCATCCTGCGCGGAGCGCTGCAGGGGCTCGGGTCGGCCCTGATCCCGACCCTCACGGGCGTCGTCGAACTCGTCATGCGTGTCGGTGCGGCGGTCATCCTCGGTAGCATGTTCGGCTTCGCGGGGGTCGTGTGGTCGAACCCCCTGGCATGGATCGGCGCGGTCGTCATCCTCATCCCGGCCTACGTGCGCGCGCACCGCGAACTCGGCCGCATGCCCGTCGACCCGCCCGAGGTCACCGAGACGACCACGATCCCCGTCATCGGTCCGACGGACGGTTCGATGGTGGTGGATGCCGTCGTGACGGCCCCCATCCCGATCGTCGGGCGCGGCGCCCCCGGGCGCCGCGGCGGTAGCCTGGGGCGGCGGCCCCGGCGGAAGATCCCATCATAGGAATACTTATGTACGACGCGGGGTTGTCCGACGCGACGCGATACGTCCGCATCGCGTGTCGAGAGGAGAACCGTGTCCACGACGCCTGAGTCCCCGACGCCGAACGCCCCCGTGCTGAACGACCCGGTGCCGTCCGCGGCGTTCGGGCTCATCACCGAGATGCCCGATCCGCAGTACATCATGGTCGGCGACGGCCTGCGCATCGCGACGTACTCCTGGGGCGAGCTCGATGCTCCCGTCGTGGTCGTGGTGCACGGGTTCGCCTCCAGCACGAAGGACAACTGGGTCGCGACCGGGTGGGTGCGCGATCTGCTCCGTGCCGGCTACCGCGTCATCGGCATCGACCAGCGCGGCCACGGCGCGAGCGACAAGCCGCACGACCCGGGCGACTACTCCGTCCGTGCACTCGCGGGCGATGTCGAGACCGTCCTCGACACGTACCTCGTCGACGAAGCCCTCTACGTCGGCTACTCCCTCGGCGCCCGCGTCGGGTGGGAGGTCGTGCAGGACATCTCCGAGCGGATCCCGCGCGTCATCCTGGGCGGCGTGCCCGACGGCATCCCCCTCGCGCGGCTCGACATCGACCAGGTCCGTGCGTTCGTCGAGGACGGCACCCCCGTCACCGACCCGGTGAGCCAGAACTACCTGCGCCTGAGCGAACGAGTGTCCGGCAACGACCTGCGGGCGCTCCTCGCCATCGCGGGCGGAATGCGGGCGACGAAGACCGTCGATCCCGATCCCGCACACGCACCGCAGCAGCCCGTGCTCTTCGCGACGGGGTCGCAGGATGCCATCATCGAGGGCTCCAAGGCACTCGCGGCGGCGTGCCCCCAGGGGCGGTTCCTCGAGATCCCGGGGCGCCACCACTTCAATGCCCCGGGCTCGCGGGTCTTCCGCGAAGAGGGCATCGCCTTCCTCGCCGGGCACTGAGCCGGATCGGCCCGGTCGATCGCCACGGGAGCGGCCCCGCACGGGCTTTCCGAGTCGTACGCTGGACGCCATGATTCGACTGGCGACGATCGGGACGAGCGGCATCACGGAACGGTTCGCCGACGCGGTGGCTGGCGTCGACGGCATCCGCATCGACGTCGCCTACTCGCGTGACGCGGCCCGCGCCCGTGCGTTCGCCGACCGGCTCGGCATCGCGGGAGCCACGACCGACCTCGCGGCGCTGCTGCGCTCGGGCGAGATCGATGCCGTCTACGTCGGGTCACCGAACGGCGCGCATGCGGCGCAGGTGCGGGATGCCATCGACGCCGGCATCCATGTCTTCGTCGAGAAGCCCGCGACCCCGACGGCGGGCGAGTTCGCCGACCTCGTCGGCGCCGCCCGCGACCGCGGCGTCGTCGTGTTCGAGGGCATGCGGAACGTCTACGACCCCGGGATGGCGCAGGTCGCCGCCCTCCTGCCGCGGATCGGGCGCGTACGGCTCGTCTCGTTCGGGCAGTCGCAGTACTCCGCGCGCTACGACCTCGTCCTCGCCGGCGAGACACCGAACATCTTCGACCCGGCGCTCGCCGGAGGTGCGCTGTTCGACCTCGGCGTGTACCCCCTGAGCGCCGTCGTGCACCTGTTCGGCACCCCGGCATCCGTCGCGGGATCGACCGTCACCGTCGCGACGGGCGCGGACGGGGCGGGCGCAGCCCTCCTCACGTATCCGGAGTTCGTGGCGCAGGTGTCGTTCTCGAAGATCGGGTTCTCGCACCGGCCGAACGAGATCCAGGGCGAACTCGGCACGATCGAGATCGACGAGATCACCCGGCCGCGCGAGATCGCCCTGAGCCTCCGGGACGGCACGCGCACCGCCGAGCACGTCGACGGCGCCGAGAACAACATGGTCTACGAGGTCGCCCGCTTCGCGGACCTCATCCGCGGCGACGACCCCACCCCCGACCAGGAGCGCAGCCTCGCGGTGCTGCGCGCCGTCGAAGCGATCCACCGAAAGGATGCCTGACATGGCCGAAGACGGGACCAGGTTCAGCGCCGAGGAACGCGCGGCGATGGCGCAGCGCGCCGAGGAGCTCCGCTCGACGAAGGGGCTGAAGGGCGCCGCCAAGCTCGCCAAGGAGCTCGAGGCGTGCGGCGACGCGATCGACGCCCTGAGCGGCGTGGACGGCGACCTCGCCCGTGCGGTGCACCGGATCGTCGGTGCGGAAGCGCCCCAGCTCGACCCGAAGACGTTCTACGGCTTCCCCGCGTATGCCGCCGACGGCAAGGTCGTGCTCTTCGTGCAGCCCGCCTCGAAGTTCGACACCCGTTACCCCACGCTGAACTTCACCGACGAGGCCCGCCTCGACGACGGCGCGCTCTGGCCGACGTCGTTCGCGGTCGTCGAGGTGACGGATGCCGTGATCGCGCGCATCCGCGACCTCGTCGCCGCCGCGGTGGCCTGAGTCTCCGCGGCGCGCGTCTGGGCGGCCTGAGTCTCCGCGGCGTGCGGGGCGACCTAGACTGGAGGGCGTGACCGACGCGCCGACCCGCACCTTCGAGGTGCGCCATGTGCAGCTCGCGAGGGCGCTGTTCGCCGCCGTCGCGGCGATCATGATCACATTCTCGTCGGACCACTCGGCCGCCGTCGGGCTCGCGGTCTTCAGCGGCTACGCGATCGCGACCGCCATCGTGTTCTTCGCGGCGGCGTGGCTCGTCTACCCTGCGGGCGGCCGCGGGCTGCCGGTGCTCCTCGGCCTCGAGGCGCTCGTCGCGGGGATGGTCACGGGCATCCCACCCCTTCGGACCACCGAGATGTTCTTCATCGTCGTCATCGCCTGGGCCGTCGTCAGTGGGGTGACCGAGCTCGTCGGCGGCCTTCGCGCCCGTCGCGCCGGCGATGCGAACGGACGTGACGGCGTCCTCATCGGGGCGATCACGCTCGCCCTCGCCATCGGGCTCCTTCTCGTGAACCCGACCTACAGTCTTCAGTACGTGGGCGATCTGACGCTCACCGGCATCGTGATCGGTGTCGGCGTGTTCGGCGGGTACGCCGCCGTCATCGCCGTCTTCCTCGGGATCGCCGGCTTCTCGCCCCGCCACACGCCCGTCGTCACCGAGGCGCCCGCATCGTCCGCGCGCTCGGCAGGAGAGATCGTATGACCGAGAACCGACCCACTCGTCGCGACATCATGAAACCCGTGCAGCTGCTCGGGTTCGCGTTCGCCGCGGCGCTGTTCGCCGGGATCATCACGCTCGTCTCGATGGGCTTCTTCCAGGAGCTCACGGGCGACCAGCGCTCGCACGTGATCGTCGTGTCGCTCGTCGTCGCGGGCATCGCGTTCATCGCGACGCTCGTGATCATCGCGCTCCTGATGCTCGCCGTCGACCCCGCTCAGGTCACGAAGAACGTCGAGCACGGAGTGCTCCTCCCCGAGGACGAGTCCGAGCCGCCCGCGTCCTGACGGGCGTCCCGTCGACCCGTCAGAGCTCGTCGACGAGCCGGTCGGCGATGCCCGTGTAGGTCGCCGGGGTCAGCGCGATCAGCCGCGCCTTCGCCTCCGCGCCGATGTCGAGGCCGTCGACGAACTCGACGAGCTCGGCGTGACCGACGCGGCGCCCGCGGGTGAGGTCCTTCAGCAGGGCGTACGGGTCGGTGATCTGCGAGCGGCCCGCGACGATCTCGGCCCGCACGACGGTCTGGATCGCCTCGGCGAGGACCTCCCAGTTGGCATCCAGGTCCGCCAGCAGCACGTCGCGCGCGAGCAGGATCTCGGTGAGCCCCCGCTGGAGGTTGTCGAGGGCGAGCAGCGAGTGCCCGAATGCGACGCCGATGTTCCGCTGCGTCGTCGAGTCGGTGAGGTCGCGCTGCATGCGGCTCGTGACGAGGGTGGATGCCAGCGTCTGCAGCAGCCCGCCGGAGATCTCGAGGTTCGCCTCGGCGTTCTCGAACCGGATGGGGTTGATCTTGTGCGGCATCGTGGAGGACCCGGTCGCCCCCGCGACGGGGATCTGCGCGAAGAAGCCCATCGAGATGTAGGTCCACACATCCGTCGCGAGGTTGTGCAGGATGCCACCCGCGTGGCGCACCCGGTCGTACAGCTCGACCTGCCAGTCGTGCGACTCGATCTGGGTCGTGAGCATGTTGAACCCGATGCCGAGGCCTTCGATGAACTCGCGCGACAACTCGGGCCAGTCCACATCGGGCGCAGCGGACAGATGCGCCGACCACGTCCCGGTCGCGCCGGAGAACTTCGCGAGGTAATCGCCCGCCTCGATCTGGGCGGCGACGCGGTCGAGGCGCCACGCGAACACGGCGAGCTCCTTGCCCATCGTCGACGGGGTCGCCGGCTGGCCGTGCGTGCGGGAGAGCATGGCGGCGTCGCGGTGCTCACGGGCGAGGTCGCCGAGGGCCGAGATCACGGCGCGCAGCTTCGGGAGCCACACCTGCTCGACGGCGCGCTTCACGGTGAGCGCGTAGGACGCCGAGTTGATGTCCTCGCTCGTGCATGCGAAGTGGGTGAGCTCGGCGACGGGGGCGAGCCCGAGCGTCTCGAGCCGGTCGCGCACGAGGTACTCGACGGCCTTCACGTCGTGACGCGTGACGGCTTCCTTCTCGGCCAGCCAGTCGATCTCCGCCTGGCCGAAGTCGCGGTACAGAGCGCGGAGGCTCTCCTTCTGGGCATCCTCGAGCGGCGCCGCACCGAACAGGCCGCGGTCCGTGAGGGCGATGATCCACTCGACCTCGACCTCGACGCGGGCGCGGTTGAGGCCCGCCTCGGAGAGGTAGTCGGCGAGGCCCGTCACCGCGGCGCGGTAGCGTCCGTCGAGCGGGCTCAGGGGCTGAGGGGGCAATGCGGTCACGACGAAGGCTCCGATCGGGGACATCGGGCGCTCAGGACTCAGCCCGAGGACGGGCGGACGGCGGGTTCGAGCTGCCGGAAGAGCGCCCGGCTCGCACTCTCGATCATATCGAGCACCTCGTCGAACATCTTCGGGCCCGCGTAGTACGGGTCCGGCACGTCGAGCACGCCCTCCGCCGCCGCGTCGAACGAGAGGAGCAGCGCGAGCTTGTCGGTGTCGTCCGTCGTCCGCGCCCAGCTGGAGAGGATGCGCTCGTGCGAACGGTCGAGGGCGACGATCAGGTCGTTGCGGTCGAAGTCCTCGAGCGCGAACTGGCGGGCGCGATGGTGCTCGCCGTCGTATCCGCGGCGGTGCAGCGCCTCGAGGGTGCGTGCGTCGGCGCGCTCGCCGACGTGCCAATCGCCCGTGCCCGAGCTCGACGAGGTCACATAGTCGGCGAGCCCGGCGCGTTCCGCGAACCCTCGGAAGACGATCTCCGCCATCGGGGAGCGGCAGATGTTGCCGGTGCAGACGAACGCGACACGGAACGGCGCGGGACGAGAATGCACCCCCACATTCTGGCCCGCGTCGGGCCGCGGGGGGAAGGTCCGAGTGCAGGCACGACAGCATCGCCCCCTCCCCAGCCGCCCGATCCTGTGGACTGTCCACCGATCGGCCGATTCGGTCGGCGGCGCGCCGCCGAGTCGTCCAGAGTCTCCCCATGGACCCGTTCCCGACCACATCGACACTTTCGGCGCTGACTGCCGCGCGGCGCATCCTGCACGACGCGAGCCGCGATGCGCGCGCCCTGCATTCCCGTGTCGACGGCATCGCCGACACGACCGATTGGCGCTCTCGCGCCACCGACGACTACCGGGCCGGGGCGGCGGGCCTCGTAGAGGACGTCGCCCGCCTCGTCCGCCTCATCCAGCTGTGCGACGACGATCTCGCCGCGGCCCAACGCGCCGAGACGTCCCGCGCTCTCGTGGGGTGCTCCTGATGGGCTCCGACGACCTCGACATCCGCAGCGGCGGGCTCGTCGCCGTCGACACCGACACCCTACGCGCCGCGGCGGGGCACCTGCGCGCGAGCGCCGCCGCGTGCGATGCGATCGGGGAGACCCTGCAACGTGCGCAGCGTGTGCTGGAACGCGCGGATGTCTGGCTCTATCCGCCCGCCGGGTCGGCGACGGATGCCGCGGTGCGGGCGCGGCGGCTCGCCGGGGATCTCGACACGATGGCCGACACCTACGAGTACGCGGAACTGCGCGCGCAGGCCCGGATCGCCGAGACGGCCGGCGACGACGCTCTCGCGCGAGAACTCCGGGCGCGGATGGCGGCCCTCCTGCGGGATGACGCCGGGATCGCGACCCGACTGTTCTGGAACGAGCTCACCTGGTACGGCGCCGACCGGCTCGCGCTCATGGACCAGTACGACGTCACAATCGGTCCGCAGCTGGGACTCGAGGCCCTCATCTGGCCGCTCGCCGGGTTGATCCAGGCGATCGGGCGGGGCGCCGTGAAGCAGGGGGCAGGCCTCGCGCCCGCGCCCGGCTCCGTCGAGGTCCGGCAGGTGGGCGGTTCGCGGACATCGGCGCCGACCTCGGTCGCCCAGCTCACCGATCGCATCCCCGCCGGCGATGCGCGCGTGCGGGTGGACCGCTTCACGATGCCCGACGGCTCGCGTCGTTTCACCGTGTACATCGCGGGCACGAGCGACGGCGGTGAAGACGAGGCATGGGACTGGGACTCCAACCTCGACATGTACCTCCGGCGCAGCGACGCGGCGTCCTACCAGGCCGTCCGCGCGGCGCTCGCCGACTCGGGCGCCGAGACCGGTGATGTGGTCTCGCCGGTCGGATACTCGCAAGGGGGCCTCGTTGCGACGTTCCTCGCGATGTCCGGCGACTACGAGGTGCCCCTGGTCGTGACGGCCGGCAGTCCGGTGCAGGGAGATTTCGGCGGCGACACGTTGGGCGTCGCGCTCCGGCACCGCGACGACCCGGTCGCGGCGCTCGCCGGCGGGGGATTCGCCCAGGGCGTCGGCGCGGAGGGGAGCATCACCGTGTCGCGCGAGATCCCGGGGAAGCTCCTCGGGGGCGACGACCCGATCGAGCCGCACCTGATCGAGCACTACCGCGAGACCGCGCGGATGCTCGACGTGTCGTCCGATCCGCGGGTGGACGGGGTCCGTTCGCGCCTCGGGGACTACGCCGACGCGACGAGCGTGGAGTCGTTCGTGTACGAGGCATCCCGCGTCGACCCCCGCCCGTTGGCCGGGGTGCCGCAGGTTCCCTTCCGCAGGCTCAGCGGCGCTTCGTCTGGGGGCGCAGGATGATGCCGAACACCCAGTTGATGAGGGAGATCACGATCGCCGCGAGGATGCCGTGCCACAGGTCCTCGACGCGCAGCCCCCAGCTCCACCAATGCGTGAACCACGCGGTGATGACGAGGAGGAGTCCGTTCACGAGGAAGGAGATGAGCCCCAGGGTGAGGATGTAGAGCGGGAAGGCGACGATCTTGATGACCGTGCCGATGATCGTGTTGACGAGCGCGAACACGGCCGCGACGAGCAGAAGCGTCAGGACGAGCTGCAGGGTCTCCCCGGGGGCGAAGGGGATGACCGTCACCATGAGCAGGGGGATCAGCGTCGCCACCCAGATGGCGAACGCATTGACGACGACGCGGATGAGGAAGCGCATGGTCCCTCAGTGTCGCACGCGCGGCCCGCGGTGTCATCCGCTCCCCTCGTAGACTCGTCGCGTGACCGATCATCCCGTTCGCCTCCGCCCTGAGATCGCCGCCCTCCCCGCCTACCGGCAGGGAAAGCACGCCGGTGACGACGCCTTCAAGCTCTCGAGCAACGAGAATCCGTTCGAGCCGCTGCCCGGTGTCGTGGAGGCCGTGCAGGCGAGCGTCGGCTTCAACCGCTACCCCGACGCCTCGGCGGCGCGGCTTCGCGCACGCCTCGCCGAGAAGTTCGGTGTGACGGACGACGCGGTGCACATCGCGGCGGGTTCCGTGTCGATCCTCTTCCAGCTCGCGCAGGCCACGAGCGGTCCGGGCGATGAGATCGTCTTCTCGTGGCGGTCCTTCGAGGCGTACCCGTCGCTCGCGACGATCGCCGGTGCGACGGGCGTGCCCGTGCCGAATACGCCCGCGGGCGGGCATGACCTGGATGCCATGGCCGCCGCCATCACCGACCGCACCCGCATGGTGATCGTCTGCACGCCCAACAACCCGACCGGCCCCGTCGTCACCCAGGCCGCATTCGATGCGTTCCTCGCCAAGATCCCCGCCGACGTCCTCGTCGTCCTCGACGAGGCCTACATCGAGTTCGCCACGGCGCCCGACACGGTGCACGGGGAGGTCGTGCTCGCGGCCGGGCATCCGCAGGTCGTCTTGCTGCGCACGTTCTCCAAGGCGTACGGGCTGGCGGGCCTTCGGGTCGGCTATGCGATCGGCGACCCGCGGATCCTCGCCGCCGCCCGCTCCACGGGCATCCCCCTGTCGGTCACGGCGCAGGCCGAGGAGGCCGCGCTCGCGAGCCTCGACGCCGAGGACGAGCTCCGGGCACGCGTCGCCGTGATCTCGGCGCGTCGCGATGCGCTCGTCGAACGGCTGCGGGCAGCCGGGTGGGACGTCCCCGATGCGCAGGGCAACTTCGTGTGGCTCCCCGCGGGCGAGCGCACGGCCGAGGTCGCCGCGGCGTTCGACGCCGCGGGACTCATCGTCAGGCCCTTCGCGGGCGACGGTGTCCGGATCTCGGTGGGCGAGCAGGAGTCGATCGACCGGGTGGTCGAGGTCGCGAGCGCTGTCGCCCCTCGCTGAGGCATTCCGGCATCCGTTGTCGATTCCATGCAGAACCCTGCATACGGCCGGGGCTAGCGTTGAGGCATGACCCCGCCTGACGACCCGGCACTCGTGCGCGTTCTGGCAGCGGACGGGACGTTCGCCCCGACGCCCGAGGCGGAGCGGTACCTGCCGCTCATCGACGCGCTCGCCGACGCCGACCTGGAGACCTTCTACCGCGACATGGTGGTGGTGCGCGCGTTCGACCGCCAAGCCACGAACCTGCAGCGGCAGGGGCAGCTCGCCCTGTGGCCGCCGTCGTTCGGGCAGGAGGCCGCGCAGGTCGGCTCCGTGCGGGCGGCGCGCCCGCAGGACCACCTCTTCCCGAGCTACCGCGAGCACGTCGTCGCGACGACCCGCGGCGTCGACCCGATCGACATCATCCGCGTGATGCGCGGGCTCACGCACGGCGGCTGGGACCCGACCGACCCGCGCAACGGCAACACCCGCATCTACACCCTCGTCCTCGGGTCGCAGACGCTGCACGCGACCGGCTTCGGCATGGGGCTCGTCTTCGACGGGCGCTGCGGCACAGGCGATCCCACCCGCGACGAGGCGGTCATCGTCTACTACGGCGACGGTGCGTCGAGCCAGGGCGACGTCCACGAGGCCATGGTCTTCGCGAACACGTACCGGACCCCCGAGGTGTTCTTCCTGCAGAACAACCAATGGGCGATCTCGGTGCCCGTGGCGACGCAATCGCGCGGACCGCTCCACCGCCGGGGCGCGGGGTACGGGATGCCCTCGACGCTCGTCGACGGCAACGACGTGCTCGCCAGCTACGCCGTCTCGAAGCTCGCGCTCGACGAGGCGCGCGCGGGTGACGGCCCGCACGCGATCGAGGCGCTGACGTACCGCATGGGCGCGCACACGACGAGCGACGACCCGACGAAGTACCGCACCTCCGACGAGGAGGAGTCGTGGGCGCGGCGCGATCCGATCGCTCGGATGCGTGCGCACCTGCGGTCGCGGGGCGCCGCGGCATCCTTCTTCGACGAGGTGGACGCCGAGGCCGCAGCCTACGCCGACGATGTGCGCGTGCGCACGAACGAGCTCGGCGGGCTCGAGGCGTCCGACATGTTCGCGTACGCGTACAGCGAGGCGCACCCGCTCGTGCAGGAGGAGGAGCGCTGGCTCGCCGAGTACGAAGCCGCGCTCGAGGGAGGTGTCGCATGACGACGACGGCGATGCCGTTCGCGAAGGCCCTGAACGCAGGGCTTCGCGCCGCGATGGCGGCCGACGACCACGTCGTCCTGATGGGTGAGGACATCGGCAAGCTCGGGGGCGTGTTCCGTGTGACCGAGGGGCTGCAGGCCGAGTTCGGCGACCGCCGGGTGCTCGACACCCCGCTCGCCGAGTCGGGGATCGTGGGAACCGCGATCGGGCTCGCGATGGCGGGGTTCCGCCCCGTCGTGGAGATCCAGTTCGACGGGTTCGTCTTCCCCGCGTTCGACCAGATCACCTCGCAGCTCGCGAAGCTCACGAACCGGCACGAGGGTGCGCTGCGGATGCCGGTCGTCATCCGCATCCCGTACGGCGGGCACATCGGCGCGGTCGAGCATCACCAGGAGAGCCCGGAGGCGTACTTCGCGCACACGCCGGGCCTGCGGGTGGTGTCGCCGTCGACGCCGAACGACGCATACTGGATGATCCAGGACGCGATCGCCTCGCCCGACCCGGTCATCTTCCTCGAGCCGAAGGCCAAGTACTGGCTGAAGGGCGAGGTCGATGAGGCCGAGCGCGCGCTCCCGCTGCACGCGTCGCGGATCGTGCGGCGAGGCACGGACGTGACCCTCGTGGGTCACGGCGCGATGGTGACGACGCTCCTGCAGGCGGCGGCGCTCGCCGAGAGCGAGGGCACGTCGTGCGAGGTCGTCGATGTGCGGTCGCTGTCGCCCATCGACTACGGGCCGATCCTCGACTCCGTCCGCCGGACGGGTCGGATGGTCTACGCGCAGGAGGCGCCCGGCAACGTGTCGGTCGGCTCGGAGGTCGCCGCGACCGTGATGGAGCGGGCGTTCTTCGCCCTGGAGTCGCCCGTCATCCGGGTGTCGGGCTTCGATGTCCCGTTCCCGCCCGCGAAGCTGGAGGGCATCTACCTGCCCGACGCCGATCGCATCCTCGAGGCCGTCGACCGCGCCCTCGCCTACTAACCCCCCCGCCCGCCCCACGACGGGTGATACGAGGAGAACGAGATGAGCACCCAGACTTTCCACCTGCCGGATGTCGGTGAGGGGCTGACCGAGGCCGAGATCGTCCAGTGGCGCGTCGCGCCGGGAGACAGGGTCGAGGTCAACGACGTGCTGGTCGAGATCGAGACGGCGAAATCCCTCGTCGAACTGCCCTCGCCGTTCTCCGGCACGGTCGGTGAGCTCCTCGCCCCCGAGGGGCAGACGGTCACCGTCGGCGCCGCGATCATCACGATCGCGGGGGCGGATGCCGAGGCGGATGCCTCGTCGGGCCTCTCCGCCCACGGCGAGCCGACCGCCCCGACCCCGAGTGAGGACGAGGCGGCCGGTGCCGTGCTCGTCGGCTACGGCACGGGTGGCGCCGTGACCTCGCGCCGCAAGCGCCCCGCCGCGCGGGAGGCCGCCGTCACGGCATCCGTCGGCGTCGTCGCGAAGCCGCCGGTGCGCAAGCTCGCCCGCGACCTCGGTGTCGACCTCGCTCAAGTCGCTCCGAGCGGCCCGGCCGGCGAAGTCACGCGCGACGACGTCGTGGCGCACGCCCAGCAGGCGAGCGTCTTCCGCAACATCGCGACCCCCGCCGCCCCCGCCGTGCGCGAGCACACGATCCCGGTCGCACCGGTCGCGTCGGTGGCGCCCGCTGCCTCCGCCTCGGCGCCCGCGGGCGGTCGCGAAGAGACGATCCCCGTCAAGGGCGTGCGCAAGGCCACGGCATCCGGCATGGTCCGCTCCGCGTACACGGCGCCGCACGTGTCGGTGTGGACCGACGTCGATGCCACGCGCACGATGGAACTCGTCAAGCGTCTGAAGGCCTCGCCCGACTTCGCCGACGTGAAGGTGTCGCCGCTGCTGATCATGGCGCGCGCCGTGATCTGGGCGGCGCGGCGCACGCCGATGGTGAACGCCGCGTGGATCGACAATGAGGACGGCTCGGCCGAGATCCACGTGCGCAACTACGTCAACCTCGGCATCGCCGCCGCGACGCCGCGCGGGCTGCTCGTGCCGAACATCAAGGACGCGCAGGATCTGTCGATGCGCGAACTCGCCCGCGCTCTCGAGAAGCTCACCCTCACGGCACGTGAGGGCCGGTCGACCCCCGCCGACCAGCAGGGCGGCACGATCACGATCACGAACATCGGCGTGTTCGGGATGGATGCCGGGACGCCGATCATCAACCCCGGCGAGTCGGGGATCGTCGCGATGGGTACGATCCGGCAGAAGCCGTGGGTCGTCGACGGCGAGGTCCGCCCGCGGTTCGTCACGACCGTGTCGGGCTCGTTCGACCACCGCGTCATCGACGGCGACGGCATGAGCCGGTTCATCGCCGACGTGGCATCCATCCTCGAAGAGCCCGCGCTGCTGCTCGACTGACGAGCCGCTGCCCCGCAGCCCGCCTGCTTCGGCGGGATTTCCACGGCCGGACCCCTGTCGCCGCGGCCCGAGCAGTGCCACAATCGACAATGTGAGCGCTAACAATCCCTCTACGCCCTGGACCCGCAGCACCGCGAGCGTCACGCCCGCCGATGTCGAGACGATCGACCGGTGGTGGCGCGCCGCCAACTACATGAGCGTGGGGCAGATCTACCTGCTCGACAATCCGCTGCTGCGCGAGCCGCTGACCCGCGACCACGTCAAGCCGCGCCTCGTCGGGCACTGGGGTACGACGCCGGGCCTCAACTTCATCTACTCGCACCTCAACCGCGCGATCGCGCGGCGCCTGCAGCCCACGATGTACATCATCGGCCCGGGGCACGGCGGGCCGGGCCTCGTCGCGGCGTCGTTCCTCGACGGCACGTACACCGAGACCTACAACGACATCTCGAACGACGAGAAGGGCCTGAAGCGCCTCTTCACGCAGTTCTCCTTCCCCGGCGGCATCCCCTCGCACGTCGCCCCCGAGACGCCCGGCTCGATCCACGAGGGCGGCGAGCTCGGCTACGCGCTCTCCCACGCCTACGGCGCCGCGTTCGACAACCCCGACCTGCTCGTCGCGGCCGTCGTCGGCGACGGCGAGGCCGAGACCGGGCCGCTCGCGACCAGCTGGCACTCCAACAAGTTCATCGACCCCGTCACCGACGGCGTCGTCCTGCCGATCCTGCACCTGAACGGCTACAAGATCGCGAACCCGACGGTGCTCGCGCGCATCCCCGAAGAGGAGCTCGTCGCGCTCATGACCGGCTACGGCTACAAGCCGTACGTCTTCGAGGCCGGTTTCGACGACGAGGACCACCTGTCGATCCACACCCGGTTCGCGACGCTCCTGGACGAGGCGCTCGACGAGATCGCGCAGATCAAGGCGGATGCCGCGGAGAACCCCGATCTCGAGCGTCCGCGCTGGCCCATGATCGTCATGCGCACGCCGAAGGGCTGGACCTGCCCGCCCGAGATCGACGGCAAGCGCACCGAGAACTCGTGGCGTGCGCACCAGGTGCCGCTCGCGTCGGCGCGCGACACCGACGAGCACCTCAAGGTGCTGGAGGGCTGGCTGCAGTCCTACCGCCCCGAGGAGCTGTTCGACGAGGCCGGCGCTCCCCGCCCCGAAGTCACGGCGCTGACCCCTCCGGGCGACCTCCGCATGAGCGCGACCCCGCACGCGAACGGCGGACTGCTGCTGCACGACCTCGTGCTTCCCGACTTCCGCGACTACGGCGTCGACGTGCCCGCCCCGGGTGCGACGATCGCCGAGGCGACGCGGGTGCTCGGAGGCTGGCTCGAGGCGGTCATGGCCGCGAACCTCGACAACTTCCGCATCTTCGCGCCCGACGAACTGGCATCCAACCGCATCCAGGCCGTGCTGGAGGTCACCGACAAGAGCTGGAACAACGGTCTGGACAGCGACGACGAGCACCTGGGCAAGCGCGGCCAGGTCGTCGAGATGCTGAGCGAGCACCAGTGCCAGGGCTGGCTCGAGGGGTACCTCCTCACCGGCCGGCACGGCCTGTTCACGTCGTACGAGGCGTTCATCCACATCGTCGACTCGATGTTCAACCAGCACGCCAAGTGGCTGAAGGTCTCGCGCGAACTGCCGTGGCGGCGCCCGATCGCGTCGCTCAACTACCTGCTCTCGAGCCACGTCTGGCGCCAGGACCACAACGGCTTCTCACACCAGGATCCGGGCTTCATCGACCACGTCGTGAACAAGAAAGCCGAAGTCGTGCGGGTCTACCTGCCGCCGGACGCCAACACCCTGCTGAGCGTCTACGACCACTGCCTGCGCTCCCGCGACTACGTCAACGTCGTCGTGGCGGGCAAGCAGCCGCAGGCGTCCTGGCTCACGATGGAGCAGGCGATCGACCACTGCACGCGCGGTGCGGGCATCTGGGAGTTCGCGTCGAACGTCCCGACCGGTGAGGAGCCCGACGTCGTCCTCGCAGCGTGCGGCGACGTGCCGACGCTCGAGGTGCTCGCGGCGATCGACATCATCCGGCAGGAGCTCCCCGACCTGAAGGTGCGGATGGTCAACGTCGTCGACCTCATGCGCCTGCAGCCGAGCGAGGAGCACCCGCACGGCATGACCGATCGCGAGTTCGATCAGCTGTTCACGACCGACAAGCCGATCATCTTCGCCTACCACGGCTACCCGTGGCTCATCCACCGGCTCACCTACCGTCGGCACGGCCACGCGAACCTGCACGTGCGCGGCTACATCGAGGAGGGCACCACGACGACGCCGTTCGACATGGCGATGCTCAACAAGATGGACCGGTTCCACCTCGTGCGGAAGGTCATCGAGCGCGTCCCGGGCCTGTCGTCGCGCGCAGCGCTGCTCAGCCAGAAGCTCGAGGACCAGCGCATGGCGGCCCGCCGCTACGCCCGGTCGACGGGAGAGGACCCGGCCGAGATCCGCGACTGGACGTGGCCGGACGCCCGTGATCTGGTGGATGCCTCGGAGGTGAGCGCCACCGCTGCGACCGGCGGCGACAACGAGTAGCCCGACCCGGTAGCCCGACAGAGCCGGAAGCAGAGGGGGTGTTGCCCGCTGTTAGCCGCCCCCCCCCCGTGCCACCCCCCGGGTGAGTACCCCCCCGGGGGG
>JASCPG010000017.1 GCA_029960085.1 Microbacteriaceae bacterium PS02067 | reverse complement strand
TCCACCGACCCTCGCGGTGCCCGCCCGACATCGCCGGGCGGGCACCGCGGACGCTCCTAGGCCCTGCCGCCGCGGACGACCCTCAGGAGGAACGCGATCAGGGCGATCACGCCGACGATGAGAGCGACCCACAGCAGCCAGTTGAAGGCTGCGTTCATGCCGCCGACGATGGCCAGCACGATGGCGACGACGATGATGATCAGCAGTGCGATGTTCATGATCTGCTCCTTGTTCGGGGGATGAAGGACGCCCCGAAACTAATCGCCTTCGCGGCATCCGGCACCCCCCTTGCCCGACCCGTGAATAGTGCGGTAGAGCCGGGGTATGCCACAGAACAGAACCCCCTCATCGCTCAAGGATCCCGAGCTCTACGAGGAGCTTCGGGCCCAGGGCGATTCGAAGCAGAAGGCCGCCCGCATCTCCAATGCCGTCGCCCGCGACGGGGCGAAGGCCGTCGGGCGCCGGGGCGGCGAGTCCGGATCGTACGACGACTGGACCGTGCCGCGGCTGCGGGCGCGCGCGAAGGAGCTCGGCATCACGGGCTACTCCGGCAAGCGCAAGGCCGAGCTGATCGACATGCTGCGCGACTCCTGACGTGCCACGGCTGAAGAAGGTGCACCCGGGTGTCGACCCGGGGTACCGGCGCTCCCGCGCGGGCTCCGGCTTCCGGTACACGGACGCCGACGGTGGCCCGCTTCGCGCTGCGGACCGCGAGAGAGCGGCGGCGCTGGTCATCCCACCCGCGTGGACGGACGTGTGGATCAGCGCGGTAGCGAACGGCCACATCCAGGCGGTCGGCACCGATGAGGCAGGACGCGTCCAGTACCTCTACCACCCCGACTGGACGGCGGGACGGGACAAGGGCAAGTATGCGCGCGCCCTCCAGCTCGCCGGGGCCCTCCCGCGCGCCCGAGCCCGCGTCACGACCTCGCTGCGCCGGGCGGAGGCAGACCGCGAGCGCGTCCTCGCGGCGGCGTTCCGAATCCTCGATCTCGCCGCCCCGCGCGTCGGCAGCGAGCGGTATCTCGTGAAGCACGGCAGTCGGGGCCTGACGACCCTGCGGCGGCGGGATGCCACGATCGCGGCCTCTGCCACGAGCCTGCGCTTTCCGGGCAAGAGCGGCAAGCGGCAGGAGCTCGATCTCGACGACGCCGAACTCGCGGCGGTGCTCGAGCTCCTCGCGGCCGGGCGGCCCGCCGCGCCGCTGCTGGCATACCGGCGGGGCCGGCGTCGCGTGCCGCTCACGCCGCGCGACGTGAACGCGTACGTGCGCGCCGTGACCGGAGGGGCGTTCACGGCGAAGGACTTCCGGACGCTGCGGGGCACGGTCCTCGCCGCCGACGCCCTCGCGCGCATCGGGCCGGCCCGCACGCGGAGCGACCGCAGGCACGCCGAGGTGCTCGCCGTGAAGGCGGCCGCGCACGCCCTGGGCAACACCCCGACGGTCGCCCGCGGCTCCTACATCGACCCGCGGGTGTTCGTCCGCTACCGACGCGGTGTGCTCCTGGATGCCACGGTCTCGCCCGAATCGGCGATCCGCGCACTCATCCTCGGGTGAGCGGGCGATATGGTGCGGACATGGCCCGCACCGCCTGGTTCTCCCCGCTCGCGCTGCTGCTCGTGATCCTGGGCGGCGCCGCGGGCGTCGCCGTGCGGGCGGCGATCATCGTGCCGTTCGGACCGTCCGCCCATCCGTTGGTCGTCCCGGCGCTGACGCTCGCCATCAACCTCGTCGGCGCGCTCCTGCTCGGCGTCGTGGTCGGTCTCCTCGACGATCGCCACCCGCTCCTGCGGGTCGCACTCGGCACGGGCGTCATGGGCGGGTTCACGACCTACAGCGCGTTCGCCGTCCAGTCCTTGACCGTCTCTTCGGCCTCACCCGCGATCGGTCTCGTGCTCATCGCGGTGTCGCTCTTCGGCGGTGTGGTGGCCGCCGTGATCGGACTCGGGCTCGGGCGCCGTATCGCCGACCGTCCCGGAGAGATCGAACCCGCCGAGGACGCGGAATGAACGGCGTCGAGTGGGTGGCGCTCATCGTCGGCGGTGGCCTCGGCGCGGGCGCGCGCTATCTCGTCGACGGTGCCATCATGCGGGGCCGCCGCGGGATCTTCCCGGTCGGCATCCTCGTCGTCAACGTCGTCGGGTCCTTCCTGCTCGGGCTGCTCACCGGCATCCCGCACCTCGCTCCCGCCTGGCTCGCGATCCTCGGCACGGGGGTCCTCGGCGGCTTCACGACGTTCAGTTCGGTGGCGGTCGAGACCGTGCTGCTCGCCCAGCGCCGCCGTCGCGACTGGGCGTGGGTGAACCTCGTCGGCACGTTCGTCCTGTGCCTCGTGGCGGCCGCCGTCGGGCTCACGATCGGCGGGCTGTTCCCGCGGTGACCGCACCGGGAAAGGATGCTCCGCGGCGGCGATCGTCGGGATAACCCCCTGTCGGGGCGGCAGGCGGGCCATGGGAGAATGGAACCGATACACCTCTGTATCCAACTCCGCGCCCGCAAGGTCACTCGCAAAGGTCATCCGTGTCGAATCTCGCCGTCCTGAGCCTCAAGAACCGCGCGCTGATCGCGCTCATCACGATCGTCGCCGCCGTCTTCGGGGGCCTCGCGCTCACGAGCCTCAAGCAGGAGCTCATCCCCTCGATCGAGTTCCCGCAGCTGTCGATCGTCTCCACCTACCCGGGGGCCTCGCCCGAGGTCGTGAACAACGACGTGTCGACTCCGATCGAGACCGCGATCCAGGGCGTGCCGGGCCTCGAGTCGACGACGGCCACGAGCACCACGAACGCGTCGATCATCCAGGCATCCTTCTCCTACGGCACCGACCTCGCGACGGCCGAGCAGAAGATCCTGCAGGCGGTCAACCGCATCAAGTCGAGCCTTCCCGACGGTGTCGAACCGAACGTCGTGTCGTTCTCCATCGACGACCTCCCCGTGATCTCGCTCGCCGTCACCGGCTACGACGACACCGAGAAGATCCAGGCGCAGCTCGAGGCGAGCGTCATCCCCAAGCTCGAAGACGTCAAGGGCGTCGCCGCCGCGGCGATCATCGGCGGCAAGGGCCAGCGGGTGACGATCACCCCCGACCAGGCGAAACTCGCCGCCGCGGGCTTCTCGCAGACCGCGATCACCGACGCCCTCGACCACAACGGCGTGCTGTTCCCCGGCGGCTCGGTCACCGAGGGCGACCAGACGCTCACCGTCCAGACCGGCGCGAAGATCGAGTCGGTCGACGCGATCGCGAAGCTGCCGCTCGTCCCGTCGAGCCCCGCTCAGGCCGCGGCCGGCATGAAGACCATCGGCGACGTCGCCACCGTCGCGCTCGGGCAGGACCCGGTGACCTCGATCTCGCGCGTCGACGGCAAGCCCGCACTCACGATCTCGATCACGAAGCTGCCCGCCGCGAACACGGTCGACGTCTCGCGCGCCGTCACGGCGCTCCTCCCGAGCCTGCAGGACTCCATCGGACAGAACGCGCAGTTCACGGTCGTGTTCGATCAGGCGCCGTTCATCCAGCAGTCCATCGAGTCGCTCGCCCAGGAGGGCCTGCTCGGTCTCGTCTTCGCGGTGCTCGTCATCTTCGTCTTCCTCCTCTCGGTGCGCTCGACCCTCGTGGCCGCGATCTCCATCCCGACGAGCGTGCTCATCACGTTCGTCGGCATCCAGGCGTTCGGCTACTCGCTCAACATCCTGACGCTCGGCGCCCTCACGATCGCGATCGGACGCGTCGTCGACGACTCGATCGTCGTCATCGAGAACATCAAGCGCCATTACGTCGAGGGCGCCGACAAGATGGCGGCGATCCGCCTCGCCGTCCGCGAGGTCGCGGCCGCCATCACGGCATCCACCATCACGACCGTCGCCGTGTTCCTCCCCATCGCGTTCGTCGGTGACATGACGGGCGAGCTCTTCCGCCCGTTCGCCCTCACCGTCACGATCGCGATGACCGCGTCGCTGTTCGTCGCGCTGACGATCGTTCCCGTCCTCGCCTACTGGTTCATGAAGCCCGGCAAGCCCGTGCTCGACGCCGACGGGAACCCGATCGACCCCGAAGACCCGGCGGCGCCCCCGTCCCGCCTGCAGCGGGCGTACCTGCCGATCCTGTCGTGGACGCTCCGCCACTCGTGGGTGACCCTCATCATCGCGGTGCTCGTGCTCGGCGGCACGCTCGCCGCCGCGCCCCTCATGAAGACGAACTTCCTCGGCGACAGCGGGCAGAACACGTTCACCGTCAGCCAGAAGCTCGGCCCGGCGGCATCGCTGGATGCCCAGGACGCCGCCGCCCAGAAGGTCGAGAAGGCGATCCTCGGGGTCTCCGGCATCAAGACCGTGCAGACCTCGATCGGGTCGACCGGCTCCGCGATCCGCGACGCGTTCTCCGGCGGTGCGTCGGGCATCACCTACTCGATCACGACCGAGACCTCGGCCGACCAGGACCGCGTCCGGCAGGATGTGACGGATGCCGTCGACGGGCTGTCGGATGTCGGCACCGTGACCGTCTCCACGGGTCAGGGCGGCTTCGCGTCGAGCAACATCGAGGTCGACGTCACGGCCCCCGACACGAAGACGCTCGACACCGCGACCGACGCCGTCGTGAAGGCGCTCGACGGGAAGACCGGCATCGGGCAGATCACCTCGAACCTGTCGGCGTCGCTGCCGTACGTCGCCGTGACCGTCGACCGCGACAAGGCCGCGTCGCTCGGGCTCTCCGAGGTCACGGTCGGCGCGCTCGTGGCGAACACGATGCAGCCGCGGCAGGTCGGCACCGTCGAACTCGACGGCACCGCCGTGAAGCTCTACCTGCAGGCATCCTCCGTGCCGGGCACGATCGACGCGCTGAAGGCGCTGCCGATCCCGACCGCGGCCGGCATGCTCCGCCTCGACGAGGTCGCGACTCTCGAGCAGAGCCAGGGGCCGACCTCGATCACGACGCAGCGCGGGCAGCGCACCGCGACCGTCACGGTCACCCCGGCCACCGACGACCTCAACGGAGCCTCCGCGAGCGTGCGCACCGCCCTCGTCGGCCTCGACCTCCCCACGGGGGCCGACGCGAAGATCGGCGGTGTGCTCACCCAGCAGCAGGATGCCTTCGGGCAGCTCGGTCTCGCGATGCTCGCCGCGATCCTGATCGTCTACATCGTGATGGTCGCGACGTTCAAGTCGCTGCGGCAGCCGCTGCTCCTCCTCATCTCGGTGCCGTTCGCCGCGACCGGGGCGATCCTCCTCCAGATCGCGACGGGCGTGCCGCTCGGCGTGGCATCCCTCATCGGTGTGCTCATGCTCATCGGCATCGTCGTCACGAACGCGATCGTGCTCGTCGACCTCGTCAACCAGTACCGCGAGAAGGGGCTGTCGGCGCACGACGCGACGATCGCCGGAGGATCGCGACGCCTCCGCCCGATCCTCATGACGGCGCTCGCCACGATCTTCGCGCTGACCCCGATGGCGCTCGGGATCACGGGCCACGGCGGGTTCATCTCGCAGCCGCTCGCGATCGTCGTCATCGGCGGGTTGATCTCCTCCACGGTGCTGACCCTGCTCGTGCTGCCGACGCTCTACAACCTCGTCGAAGGGGCGAGAGAGCGGCGCGCTGCCCGCCGCGGACGTGCCGAGCACCCCGATCCGACACCGGTCGACACGCGCGACCTGCACCCGCGCCGCGCGCGACGCGCCGGGGCGGACGACATTTCGTAGCACACCGGAAACACCCGAAGGAGTACCGTGATCCCTCAACCCCGCATCGCGGGGTGGAGGAGGCGATCCGGTGGACGAAAACCAGACCGAACGCGAGCGGCGACTGCGCCACGCGGAGCATGACACCGGGCAGACTCTCGAGAACGAACGGGAGCTCACGGGCGATGTGATGCTCGCGGCCGAGGACTTCTCGAGCGAAGAGGCGGGCTACCACAAGACGCTCAAACCGCGGCAGATCCAGATGATCGCCATCGGCGGCGCCATCGGCACGGGTCTGTTCATGGGCGCCGGGTCGCGTCTGAACACCTCCGGCCCCGCCCTCGTGCTCGTCTACCTCGTGTGCGGATTCTTCGCGTTCCTGATCCTCCGGGCCCTCGGGGAACTCGTGCTGCACCGCCCCTCGTCAGGCTCCTTCGTCTCGTACGCGCGGGAGTTCTACGGCGAGAAGATGGCCTATACCGCGGGGTGGCTGTACTTCCTCAACTGGGCGTTCACCTCGATCGTCGACGTCACCGCCGTCGCCCTGTACGTCAAGTTCTGGGCGCAGTACTGGGAGCCGCTGCAGTCGGTCCCGCAGTGGCTCATCGCCCTCATCGCGCTCGCGGTCGTGCTGTCGCTCAACCTCGTCTCGGTCAAGGTCTTCGGCGAGATGGAGTTCTGGTTCGCGCTCATCAAGGTGTTCGCGCTCGTGAGCTTCCTCATCATCGGCATCGTCTTCCTCGTTATGAACGGCAAGACGGATGCCGGGGCGACCGGTCTCACGGTCATCGCCGAGAACGGCGGATGGTTCCCGACCGGCGCGGTCGCCCCTGTCCTCGCGATCTCGGGCGTCGTGTTCGCGTACGCCGCGATCGAACTCGTGGGCACTGCGGCAGGAGAGACCGCCAACCCGCGAGAGGTGATGCCGCGGGCCGTCAACACCGTCGTCATCCGCATCGCGGTCTTCTACGTCGGCTCGATCCTGCTCCTGTCGCTTCTGCTCCCGTACACCATGTACAAGGCGGGGGAGTCGCCGTTCGTCACGTTCTTCTCCCACATCGGGTCTCCCGAGGCGGGCGCGATCTCGGCATCCATCATGAACTTCGTCGTGCTGACGGCGGCGCTGTCGTCCCTCAACGCGGGGCTGTACTCGACGGGGCGGATCCTCCGCTCGATGGCCGTCAACGGCTCGGCGCCGCGCTTTACCGAGGTGATGAGCCGGAACGGCGTGCCGTACGGCGGCATCCTGCTGACGGCGGTGATCACGCTGTTCGGCGTCGGGCTCAACGCGCTCTGGCCCTCGCAGGCGTTCGAGATCGTGCTGGAGGTGTCGGCGCTCGGGATCATCGGAGGGTGGGCGACCATCATCCTCTGCCAGATCAAGCTGCAGCGCTGGGCGAAGCAGGGCCTCGCGACGAGGCCGACGTTCCGGCTGTTCGGGGCGCCGTTCACGTCGTACCTGACCCTCGCGTTCCTCGCGTTCGTGCTCGTGACGATGGGGTTCTCGGAGACAGGGCGGTGGGTGCTGGCATCCACCGTCGTCCTCGCGCCGCTCCTCGTGATCGGCTGGTACGCGTACCGGCCGCGGATCCTCCAGGCCGCGCGCGAGCGCGAGGGGTACACCGGCACGCTGCCGGTCCTCTGAGGTCTGCCGGTCCTCCGAGCTCGGCCGGGCGGCCCGGCGTCGGGTCGCGGGGTGCCCGGTCGGGTGCGTCAGCCCTTCAGGGGGTCCGGCTCGCCGGCGACCTGCATGAACCGGATGAACACCGACAGCCACCCGAAGATCAGCGCGAACACGATGATCTCGAACGCCGTGAGCCCGAAGTAGCCGACCGCGAACAGCACGATCGAGCAGACGAGGGCCGCCAGGAAGGCCCACGAGGCGAGGAAGTACGCCCGCGGCATCCGGGGCATGATCCACGGCCCGCCGACGAGCAGCAGCAGGAACATGAGCGCCATGCCGGAGGCCGACAGGTTGTGTAGCAGCAGGTGCACGTGCACCGGGAAGATGCCGACGCACGCGAGCATGACGCCCATGATGAACAACGCCGTGCTGACGATGCGGATGGCGCGCTCCGACTCGCCGAGCGCGCGGAGGTCCTCGCCGACGTACAGCGTGAACGTCGTGACGAGGAGGCCGCCCGCGATGAGCGTGCCGTTGAACAGGAAGCTCGACAGGTCGCCGAACGTGCCCAGCTGACTGAAGTGGTACTCCCACCACAGGGGGTCGCTCGCCGTGAGCATCGCGGCGATGGTGCCGATCGCGATGAAGCTCACGAGCAGTGTCGTGAGACGGGCGGTCGTCATGCGCGAGGCGGACAGGTACGTCAGCCACGCGGCGATCCCGGTGGTCACCCCGAGGAGCACCGTGGTCCAGAAGGAGTTCAGCTGCACCCCGATGAACGAGCGGGCCAGCACGGCGAACATCGAGAGGGTCGCGATCGCCGTGAGGGCGACGTGCGCGATGACGACCGACACGGTCGACACGACATAGCGCCAACTCGAGATCTCGCGGCGCCATTGTACGCTCGAGGTCGTGCGGGCGCGCCAGTATCCGACGGCTGAAGACACTGCTGCCGCGACCGCCGCCGCGAGCGCGGCCCAGACCGCGAAGCTCCAGTTACCCCAGAGCTGCGTGGCCGCCCCGGTCACACCGAGGAGGAGTCCGATGACGGCGCCGGAGATGCCCGACACGCTGGCGGCGAGGATCGCTTCGGCCTCCACGCGGAGGGTCGGGGCGGCGTGCGCGGTTACGGGAGAATCGGCGGCAGTCATGGCGCCAGTGTATGGCGGGCGCGGCGTGCTCTCAGACTCGACCGCTACAGTGGGTCGGTCGGCTTCGGACGCCGCGCGCCCGCGCGGATCCTGTGAGCGATGTTCTGTGTGAGTCAGGGGCCGATGGTGAGCGTCGATCGACGCGCATGAACCATCACTGAACAGCCCCGGCCGATGAACGCCCGGGTGGCCTGCCGCGCGATGCGCCGGCGGGCGCTGTTCTCGTGCGAGACATCCCCGTGAGGACACCCCATGCCCAAGAACAAGAAGCCCGCCGGCGGCAGCCGCGCGCAGAGTTTCGAGCCGCGCTACGGCGCGAAGAAGACGTCGTACCAGGACGCGAAGCGTCGCCCCGGCCAGTCATCGGCCGGCAAGCCCGGCTCCAAGAGCCCGAGCCACCGCGGCTACCGCCCCGAGCCCGCCGCCGACGAGGCTTCCGCCAAGAAGCAGCGCTGGAGTGCGCAGGAGCGCGCCGGCCGCGACGAGGCCCGAGGCATCCGCAACCATGCTCGCGACCCGCACCGCGACGACCGTGCCCAGCGTGATGACCGCGCCGGTCGCGACGGCCGCGCCTACCGTGATGACCGCGCCGGTCGTGACGGCCGGCCGGGTTCGGCCGACCGCCCTTACGGTGCCGCTTCGACCGCCCGCCCGCGCCGCGACGACCGTCCGTACCGCGACGACCGCTCCGGCTCGAGCGCGCGCCGCGACCCGAACTCCTCCACTTCTCGCGAGGATCGCCCGTTCCGGGCTGATTCGGCCCGAAACGGCTCGGACTGGAGGAGTTCGGACCGTCCGGCCTACCGTGATGACCGGTCCCGTCGCGACGACCGTCCCGCCTACCGTGACGATCGTGCGGGCCGCCGCGAGGACCGCCCCGGCTCGACGGATCGCCCTCGCCGCGACCCGAACTCCTCCACTTCTCGCGAGAGTCGCCCGTTCCGGGGGGATTCGGCCCGAAACGGCTCGGACTGGAGGAGTTCGGCCCGTCCCGCCCGCGACGCCCGTCCCGCCCGCGACGACCGGCCCCGCCGCGAGGACCGGCCGACCTACCGGGATGACCGGCCCCGCAGGGATGACCGTCCCGCCTACCGGGATGACCGGTCCGGCCGCGACGCCCGGTCCGGCCGCGACGACCGGCCGACCTACCGGGACGACCGGGGATCACGGGGGGAGCGGGGTGGCCCGAACTCCTCCACTTCTCGCGAGAGTCGGCCGTTCCGGGGGGATTCGGCCCGAAACGGCTCGGATTGGAGGAGTTCGGACCGATCTGGGCACCGCGACGACCGGCCGCGCCGCGACGACCGGCCGTCGTACGGAGGCAACCGTTCCGACTGGCACGCCGACGCGAAGGATGCCGCGAAGCGCAAGGCCTACGAGGAGCACGCCGACACGGTGCACGAGAAGCTGCAGGCCGAGGCCATCCAGGCCGAGGCCGTTGCGGACGTGACCTTCGCGGAGCTCGGCCTCGGCGACAACATCGTGCGCTCGCTCGCCGAACTCGGCGCCGAGACGCCGTTCCCGATCCAGGCCGCGACCATCGCCCCGATCCTCGAGGGCAAGGATGTGCTCGCGCGCGGGCGCACCGGCTCTGGCAAGACGATCGCGTTCGGCGCACCACTCGTCGAGGCGGTCCTGCGCAGCCAGGCCGGCAAGCGCCGCGAGTTCGGCCGCAGCCCGCGCGCCCTGATCCTCGCGCCGACGCGCGAACTCGCGCTGCAGATCGACCGCACGGTCCAGCCGATCGCGCGCAGCGTCGGCCTGTTCACGACCCAGGTCTACGGCGGCGTGCCCCAAGCCCGCCAGGTCGGCGCGCTCAAGAAGGGCGTCGACATCGTCATCGGCACCCCGGGACGCATCGAAGACCTCCAGGAGCAGGGCAAGCTCGACCTCTCCGAGGTGCGCGTCGTCGTCCTCGACGAGGCCGACCACATGTCGGAGCTCGGCTTCCTCGAGCCGATGCAGCGGATCCTCCGCCTCGTCGACCCGGATGCCCAGAAGCTCCTCTTCTCGGCGACGCTCGACCGCGAGGTCGCGGCACTCGTCGACGAGTTCCTCGTCGACCCGGCCGTCTACGAGGTCGCGGGCGAAGACCAGGACTCCGGCACGATCGACCACCGTGTGCTCGTCATCGACCACCGCGACAAGGCCGAGATCCTCACGAGCCTCGTCGACCGCGACGGCAAGACCCTCGTCTTCACCCGCACCCGCGCGTACGCTGAGATGCTCGCCGAGCAGTTCGACGACGCCGGCGTCAAGGCGGTGGCCCTGCATGGCGACCTCAATCAGGCCAAGCGCACGCGCAACCTCGAGCGTCTGACGTCCGGGCGCGTGAACGTGCTCGTCGCGACGGATGTCGCGGCCCGCGGCATCCACGTCGACGACATCGATCTCGTGATCCAGGCGGATGCCCCCGACGAGTACAAGACGTATCTGCACCGCTCGGGGCGCACCGGTCGCGCGGGCCGCAGCGGCACCGTCGTGACTCTCGTCGCCCGCCAGCGCCGTCGCCGCATGACGGAGATGCTGGAGCGTGCGGAGATCGACGCGCCGTTCGAGGATGCCCGTCCCGGTGACGATCTGCTGGAGGAGCTGGCAGGGCGTCAGGCGTCCGACGTCGACCGCTGACCCGGGCGGCGGGGGAGCCTCCCCGCTATCCTTTTGGCCATGAGGCGCAGGGCAGGGCTCGGCATGGTCGCATCGGCCGTCGTCGCGGCTGCCCTCCTGGTGGGGTGCACGCCGTCGGCGGCTCCGGGCCCGTCCTCCTCGCCCACGGCGAAGGAGTCCACGGCGGCGCCGGCACCGTCCGCGACCGCTGACGGCCCGGCGAGTCCGAGTCCGACCGCGAGCGTCGCGCTGCGCGGACCGCTCACCCTTCCGTCGTGCCCGGACCTCCTGCCGATGTCGGTCGTTCAGACCCAGTTCGGCCCCAACGCGGTCGCGCTGGATGTCTGGTCGACCGCTTCGGAGGTGATGGCGGGGCCTGCGGCGGCCGACGCCGTGTCTGCGGCGGTGTCGTCGGAGATCTGCGCGTGGGGCATCCCGAACTCCGACGGTGGATTCCACGTCGTCGCGGCCGAGCTGACGCCCGCCGCCGCGACGTCGCTGATCTCGTCGTTGCGCACGGCGGGAACCTTCACCGAGCAGGCCACCGGAGCGCGGATCTCCTTCACGCGGGATCTCGAGAATGAGATCGGCTCGTACGCCGTGACGTACATCTTCGACCAGACGGCATGGGTCACCGCCGTCGGCGCACTGACGCCGGCGGGCATCCGCCCCATCGGAGACGCGGCGATGGATGCCGTGGTCGCCGCCAACCGCGACTGAGTCTCCCCCAACCAGCGCTCAGAACAGGCGTGCCGCCGGCGGCGCCGTCGCCCGCGCACCCGCTCCGTCGCTGGCGACACCCTTCCGCGCGGGGCGCCGCCAGGCATCCGCCGACTCGGCATCCGTCTCGGCACCGCCCGCCAGTCGATGGCGGCGGAGCAACGGACGCACGCGTCCTGCGAGCCACTTCCGGTAGCCCTGGGGCGCGTACGCGGATGCCCCGGGGTACAGCCCGCGATAGGCGGGGACGAGCTCGGGGTGCTCTCGCTCGAGCCACTCCCAGAACCACTCCTTCGCCCCGGGCCGCAGATGCAGCGCGCCGAACACCACGCGGGTCGCGCCGGCGGCGCGGATCTCCGCGAGTGCCCCGTCGAGCACGCCGACCGAGTCGGTGAGGTGCGGGAGGATCGGCATGAGGAAGACCGTGACCGCGAAGCCCGCGTCGGTCGCCGCACGCACGGTCGAAAGGCGCGCCGCGGTCGTGGGCGTACCCGGTTCGAGCGATTGCTGCAGCGCATCGTCGAACACGGCGATCGACATCGCGATCGAGATCGGCACGCGCGCCGCCGCGAGCTGCGGCAGGTCGCGCCGCAGCAGTGTGCCCTTCGTCAGGATCGAGAACGGCGTGCCGCTCGTCTCGAGCGCCTCGATGATCCCGGGCATGAGCCGGTAGCGGCCCTCGGCGCGCTGGTACGGGTCGGTGTTCGTGCCGAGGGCGACCCCCTCGTGCGTCCAAGTGGGCTTGGCGAGCTCGCGGCGCAGGACGTCGGCGATGTTCGTCTTCACGACGATCTGGCTGTCGAAGTCACGCCCGGCGTCGAGGTCGAGGTAGGTGTGCGTGTTGCGGGCGAAGCAGTACGCGCAGGCGTGCGAGCAGCCTCGGTAGGGGTTGACCGTCCACGCGAACGGCATGGCCGACATCGCCGGCACGCGGTTGAGCGCCGACTTGGCGTGCACCTCGTGGAACGTGATGCCCTGGAAGTCGGGAGTGCGGACGGCGCGCACGAGACCCTCGATCGACTCCAGTCCCGGGAGCGCGGAGGCATCCGTTTCTTCGATACTTTGCCCCCGCCATCGCATATCGATATGAGAACATATGTTCGATGGATTTGCAAGAGGCGTGCCCGAGAAGAGAGGAGCGCGCGACACTGAGTGCCAGATGTCGCGGCATCCGATTCCATTTCGGGTGCCAGTCGGCGTAGAGTTTTCTCGGCGGCGTGGCCGAGGTGCGACGCCGTGACGAGCTTTCGGCACGAGAGGACGACGCATCATGGAACGCAAGATCTACGACGAGGACCACGAGGCGTTCCGCGACGTCGTCAGGGAGTTCGTCAAGCGCTACGCGACCGAAGAGAAGCGCAAGCAGTGGGAGGCGGACGGCGAGGTAGACCGCGCCACGATGCTCGCCGCGGGCGAGTCCGGCATCATCGGGCTGAGCGTGCCGGAGGAGTTCGGCGGTGCAGGCATGCTGCAGGACTACCGCTTCCGCTCCATCGTGCTCGAAGAGGTCATCGGGGCGGGCCAGGGCTCGCTCGCCGGCGCCTTCGGCATCCAGGACGACCTCGCCGTGCCGTACATCGTGCACATGGGCACGCAGGAGCAGAAGGAGAAGTGGCTCCCGGGCATGGCGACCGGCGAGATCCTCGGTGCCCTCGCGATGACCGAGCCCGGTGCGGGATCGGACCTGCGCGGCATCAAGACGACGGCGAAGAAGGTCGACGGCGGCTACCTCGTCAACGGCGCGAAGACGTTCATCTCGTCGGGGAAGACCGCCGACATCGTCGTCACCTTCGTGAAGACGGGCGAGGGGAATCGGCCGGATGCCTTCAGCCTGCTGATCCTCGAAGACGGCATGGAGGGCTTCGAGCACGGCAAGAAGCTCGAGAAGATGGGCTTCCACGGGTGGGACACGGCGGAGCTGTCGTTCACCGACGTCTTCGTCCCGGACGCCAACCTCATCGGCGGCAAGGAGGGTCTCGGCTTCATCCAGCTCATGATGAACCTGCCCCTCGAGCGCCTGTCGATCGGCGTCGCCGCGGCGGCAGCGGGCGAGGCGGCGTTCCACTGGACGCGCGACTACGTCATCAGCCGCGAGGCGTTCGGTGAGCGGATCGCCGACTTCCAGAACACGCGCTTCCACCTCGCCGACATGGCGACGACCGTCGATGTCATGTGGGCGTACGTCGACCGCGCGATGGAGCTCTACGCGGAGCAGAAGCTCACCGCCGAAGAGGCCGCGAAAGTCAAGTTCTGGGCGACGGACCGCGAGGCGGAGCTCCTCGACATCGGCGTTCAGCTGCACGGCGGGTACGGCTACATCACCGAGTACCCGATCGCCCGCGCATACCTGGATGCCCGTGTGCACCGCATCTACGGCGGCACCAACGAGATCATGCGCGACCTCGTCGCGCGCCAGATCGTCGGCAAGCGGTAGGCCCCGGCTTCGACCGTCTCAGCCCGCCGCCTCGACCACGCGGCGGCGGGCGAGACGGGCGACGCCGGCGGCGCGCAGCCGGTCGGCGATGAGGATCCCGAGGGCGACGGCGGCGAGCTCCGACGCGAGCAGCGTCACGAGGTAGAGGGCGACGACCCAGAAGGGGAACGACTGCATGTTCGCCGCCGTCACCGTCCACGCGCCGTACAGCACCGCGAGCGCCGTCGCGCCGAGGTAGTACAGCCAGCGAGACCACCGCCGGTACAGCGTCACGAGGAACGGCAGCTCGATGAACGCCGCGAACATCACGTTCGTGACGACGATCACGGGGCCCGTGGCTGACAACGGCGCGGCCACGAGTCCGGAGATGAGGCCCGTGAGCAGGGCGGCCCCGGGTCGCTCGATGAGCCGCATCGCGACGACGAACCCCACGACCCAGGCCCCTGCGACGAGAGCCGACAGCGGCGGCAGCGTCGCGTGCGTGAGCGTCGAGAACGCCGTCGCCGGGATGATCAGCAGCCCGGTTGCCACACCGATCGCGGCGCACGTGAGCAGGTACGCGGTCGTCACCTTGCCCATCAGTGCGCGTCCGCCTGCTGCGCCTGCTGGGACTTCGGCGCGGGGGATGCCGCGCCCACCCGCCAGTATCCGACGAAGCTGACCTGGTCCTTCGGGAGTCCCTGCGCGACGAGGTGGCGCCGTGCCGCGGTCGGCAGCGACTGCTCGCCGACGACGAACGCATGCGTGTCGGATGCCGGTGGTGCGAGCTCCTGCAGCGCCGCCAGGGCGAGGGTGCCAGGCTTCGTGGCATCCGGCCGGACGATCCAACGCACCTCGACACCGGACGGCGCCGCGAACTCGAGCACGTCGTGCTCCGACGGCGCCTCGAGGATCACGAGTCCGGTCGCGTCCGCGGGCAGTGAGGCGCAGACCCCGGCGACGGCGGGTGCGCCGGTCTCGTCGGCGACGAGGAGGACGCCCGACGTCCCGCGGGCCGGGTTGAAGCCGACCCCCTCGTCGATGATCACGACGGACTCGCCCGGCTCTGCGGCATCCGCCCATCGCGACGCGGGGCCCGCCGTCGGACCCGATCCGTGCAAGACGAAGTCGACGTCGATCTCGGCGCCGCCCGACGCGCCCTGTGCCCGTAGGCGCGGACCGTGTAGTTGCGCATGACAGGCCGCATGCCCTCGGGGATGCGCAGGTATTTCAGGTAGCCGAAGATCTTGTTCGCCTTCGCCGGGATGCGCTCGAGCCCCTCATCCCCGCCCGCGCCGGTGTGCGGCAGGAAGATGCGGAACCACTGGTCGTAGCCCATCGGGGTGAAGCGGGCGATGTCGCCGCCGCCGAGCGTGATGCGCATCCAGTGCGGGGTGAGACGTTCGGCGCGCAGCACCGTCAGGTGCAGCAGATCCTGCGAGGCGGGCTTCACGGGGCCGGAGTTGCGGGCCATGGGGGGTCATTTCGACGGTGACGCTCAGAGGGTCCAGGGGAAGAAGGTGACGAGGAGCACGGCGCTCACGATCCAGAACGCGACGACGAACGTGGTGTCGCGCGGCCGCCAGGGCACGAGGTGCCGCTCCGTGCGGTCGGGGTAGGCGCCGAAGGCGCGGGCATCCATCGCGAGGGCCACGCGCTCGGCATGCCGGATCGCCCCCGCGAGCAGCGGCACGATGTAGCCCCACCAGCGCGCGAGGGCGGCGAACGGACCACGCCCGCCGTGCGACCCGCGCACGCGGTGCGCCTGACGGATCACATCGAGTTCGTGGCCGAACCGCGGGACGAACCGGAACGCCGCGAGCGCCGTGTAGCCGACGCGGTACGGCACCCGCAGCTGCTGCACGCTCGCGCGCACGAGGTCGGCGCCGTTCGTCGTGAGGCCTGCGACGAGCGCGAGGGCGACGATCGCTGCGAGCCGGATGCCCGTCGCCATGCCGATCAGCACCGCCCCGCCGTACAGCCGCCACCCGCCGAGCTCCACGACGGTGACCGAGGTGTCGACGCGTGAGGCATCCACCCACAGCGACATTCCGAGCCCGATGACGAGGGCGGCGACGGGGAGCGCGACAGCGAGGAGCAGCACGACGCGGACCGTGAGCCGGGCGCCCGCGAGGAGCACAATGTACGCGAGCGCGAGGGACGCGAGCGGCGTCGCGAGATCACGGACGAAGACGAGCACGAGCATCGGGGGCAGAGGCGCGGCGAACTTCGCGAGCGGGTTCAGCGTGAACAGGAACCGCCCTCCGGCGGGGGTCGTCGCGTACGGGTCGATCGTTGCGGCGGTCATCGGGCGGCCGTGGGTTCGGTGGGGGTGGCTGAGGCCGGTGCCGGGTCGAAGCCCGAGCCGTACGGGACGTCGGCGAGGCGCGTGATGCCCGCAAGCTCCGGGTGGCGCTCGAGACCCGCGAAGGCCCGTCGCAGCGGCGGCAGGCGCAGTCCGGCCGAGCGGATCAGGGTTTCGTCCGAGAAGACCTCGGCCGTCGGGGCATCCGCGAGGACCCTGCCGTCGCCGATGACGATCGTGCGGGTCGCGTACTCGGTGACCAGCTGCATGTCGTGCGTGACGACGAGCACCGTTGTGCCGTCGCGGTTGAGGCCCTGGAGGAGGCCCAGCAGCTCGTCCGCCCGCGCGCGGTCCTGCCCGAACGTGGGCTCGTCGAGGGCGAGCACGGGGGCACCGGCGACGAGAGCCGTCCCGACCGACAGTCGCCGCTTCTGCCCGCCGGACAGGAGGAACGGGTGCACATCGGCCTTGTCCTCGAGTCCGAACCGGCGCAGCACGTCGTGCACGCGCTGCTCGACCTCCGCCTCGGGAAGGTGCTGCAGGCGCAGCCCGTGGGCGAGCTCGTCGTGCACGGTGGGGGCGATGAACTGGTGCTCGGGGTTCTGGAAGACGAACCCGATGCGGCGCGACAGCGAGCGCAGGTCGATGCGCGAGACGTCGACCCCGTTGACGGTGACCTGCCTGCGGGGGACCGGCACGACCCCGGCGATCGACTGCAGGAGCGTCGTCTTGCCCGCACCGTTCGCCCCGACGATCGCGACGAACTCGCCCGCGCGCACGTCGAGGTCGATGCCGTGCAGGATTTCGGCCCGTCCGCGTCGCGTGCGCAGCCCCCGCACACGGATGAGGGGCGCCGCATCTCCCGTCGCCCGACCCGAACTCCTCCGATATGTCGCGTCGGTCCCGGATTCGGGCGATACCCCCGTCTCGGCGAGAGAAGTGGAGGAGTTCGGGACGGCGGTTGCGGGTGCCGGAGACGTGGCGGCATCCAGGGCGACACGCAGCTCGTCGGGGTCGAGGGGGAGCGGGTCGAGCGCCCAGCCGGCGGAGCGCAGCCGCATCGCGGCGAGCGTCGCGACGGGGAGCCACACGCCCATCTCGTGCAACTCGTCCGCCCGACCGCGCAGCACCTCGTCGGCGGTGCCGTCGGCGACGGTCCGCCCGGCCTGATCCAGGACGACCACCCGGTCGGTGAGGCGCGCGGCGGCATCCAGATTGTGCTCCACGAGCAGGATCGCCCGATCTCCCGCCGCGACCAGTTCGCCGAGCGCGGCGTACACCTCCTCGATGCCCTGCGGGTCGAGGTTCGCCGTCGGCTCGTCGAGCACGAGCAGCGGTGAACCCATCGCGAGCGCGCACGCGATCGCAAGCCGCTGCCGGCCGCCACCGCTCAGCCGATCCGGGTTCTCGCCCCGCCGTTCCCAGAGGCCGACCCGGCGCAGGGAATCCTCGGCGCGGGCGAGGACGTCGTCGACAGGCATCCGGAGGTTCTCCGGACCGAACGCCACCTCGTCGAGCAGTGTCCCCGTGACCAGCTGTGCGTCGGGATCCTGGAAGACCATCGCGACCCGCGTGCTGAGCTCCGCGACCAGGGACTCCCGAGTGTCGAGACCGTCGACCACGATGCTCCCCTCGAGCGCCGCGGGCACCGCGTGGGGGATCAGCCCATCGAGCGCGAGCGCGAGCGTCGACTTGCCGGCGCCGCTCGGTCCGAGCAGGAGCACCACCTCGCCGGCGGCGATGTCGAAGCTCGCGTCGGCGGGCGACCAGGTCGTCGCACCGTCGTGACGGATGCCGAGTCCGCGCACGCTCACGAGCGGCGGACGCGGCCCGACGGGGTCGCCCGCGGCCGCTCCGGAGACGGCAGAGGTCACGGGTCATCCCAGCGGGTCGGCAGAGCAGGTCCTCTCAGCTTAGGCGAGCCTAACCTTCAGGACAATCCCGACCGGACGCCCTACCGCGGGACCGACTGCCGCGCCACGCCCGCGCGTCGCAGCGACGACCCGATGCCGAGGCCGACTGCGGTCCAGGCGACGGGCCCGAGGACCGACAAAGCGAGGTACGCGATCTGTGCCACGGGAGGCAGCGACGACAGATGGGCCACGAAGAACACCGCGACGGCGACGATCGCGCCGATGATGACGGCGGAGATGAAGAAGCGCCAGGGCCCCCAGGCGCGGTACCGGGTGAGCGCGGCGACGCCCTCCTGAATCGCCCCGAACAGCAGCGCCGTACCGATGAAGCGCACCGCCCACGCGGGGTTGAACGCGCTCGAGATGAGCGCCGCCATCACGTGCGAGAGCAGGGCGACCAGCGGCAGACGCAGCACCTCCTGCGCGATAATCCCGGGGAGCACGTGCACGCCGAGGAGGAACCCGTACGCGACGGCCAGCGGGGTCGCCAGGAGCACGGGAGTCAGGAGGCCCGCGATGCCGCCGAGGATGCCCGTGGCGACACCGATCGCCGCGCACACGAGCAGGACGCGCGTCGACAGGATCGGGTTCCGGGCCACCTCTCCAGCGTACCCGCGCGTCACCACCTGACCGCGCCGGGACGAACCCGGCTGATCAGCGGCGGCGCCGCTGTGTGAGGCGCACCGCGGGCAGCGGCGGCGCGGGGATGCGCTCGTCGTCGTGGCCCGTCACATGGCCGAAGCGGGCGCGTGCGGCGGCCGGGTCCTCCCAGGCATCCCGCGCAGCGACGATCTCCTCGTGCGTGCGCCCGACGAAGTTCCACCACATGACGATGTCCGACTCGAAGGGCTCCCCACCGAGCACGAACAGGGTCGTGTCGCGATCGGCATGTATCTCGATCCCGCTCCGGCGGATGCCGAGATACAGCAGGCTCTGGTCATCGAGGATGGTGGATGCCTCGGCATCCGTCATCACCTCCGGCGCCCCGTCGACGCCGACGAGCGCGTACTCCCACGCGGGATCGAGCGGCAGAACGACGGATGCCCCGGTGGGAATATGCACCTCGACGCCGGCGATCGGCGTGTACATCGTCGCGGGTGAGGTCGCTCCGGCGAAGGAGCCGACGGCCACCGTCGCAGCCGCGCCGCCGCCGAGCTCGATGACCGGAAGGTTCTCATGCCGTTCGAACGCGGCGTCGCCGTGCCGACGCGATTCGGGGAGCGCGACCCAGAGCTGCAGCGCATCGAGGGGCACGGCGTCGTCACCGAGCGAGTACTCCGAGTGTGCGATGCCGGCTCCGCTGGTCATGAGGTTCAGCGCGCCGCGACGGACGACCACGTCGCTGCCGAGCACATCGCGGTGGCGCACCTCGCCGACAAAGGGCCAGGTGACCGTCTGCAGTCCGATGTGCGGGTGCGGCTCCACGCGCATTCGGGCGGTCTGCGGACCGAACCGGTCGAGGAGGCACCACGCCCCGACCATCGGCAGCGGGCGCTGTGGGAGGCTCCGGTGTACGGCCATGCCGCGCACGCCGCCGAGCGGCACCTCGCGCGCCTCCAGCAGCAGGGCGCGCGGCCCGTCGCAGTCGGCGGGGCTCTCGGTGTCGATGCCGCCGGCATCCAGGCGGGTCATCCGCGCCAGTTCCCGACGCCCTCGTCGCCGGGCGTCGGCTCGTCGGTCGGTGCGGCCTCGCCGACCTCGCGGTCGCCCGGCCGCCACTCGACCGTGAGCCCCGGGACGTCGTGCTCCTTGAGGTACTTCACGACGAAGGGGCAGACGGGGATGACGATCTCGCCGCGTTCGGCGACGTCAGCCATCGCCCGCGCGACGAGTGTGGTGCCGAGTCCGCGGCCGCCGAACGCGGGGTCGATCTCGGTGTGCGGGAAGATGAGGCGGCCCGGACCGCCGTCGTGGAAGAACTCGGTGAAACCGGCGAGGACGCCGTCCACCGTGATGTCGTAGCGGCTCTTGCCATCGTTGCGGGTGACGTCGATGTCGTTAGTCATGGCGGCTCCTGTTCTCGGGCGTTCTCTTCAACGTAAGCGCGCGCGGGCGTGTTCCGCCAGGTGAGTGCGGCTTCGGGCGCCCTCGGCATCCGCGTCTGGCGCCAGGCGGAGCCGAGCGGCATCCGCGTGAGCCGTCCTCATCGACGCGGTCGTGGGCGGTGTTGCCGCGGAAGCAGGGCCGATCGGGCTGGCGCGGGGCTGGTGGCACTCTCTGGGACGGTTGGGCCTGCTTCCGCGACACTCGTGGCTGCCGACGGCGGCGACCCCTGGTCGGCATCGCCGCGCGCGGCGATCGGACGAGAAGCTGGGCTGCCGGTTGTCACCATGTGCCGTCCGAATCGATCACCGGGCCGAGCCGTCGCGAAAGCAGGGCCGATCGACTCGGGCAGGGGCCGACCGCTCGAGATGGCGCAGTCGCCCCTGCTCTCGCGACAGGATCGAGCCGCCACTCGGCTCCGGTGGCTGCCGTGGGCTGGCCGCCACCCGACCGCCCACACCCCGATTCGGGGTGGCACCGGGCGGCGCCGTCCGCGACGATGGGTGCCATGCGCCGACGCACCACGCTCGCCTTCCTGATCGCCGCGGTCCTCACCGCGACGGGGTGCGCCGCATCGCCGCCCGCCCCCACCCCGAGCGCGACCACCGGGAGCGCGACGCCCACGCCGAGCCCGACCCCGACGCCCACGCCGACCGATCCGGTCGCCGCGCTCAGCCTCGAGCAGCGGGTCGGGCAACTGTTCATGGTGGGCACGGATGTCAGCAGCGCGACGCCCGCGACGCTCGCCGCCATCACCGACCGACACGCCGGCAGCATCTTCCTGCACGGCCGGACCACGGCGGGCACGGCCGCCGTGGCATCCGTCGTCGCGCAGTTCACCTCGCTCGCTCCGGCATCCCCGGTGCCCGACGGCGCGGGCCCGACCGGGGGTGTGCGGCTGTGGGTCGCGACCGATCAGGAGGGCGGCGAAGTCCAGGTGCTGCGCGGGCCGGGGTTCAGCGACATGCCGTACGCCATCCGCCAGGCCGACCTCCCCGACGACCAGTTGCGCGCGCAGGCGGGCCAGTGGGGGTCCGAGCTCGCCGCCGCCGGCGTGGACATGAACCTCGCCCCCGTCGCCGACATCGTCACGAGCCAGGCGACCCGCTTCGACAACCCGCCGATCGGTGCCCTGGGGCGCCAGTACGGCTACGACGGTCCGACCGTGCAGGCGAAGGCCGGCGCGTTCGCCGCGGGGATGCGCGGCGCTGGCATCCTCCCCGTCTTCAAGCATTTCCCGGGCCTCGGACACGTCACGGCGAACACCGACACCACGGCGAACGTCGTCGACACGACGGTCACGCCGCAGAGCCCCGACGTCACGATCTACGGCGCGCTGACCGGGGCGGGGCCGTCGGCGATCATGGTCTCGACGGCGTTCTACCAGAACATCGACGCCTCTGCCCCGGCCGTCTTCTCGCCCACCGTCGTCGCGCTCGCCCGCCGTGAGATCGGGCCGGACGGCGTCATCATGAGCGATGACCTGTCTGCCGCCGCTGCCGCGAAGCCCTGGGCGCCCGCCGATCGCGCGATCCTCGCACTCTCCGCTGGGGTCGATCTGGTGCTCGTCTCCGCCGACCCGACGGTGTTCGCGCCGATGTACGACGCCGTGCTCGCGAAGGCGCAGTCCGACCCTGCGTTCGCCAAGATCGTGGATGCCGCCGCCACCCGCATCGTCCACGCGAAGCTCGCCTCCCGCTAGGGCGTGTCTGACAAAGGTTGGTGGCGTCGGCTGAAAAGGTGGGACTGTGTCGCGGTTCCAGTTGCTTTCTGATGCTCAGTGGTCGTTGATCGAGTCGATGTTGCCGAAGCCGACGGGGCGTCCGGGGCGGAAGTTCTCGGATGCGCGGTCGATGTTGGAGGGCATCATCTACCGCTACCGGTGCGGGATCGCGTGGCGGGATCTGCCGGAGGTGTTCGGGCCCTGGCAGACGGTGTGGACGTGGCATCACCGTCTCGCTACCGAGGGGACCTGGGACAAGATCGCGTCGACGCTGATCGCGCAGGCCGACGCGGAAGCGTTAGTGGACTGGTCGGTGTCGGTGGATTCCACGATCGCTCGTGCGCATCAGCACGCGACGAACACGACCCGTCCCACGGGGGGCTGGATCGAATTACACGAATCCGGCCGTCGAGCCGCCTGATCACGGCATCGGCCGCTCCCGGGGTGGCTTGTCGACGAAGATCCATCAGCTCGTCGACGGCAACGGGCTCCCGCTGGTCACCTTGATCACGCCCGGTCAGGCCGCGATTCACCGATGCTGATCCCGATGCTCGAGCAGCTGCGCGTGGCACGCGACACCGGGCGGCCCCGCACCCGCCCGGATACCGTCCGCGGTGACAAGGCCTACTCGTCCCGCGCGATCCGTTCGCACCTGCGTGGCCGCGGGATCAAGGCCGTGATCCCGGAGCCACGCGATCAGCAAGGACACCGCAAACGGCGTGGATCACGCGGCGGCAGGCCCGTCGATCTCGACGCCGAGGACTACCGGAACCGCAACGTGATCGAGCGACGGTTCTGCCACACCAAGCAATGGCGCGGCCTCGCGACCCGATACGACAAGCTCGCGACCGTCTACCGCGCCGCCGTACTCATCCACACCGCGGTGGCCTGGACAAAAGCCCTGTCAGATACAACTCAGGCGCGCTCGCGACTGTCGGACGGTGTCGCGCGGTAGTGCCGCCACGCGTCGAGCAGCTCCGCTCGGGTTCCGTTCGGATTGGCCTGGTGCCAAGACCGTGTGAAGCGGTTGTACTCGAACTGCGGGTCGATCGCCTTCGGCTCACTGTTGCGGGTCGCTCGGTAGTGATCGAGTGCGTCATGCAGTGTCTGAGTGCCGTCGGCGTGGGCGAAGTACTGGCGCATCGCGGCGTCGAACCCGAACGTCGACCCGACCTGAATCACGAACCACTCCCGCACCGACTGGCTGCACCGTTGACCGCGCGGGATCACTGTCGTTGCAGTGAGGCGTCCTTTCAGTTGGGTGGCGGCGACGGGCTTCGAGCGGGCCGGTTCCTCGAAGCCGACGCCGTCGAGCTCGGCCGCGATGCGTGCGGCGAGCACGTCCTTGCTGCCCGTTGTACGCACGCCGAGAACCCGCGCGAACGACACGAGCTCGTCCTTGAGCCAGTACCACCGCAGCAACTCGCTCCCACTCAGCGTGCTGTCAAGTGGCGGTCGCTGCGGGCCGCTGCCGAGAGATTCAGACATTGTCATCGCGATCCCTTCTTCACCGGCAGACGGGACCTGCTCCCCGCGCGGGTCGCCTTCACTGTAGCCAGGGCCGCCGACAGCGCCAGACTCGCCTCACCGACGCACCGCACGGATCTGCACGGGCCGGCGCTCCGCATTA
Source organism: Microbacteriaceae bacterium PS02067 (assembly GCA_029960085.1). Lineage (GTDB taxonomy): Bacteria > Actinomycetota > Actinomycetes > Actinomycetales > Microbacteriaceae > Microbacterium. Next base: position 24,954 of record JASCPG010000017.1, on the reverse strand, counting down.
TCAGACATGACCTAAGCCATTGCAGGTGCGCCCGCGGCCGCCTCGGTGCGGCAGACTCGAGGTGTGACCGCCCTGACCGACGCCGTGCCGACCGGCGCGACGGCGGATGCCGCCTATGACGGCTTCGTGGGATGGGCGGCCGACCGCGGGCTGACGCTCTACTCCGCGCAGGACGAGGCCGTGATGGAACTCGTCTCGGGAGCGAACGTCATCCTGTCGACCCCGACCGGCACGGGCAAGTCGCTCGTGGCGATCGCGGCGCACGCGATCTGCCTGGCATCCGGCGGTCGCTCCTATTACACGGCGCCGATCAAGGCGCTGGTGAGCGAGAAATTCTTCGCGCTCGTCGAGGTCTTCGGGGCGGAGAACGTCGGCATGGTCACGGGCGATTCATCCGTCAACCCGGATGCCCCGATCGTGTGCTGCACGGCGGAGATCCTGGCGAACATCGCGCTCCGTCAAGGTACGGATGCCGCGGTCGACCAGGTCGTCATGGACGAGTTCCACTACTACGGCGACCCCGAGCGGGGGTGGGCCTGGCAGGTGCCGCTGCTGCTCCTGCCGCGTGCGCAGTTCCTGCTGATGTCGGCGACGCTCGGCGATGTCACCCCGATCGCCGACGATCTCGAGCGCCGCACCGGGCGTGCGGTCGCCGAGATCACGGGCGTCGAGCGGCCTGTACCGCTGCATTTCTCGTACGAGCGGCGCCCCGTGCACGAGGTGCTCACGATGCTCGTCGACGAGCGCGAGGTTCCCGTCTACATCGTTCACTTCGCCCAGGCCGCCGCGCTCGAGCGGGCGCAGGCCCTGGCATCCGTCACGCTCACGACTCGCGAACAGCGGGATGCCATCGCCGCGGCGATCGGGGGCTTCCGGTTCACGACGGGGTTCGGGCAGACCCTGTCACGGCTCGTGCGGTCGGGCATCGGCGTCCACCACGCGGGCATGCTGCCGCGGTACCGCCGCCTCGTCGAGACGCTTGCGCAGCGGGGGCTCCTCAAGGTGATCTGCGGCACCGACACCCTCGGGGTCGGCATCAACGTGCCGATCCGGACCGTCGTCATCACGGCGCTGTCGAAGTACGACGGCACGAAGATGCGCCAGCTCTCGGCCCGCGAGTTCCATCAGGTCGCGGGTCGGGCGGGGCGCGCCGGGTTCGACCCGTACGGCAACGTCGTCGTGATGGCGCCCGAGTGGGAGATCGAGAACGCGGTCGCCCTCGCCAAGGCGGGCGACGACCCTGCCAAGCGCAAGAAGATCGTCCGCAAGAAGGCTCCGACCGGCGTCGTGAACTGGGGTGAGGGCTCGTACGAGCGCCTCATCGCCGCGCCGCCCGAGCCGCTCGTGCCGCAGCTGCGACTGACGGCGGCGATGCTCATCAACGTGATCGGGCGCGGCGGTGACGTCTTCGGGAACGTCCGCTCGCTCGTGTTCGACAATCACGAGCCCCGCGCACGGAAGTACGCGCTCGCGCGCCGCGCGATCGCCATCTTCCGCACGCTCGTGGATGCCGGGATCGTCGAGATCCTCCCTGCCGGGGATGCCCGGCCCGGGGCCGGGCCCGGCGGGCCGGGTGCCCCGCTCATCCGGCTGACGGTCGATCTGCAGCCGAATTTCGCCCTGAATCAGCCGTTGTCGCCGTTCGCACTCGCCGCGATCGGGCTGCTGTCTCCCGACGAGGATGTCCCGAACTCCTCCATTTCTCGCGGCGGAGGGCCGGAGCCGGCCGATTCGACCGAATCGGCGGCGGATCGGAGGAGTTCGGGCCAGGAATCGGCCGGAGTCGGCACGGGGCACTACGCCCTCGACGTCGTGAGTGTGATCGAGGCGACCCTCGACGACCCGCGGGCGGTCCTCTCGCAGCAGGAGTACAAGGCGCGCGGCGAGGCGGTGGCCGCGATGAAGCGCGACGGCATCGAGTACGACGAGCGCATGGCGCTGCTCGAAGAGATCACGTGGCCGAAGCCGCTCGCCGAGCTGCTCGACCAGTCGTTCGAGGTGTTCGCGTCGAGCCAGCCGTGGGTGCGCGACTTCGCGCTGAGCCCGAAGTCTGTCGTGCGCGACATGTTCGAGCGGGCCATGTCGTTCGCGGAATATGTCTCGTTCTACCAGCTGCAGCGCAGCGAAGGTCTCGTGCTGAGATACCTGTCGGACGCCTACCGCGCGATCCGTCAGACGGTCCCCGCCGAGGCGCGCACCGACGAGCTGATGGATGTCATCGAGTGGCTGGGCGAGCTCGTGCGGCAGGTCGACTCGAGCCTCGTCGACGAGTGGTCCGCGCTGGTGGATGCCACCGCCCACCTCCCCGAGGACGACGCTCCCGTCGTGCCGCCCGCACCCCCGTCGGTGCTCACCAACCGGCGCGCGTTCACGGTGCTCGTGCGCAACGAGCTGTTCCGCCGCGTGCAGCTCGCCGCCCTGCAGGAAGACGACGCGCTCGTCGCGCTCGACCCCCACGCGGGCTGGCCCGAGGTGCTGGATGCCTACTACGACGAGCACGACGAGATCCTCACCGGCGGCCCGGCGCGCTCGCCCCGGCTCTGCATGATCGACGAGACGGATGCCGCGTCGGGCGTGTGGCGCGTCGAGCAGACGATCGACGACCCGGCCGGCGACCACGACTGGCGCATCCGTGCGGAGGTCGACCTCGCGGCATCCGCCGAGGCGGGCACGGCCGTCGTCCGCGTGACCGAGGTGCTGCGCCTGTAGCGGAGCCGGTGGATGACGTGCCCCCGGTGTCCGCCGTCACGATTAGCCTGAGACGGTGAGCCGAGAGACCTTCGACCCCTACGCGGACGTGCCGTGGGATGTCGACGAGCTCGCGCCTCCCGACGATTACGACGCACCGCCGCCGCCCGAGTTCGACGGATACGCCGGTGCGCTGGCGCGCCAGACCGCCGGAGCCCCGCGGCAGGGTCACGGCGACGCACCCCACCGCGCCACGCCCGACCACGGTGCGCCGATGCCCGTCCGCACGGGTCGCGATCACACCGGCGCCGACCCGCGCGCCGTGCTCCACGAGGTCTTCGGCTACGACGACTTCCGCGGCGATCAGGCCGCGATCGTCGAGCAGGTCGTCGCGGGCGGTGACGCGATCGTCCTCATGCCCACCGGCGGCGGAAAGTCCATCACCTACCAGGTCCCCGCGCTCGTGCGGCCGGGTACGGGGCTCGTCATCTCACCGCTCATCGCCCTCATGCACGACCAGGTCGACGCGCTCGTCGCGAACGGCGTCAACGCCGCATACCTCAACTCGACGCAGTCGCCGGCCGAGCGTGCGGGCGTCGAGCAGGCCTACCTCGCGGGCGAGCTCGACCTGCTCTACGTCGCGCCCGAGCGGCTCAGCGGGGCTGCGACGACCGCGCTCCTCACGCGCGGAAAGCTCAGCGTCATCGCGATCGACGAGGCGCACTGTGTCAGCCAGTGGGGTCACGACTTCCGGCCCGACTACCTCGCGCTCGGCGACCTCGGCGAGCGGTTCCCGGGCGTCCCGCGCATGGCGCTCACGGCGACGGCGACCCGCGCGACGCACCAGGAGATCACCGAGCGCCTCCACCTCGAGGCGGCGAAGCACTTCGTCGCGAGCTTCGACCGACCCAACATCCAGTACCGCATCGAGCCGAAGGTCGACCCGCGCAGGCAGCTGCTCCAGTTCGTCCGCTCGCAGCCGGAGGGTTCCGCCGGCATCGTCTACGCGCTCAGCCGCAAGTCGGTCGAGCAGACCGCCGAGTATCTGCGCACGCAGGGTGTCGACGCCCTGCCGTATCACGCGGGGTTGGATGCCGGGGTGCGCGCCCGCAACCAATCGCGGTTCCTCCGTGACGAGGGCGTCGTCATGGTCGCGACGATCGCGTTCGGCATGGGGATCGACAAGCCCGACGTCCGCTTCGTCGCGCACATCGATCTGCCGAAGTCGGTCGAGGGGTACTACCAGGAGACCGGGCGCGCGGGGCGTGACGGCGAGCCCGCGGTCGCGTGGATGGCGTACGGCCTCGGCGACGTCGTGCAGCAGCGGCGTCTCATCGACCAGTCGCCGGGAGAGCGCGCCTACAAGCAGCGTCTTGGTCAGCATCTCGACGCGATGCTCGCGCTCTGCGAGACGGTGTCATGCCGACGGCAGAACCTGCTCGGCTACTTCGGCCAGGCATCCGACCCGTGCGGCAACTGCGACACGTGCCTCCAGCCCGCCGACACGTGGGACGGGCTGATCCCCGCGCAGAAGCTGCTCTCGACGATCGTGCGGCTCAAGCGCGAACGGAACCAGGCGTTCGGCGCGGGGCACCTCGTCGACATCCTCCGCGGAGCCTCGACCGACCGCATCCGCCAGCAGGGTCACGATGCCCTTGCGACGTACGGCCTCGGCGCCGACCTCACCGACCAGGACTGGCGTAGCGTCATCCGCCAGCTGCTCGCCCGCGGCGTCATCGTCGCGCAGGGCGAGTACGGTGTGCTGGCCGTGGGCGAAGAGGGCGCCGCCGTGCTGCGGGGCGAGGCACCCGTGCCGCTGCGACGGGACGTGCTCGGCCGTGGCGGCGGGGCATCCCGCACACGCAAGGCGGCGGCGACCGAAGCCGTCGCCGAGGGCGACCGCGACCTGTTCGAGGCACTGCGGGCCTGGCGCGCGGGCGCTGCGAAAGAGCAGGGCGTCCCGGCGTACATCGTGTTCGGGGATGCCACGCTGCGCGCACTCGCCGACCGGCGCCCGGCATCGGTGGCGGCCCTCGAGGGCATCACGGGCATCGGCGCCAAGAAGCGCGAAGCCTATGGCGACGCCGTCCTCGCCGTGATCGCCGCGCACTGAGCGCCATCCGCCTCTGTGCTCAGCGGAGGTGCGCCGGTGCACGCGACCCCGCAGCGAAGGGTGCCATCGGCAGGTGACACTGAGTCTCACCCGACGCGGGTGTGGGTGTCATACAACCGGACCTGCACACGGGTGTGCAGGCTTTTGTAGGTGATCGGCAGGGGGTTTGCGGCGGCATTGTGGTCGACCTACCGTCGAGGGTGACCTCCCCTGCCCGCCTGCGAAAGGTACGCCGATGACCGACGCCGCCGTCCGTTCGAAGAAACCCGCCACGAGCAAGCGCACGCCCGCCGGCGGCGCACCCGTCGCCGCGCACAGCGCAGAAGAGGCGCACGAGCCGCGCATCGACGTCGCCGCCGTGACGAAGCTGCTCCTCGGCACGTGGGGCGAGACCCGCCTCGAAGCACGCGAGATGATCAAGGACCCGGCGTTCTGGCGCATCGACGGCCAGCCGGTGCCCGAGCACCGCGAGCGGGTCCTCGCGCAGCTGCGCCTGCTGGTCGAGAACGACGGTTCGCGCCGCGCGTTCCCGAAGAAGTACGGCGGGTTCGAGGACAACGGAGCGAACCTCGCCGGTTTCATGGAGCTCGTCCTCGCCGACCCGAGCCTGCAGATCAAGTCGGGCGTGCAGTGGGGCCTGTTCGGCTCCGCGATCTACCAGCTCGGCACCGAGAAGCACCACGACGCGTGGATGCGCGATGTCATCGAGCTCGACCTCCCCGGCGCGTTCGCGATGACCGAGACCGGCCACGGCTCGGACGTCGCCGCGATCGGCACGACGGCGACCTACGACCCCGAGACCGAGGAGTTCGTCATCCACACCCCGTTCCGCGGGGCGTGGAAGGACTACCTCGGTAACGCAGCCCTGCACGGGCGCGCCGCCACGGTGTTCGCGCAGCTCATCACGGGCGGCGTCAACTACGGCGTGCACTGCTTCTTCGTGCCGATCCGCGACGACGAGGGTGCGATGCTCCCCGGCGTCCAGAGCGAGGACGACGGCGTCAAGGGCGGCCTCAACGGCATTGACAACGGCCGCCTCGCGTTCGACCATGTGCGCATCCCGCGCTTCAACCTGTTGAACCGCTACGGTGACGTCGCGGCCGACGGCACGTACTCGTCCGACATCCCGTCGCCCGGCCGGCGGTTCTTCACGATGCTCGGCGCTCTCGTCCAGGGGCGCGTCTCGCTCGACGGTGCCGCGACGACCGGAACGGCCCTCGCGCTGTACATCGCGCTCACCTATGCGAACCAGCGCCGCCAGTTCGACTCCGGTTCGGGCAGCGACGAGGTCGTCCTGCTCGACTACGGCAAGCACCAGCGTCGTCTGCTGCCGCTCCTCGCCCAGAACTACGCGCAGTTCTTCTCCAACGACGAGCTGCTGCGCAAGTTCGACGGCGTCTTCTCCGGCCGCACCGACACCCCCGAGGAGCGCGAAGACCTCGAGACCCTCGCCGCAGCGCTCAAGCCGCTCTCGACCTGGAACGCGCTCAGCACCATCCAGGAGGCCCGCGAGGCGTGCGGCGGCTCGGGCTTCCTCGCCGAGAACCGGATGGTCGGTCTCCACCAGGACCTCGACGTCTACGTCACCTTCGAGGGCGACAACAACATCCTCCTGCAGCTCGTCGGCAAGCGCCTCCTCGCCGACTTCGCGAAGCAGTTCAAGGGCGCGGATGCCGCGAAGCTGGCATCCTTCGCCGCGCGGCAGACGGCGGGCCGGGTGTTCCACGGTGCGGGTCTGCGGCAGTTCGGACAGTCGGTCGCCGATCTCGGTTCGACGGCTCGCTCGGTCGAGCTCGGCCTTCGCGCCGAGCAGCAGCACGAGCTGCTCGCGGGGCGCGTGGAGCAGATGATCTCCGACATCGCAGGGCGCCTGCGCCCGGCCGCCAAGGCATCCCCCGCCGAGGCTGCCGAGATCTTCAACCAGAACCAGGCCGAGCTCATCGAGGCGGCCCGTGCCCACGGAGAACTGCTGCAGTGGGAGGCCTTCAGCGACGGCGTCGCCCGCATCGAGGACGAGGGCACTGCGCAGGTGCTCACGTGGCTGAGGGACCTCTTCGGGATGCACCTCATCGAGAAGCATCTCGCCTGGTACCTCATCAACGGTCGCCTGTCGGCGCAGCGCGCGGCATCCGTCTCGCGCTACATCGACCGGCTGACGGCGCGGCTGCGCCCGCACGCGCAGGACCTGGTGGATGCCTACGGCTTCGCTCCCGAGCACGTCCGGGCGCCCATCGCGTCGGGCGCCGAGCAGGCCCGCCAGGACGAGGCGCGTGCGTACTACGCCGCGCTGGCCTCCTCGGGCGAGGCGCCCGTCTCGGAGAAGTCGCTCAAGAAGAAGTGACGCCCTGACGCGTCACGGGCCCGCGATGCGGCGCCCGTGACGCGTTGTCGCGCGCCGGGTTTTTGCCGTCGTCGAATGCCCGGATGGTGGCGCTCGCGGCTTCGCAGTAGCCTTGAACTGAACATGTTCAGAAGGCGGGTGAGTGGATGCGCGAGTCGGAAAGGAGCCACGCGGAGGCGCCCCGCGCGGTGATCGCGGGCGCGTCCGGGTTCATCGGTCGCGCGCTCGCCGATGCGTTCCGCGCGGACGGGTACGACGTGCGCACGATCGGCCGCGGTCTCGATCGCGACACGGATGCCACAGGGGCGGACGCGCAATGGACGGACGCCGCCGGTATCGCGCGCCTCGTCGACGGCGCCGACGTCCTCGTGAACCTCGCGGGGAAGTCGGTCAACTGTCGCTACACCGACCGCAACCGCGACGAGATCCTCCGCTCCCGCGTCGAGACGACGCACGCGCTCCGCGAAGCGGTCGCTCAGGCATCCGCGCCCCCGCGGGTATGGCTGAACGCGTCGACGGCGACGATCTACGCGCACAGCACCGACCGCTCGAACGGCGAGGACGACAGGCGCATCGGCACGGGGTTCTCCGTCGACGTCGCGCGCTCCTGGGAGGCGGAGCTCTTCGCCGGCGAGCTCCCCGGCACGCGTCGCGTCGCACTGCGCATCGCGATCGTCCTCGGCGACGGGCCGGCGACCCGCATGCTCGCCCTGCTCGCGCGGACCGGCCTCGGCGGCCCCCAGTTCGACGGCTGGTGGTTCCCGCACCGCCGCTACCGCGGCATCGGCGTGGATCCCACCGGCGATGGTGCTGCACCGCGCCATCGCACCCGCGGCCGGCAGCGGTTCAGCTGGGTCCACCTCGACGACGTTGTCCGTGCCGTGCTCTTCCTCGCTGCTCGCGAGGACATCTCCGGCCCCGTGAACATCGTGAGCCCCGAGGCATCCGACAATCGCACCCTCATGCGCACGCTGCGCCGCGTCGTCGGTGCCCGGGTCGGGCTGCCGGCGGCCCGATGGATGCTGGAGCCCGCCATGTGGGCCCTCCGCACCGAGCCCGAACTCGTCCTGAAGAGCCGGTGGGTCGTGCCGCGGCGGCTCCTCGATGCGGGGTTCGAGTTCGCCCACACCGACCTCGAGGAGGCGCTGCGCGACATCGTGTCGGCACCCCGCTCTACGCTGGCGGGGTGAGCGATCTACGCGTGGGGGAGGACGGCCTGGCCCGGTGCGGGTGGGTCGGGGATGACCCGGAGTATCGGCGCTATCACGACGAGGAGTGGGGGCGACCCCTTCGCGGCGATCGGCCCCTGTTCGAGAAGATGTCGCTCGAGGGCTTTCAGGCGGGGCTGTCGTGGATCACGATCCTGCGCAAGCGCCCGCGGTTCCGCGAGGCGTTCGCGGGGTTCGACCCCGAGAAGGTCGCGGCTTTCGGTGAGGCCGATGTCGAGCGGCTGATGGCGGATGCCGGTATCGTCCGCAACCGTGCGAAGGTGCTCGCCACGATCGGCAACGCCCGCCTCGTCGGCGCGATGGCGCCGGGGGAGTTCGACGAGTTCATGTGGTCGTTCGCTCCCGACGCGCGCCCGACGGCCGAGCGACCCGCCGCCTTCGCCGACGTGCCGGCCGTGACGGCGGCATCCGACGCGCTGTCGAAGGCGCTCAAGAAGCGCGGCTTCCGCTTCGTCGGATCGACCACGATGTACGCCCTCATGCAGTCCGCGGGCATGGTCGACGACCACCTCGTCGGCTGCCACCGGGCGGGCTGACGCCGGCCAGCCTGACGCCAGCCAGCCTGTCGCCGGGCGGCCTGACGCGTCTCAATCGGGCACGACGACGAGTCGCTCGGTCGTCGTCGCGGCGTCGAGCCAGGCCGCGGTGACGTCGCGGAGCGGCACCGCGCGGGCCGCGATGTCGTAGCCGCCGCGGCTGATCTCCGCGGCGAGGCCGGGCAGTTCCTCGAGGATGTCGCGGGGTGCGACCGATCCCTGGCCACTGCCGACGATCCGGAGATTCGTCGCGCGCAGCGCCGCCGACGGGATCGGGGATTCCGGGCCCGTCACGGAGCCGATCTCGATCCAGGTGAGTGGGCGCGAGTCGTCGGCACGGGCCGGCACGATCGCCCGCAGCGCCGCGGCGGTCGGCTCGCCCCAGAGATAGTCGAGGACGACGTCGACGTCCCGCCCGACCTCCGCCAGGGCGTCGCGGACGGTGTCGGCCTCTCCGCCGAGTTCGATCACGTCATCGGCGCCGAGCCCGGGAAGCGCGGCCAAACGCTCGGGGTCGCGGCCCGCCGCCGCGATGTGCGCGGCGCCGAGCCGCCGGGCGATCTGCACCGCCATCCGGCCGGCGTTCCCGGTCGCTCCCATGATCAGCACGCGCGATCCCGGTGCGACCTCGATCCGGCGGCGCAGGGCGATCCACGAGGACATCGCCGGGTTCATCGCGGCCGCGATCACGACGGGGTCGACGCCGGCAGACAGGACGACGCTGCGGCGCGGGTCGAGGGCGACCTGCTCCGCCATGGCGCCGGTCTCCTGCACGAAGTAGCGCAGGTCGCCGTTCTCGTCCCGGGCGACGCCGTCGACGCCCGGGACGAGAGGCAGATCGCCGGTCGTCGGTGTAGTGCGAGCCGTCGGCCTGCGAGCGCACGCGCGGGTGCAGCGCGGATGCCAGCACGGTGCCGAGCGAGCCGCCCCTCGGTCGGGACGGGAACGGGAATGTCGGCGACCTGAGGCGGGGCATCGAACGAGGTGACGAGGGCGGCGCGCATGATGGCTCCTTAACTAAGTTAAATGATGCGTCGATCATCCTTTAACATTGTTAAGCTGTCAAGCATGGCGAAGGGACTCACGCGGGAGCGCATCGTGGACGCGGCGCTCGCCGTCCTCGACGAGGGCGGCATCGACGCCGTGACGCTCCGCACCGTCGCGGCGCGCCTCGATGTGCGTGCCCCCGCGCTCTACTGGCATGTGCCGAACAAGCAGCATCTCCTCGACGAGATGGGCACGGAGATCCAGCGGCGCGTGCAGGCGGTGCTCGCCGAGGTGCCCGCCGACACCGCCTGGACGGAGGCGCTCCGCACCTACGCCGGCATCCTGCGCACCGAGTACCTCGCCCATCGCGACGGTGCCCGCACCTTCAGCGGTACCCGCCTCACGGACCCCGACGTGCTCCGCGCACAGGAGCCGTGGCTGGGTCGGTGGACCGGCGCGGGCCTCACTCTCCGCGACGCGATGGATGCCGCGGAACTCGTCACCTCCTACGTCGTCGGGTTCACGATCGAAGAGCAGGAGCGCGCGCAGTCGGAGGCATCCGATCCCGAGCGCTACTCCATCGCGGCCCGCGATGCCGCCGTCGGCCCCGACGCGCCGCTCGTCGCCGAGGCGGGGCACGCGCGCGGAGACGCCAACGCCCGCTTCGCCCGCCAGTTGGACCTCCTCCTCGCCGGCCTCGCGGCTCGCTTCGGCTGACCTCGTCGGGTGCCCCCGGCGCAGTGACGGCCCCACCACTCGACCCGTCGCGTCGCCGCAGGTCGACCGGCAGAATGTCCGCATGACACCGGAATCCCCCTGCGCCCGCATCGCCGACGCACACGACGTGATCCGTGTCGTCGGGGCGCAGGAGAACAATCTGCAGGCCGTCGACGTGGAGATCCCGAAGCGACGGCTCACGGTGTTCACGGGGGTGAGCGGCTCGGGCAAATCGAGTCTCGTCTTCGGGACGATCGCGAACGAGTCGCAGCGGCTCATCAACGAGACGTACCCCACTTTCGTGCAGCAGTTCATGGGGCAGCTCAGTCGCCCCGACGTCGAGGCGCTCGAGAACATCAGCCCGGCGATCGTCGTCGACCAGGAGCGGATGGGCGCCAACGCGCGTTCGACGGTCGGCACGGCGACCGACGTGCATGCCATGCTGCGCCTGCTGTTCAGCCGCATCGGCACACCGCACGTCGGGTCGCCGCAGGCGTTCTCGTTCAACGTGCCGTCGGTCTCCGGCGCGCGCGCCGTCACGATCGCCGCCGGCGCGGACGGCGGGCGCACGAAGGAGCGCTCCTTCGAGATCACGGGCGGCATGTGCCCGGCGTGCGAGGGTCTCGGGGTGTCGAGCGAACTCGATCTCGACGAGATCGTCGACCGGTCCCTCTCGCTCTCCGCCGGGGCGATCCGCGTTCCCGGCTATACGGTCGACGGCTGGATGGTGAAGGGCTTCACCGAGTCGGGGTTCCTCGACCCCGACAAGCCGATCGCCGAATACTCCGAGTCGGAGCTGCACGACTTCCTCCACCGCGAGCCCACCAAGGTCAAGATCGCCGGCATCAACATGACCTACGAAGGGCTCATCCCCAAGCTCACGAAGTCGATGCTGCAGAAGGACCGCGACAGTCTGCAGCCGCACATCCGCGCCTTCGTCGACCGTGCGGTGACGTTCCAGCCGTGCCCCGCGTGCGACGGGACGCGCCTGAACGACGGGGCCCGCTCGTCGAAGATCGCCGGCATCAGCATCGCGGATGCCGCGGCGATGCAGATCACGGACCTCGCCGCCTGGGTCGCCGGCATCGACGATTCCTCCGTCGCGCCGCTCGTGGCGGGCCTCCGACGCACCCTCGACTCGTTCGTCGACATCGGGCTCGGCTACCTGTCCCTCGACCGCGCAAGCGGAACGCTCTCGGGCGGTGAGGCGCAGCGCACCAAGATGATCCGACACCTCGGCTCGAGCCTCACCGACATGACGTACGTCTTCGACGAACCGACGACGGGCCTGCACCCGCACGACATCCAGCGGATGAACGAGCTCCTCCTCCTGTTGCGCGACAAGGGCAACACGGTGCTCGTCGTCGAGCACAAGCCCGAAGTCATCGCGATCGCCGACCACATCATCGATCTCGGCCCGGGTGCCGGCCGTGCCGGCGGGCGGATCATGTACGAGGGCGACGTCGCGGGCCTGCGCGCCTCCGACACGATCACGGGCCGCCACCTCGACCACCGCGCCGCGCTGAAGCCGTCCGTGCGCCCCGCCGTGGGCGCGCTCGAGATCCGCGGAGCGGCACTCCACAATCTCCAGAACGTGGATGTCGACGTGCCCCTCGGCATCCTCACGGTCATCACGGGCGTCGCCGGATCGGGCAAGTCCTCCCTCATCCACGGCTCGCTGCCCGCCGATGAGGACGTCGTGGTCGTCGACCAGGCGCCCATCAAAGGGTCCCGCCGGTCGAGCCCCGCGACCTATACGGGCATCCTCGATGACATCCGCAAGGCGTTCGCGAAGGCCAACGGGGTGAAGCCGGCGCTGTTCAGCGCGAACTCCGAAGGCGCGTGCCCCGCGTGCCGCGGGCTCGGGGTCATCATCACCAACCTGGGTTTCACCCAGAGTGTCGAGACCCGCTGCGACCTGTGCGAGGGGTCGGGGTTCAGCGACGCCGTGCTGGAGTACCGGCTCGACGGCAAGAACATCGCCGAGGTGCTCGCGATGTCGGCGGAGGAGGCGCTCGCCTTCGTCGCGAAGGGGCCGGCGCACGCGACCCTCTCCCGCATGGTCGACGTCGGTCTCGGCTACATCACGCTCGGGCAGGCCCTGAACACGCTCTCCGGCGGGGAGCGACAGCGACTCAAGCTCGCGATCTCGATGTCGAAGAAGGGCGCCGTCTACGTGCTCGACGAGCCGACGACGGGTCTGCACCTCGCCGACGTCGACACGCTCCTGGCGCTGCTGGACAGACTCGTCGAGGCGGGCAACTCGGTCATCGTGATCGAGCATCACCAGGCGGTGATGGCGCACGCGGACTGGATCATCGACGTCGGTCCGGGCGCCGGTCGCGACGGCGGGACGATCGTCTTCGAGGGCACTCCGGCCGACCTCGTCGCCCACGGCCGCACCCTCACCGCCGAGCACCTCGCCCGGTACGTCAGCGCCTGAAAACGGTGCTCGGCGGCGTCGCCGAGACGATTGCGGCGCACACAGAATGGTGACGTAGGCTGTCGGGGTCTGCACTACGTGTGTGCGCCCGCCTCAGCAACGGGTCCCGACGCAACGCAGCACGATGAGCCCGGAGGGGAGCCGAGCAATCATGAGGTCGTTCGCGTGGCTGAGCGCGCGCCCGAAAACGCTCATCTCGACGGCTGTCGTGACGACGGCGGCGCTCGCCGTCGGCTTCTTCGCCGTCACCTATGAGGGCAAGCCCACGACGGAGGTCGACCTCCACGACGGCGGAGTCTGGGTGACGAAGCAGTCGAGCCTGCTCGTCGGACACTTCAACCACTCCTCGCGTGTCCTCGACGGCGGGCTGCGCACGACGTCCTCCGAATACGACATCCTGCAGAGCGGGTCGCGCATCCTGGTCGCCGATCCCGTCGGATCCACCATCTCGACGATCGATCCGGCTCGCGTCATCCTGTCCGATTCCGCCGATCTCGCCCCCGGCTCATCGGCCGCGCTCGGGGCCGACACGGTCGCCGTGATCGAGCCCGCCGGTTCCCTCTGGATCGCCCCGTTCACCGCGGTCAGCGGCATCGGCGCCGAGGGCTCCGAGCCCGTCGCGGACGAGGGCGAGAAGGCGCGCATCGCCGTGGGGGTCGACGGCACCGTGTACGCGGTCTCCGCCGAAACCGGTCTGCTGCGTTCGTACGGCCCCGGTGGCGACGGCACGACCGTGGAGAAGTCCTCCCGCACGCTCGACGGCATCGCGAAGGACCACGACCTGTCGATCACGGTGGTCGGCACGACCGCGTACGTCCTCGATGCGGACACCCGCACGCTCTACGGCGGCGACGGGTCCACGACCGAGGTGCCTGCGGATGCCACGCTGCAGCAGCCGTCCGGGGCATCCGACGCCGTGACGCTCGCGACCCCGACCGCCCTCGTGAGGGTGCCGGTCGGAGGCGGTGCGCCGGTGTCGACTCCGGCCGGGGGAGCTGAGGGGAAGGCCGCCCAGCCCGTGTTCGTCGCGGGCTGCGCGTACGGCGCATGGTCGGGGTCGGGCCGTTTCGTCCGGGACTGCCCCGGCACGGCCGACGACGTCGTGCAGGACATCGCGGGGATCGAACCGACGAGCGACCTGCGCTTCCGCGTGAACCGCGATGTCGTGGTGCTCAACGACGTCTTCGGCGGCGCCGCATGGATGGCATCCGAGTCGATGCAGCGCGTCGACAACTGGCAGGACATCACGCCGCCCGAGGGCGAAGGCGAAGAGGAGGAGGAGACGACCGAAGAGACGGTGCAGACGACCCTCCCCGAGCGCACCGATCAGAACACGCCCCCGATCGCTCAGGACGACGAGTACGGCATCCGCCCGGGACGTACGACGGTCCTCCCCGTGCTCGACAACGACACGGATGCCGACGGCGACGTCCTCGTCGCGTCGGTGTCGAAGATGCCGTCGTTCGGCGCCGTCGAGCCGATCCGCAACGGCGGCGCCCTGCAGATCACGACCGATGCGGATGCCACGGGCAGCGCGACGTTCGAGTACACCGCCGACGACGGCCGCGGCGGGACGGCGACCGCGAAGGTGACGCTGACGGTCCACCCGATGGACGTCAACGGACCCCCCGTCCAGAAGCGCGTGACGCCCATCACGGTCGAGTCCGGCGGCACCGCCTCGTACAACGTGCTCCCCGACTGGATCGACCCCGACGGCGACGACATCTTCCTCCTCGACGTCGCCCCCGACGGCGGCGACGAGGCGGACTTCACCTCGGACGGGCAGATCACCTACCGCGCGATCGGCGGCGCGCAGGGCCGCAAGGACGTGCCGGTCTCCGTCTCGGACGGCGTGGATCGCGGTGTCGGCATCGCGCGCTACGACATCCGTCCGCTCGGCACCACCGTCCCGATCACGAACGCCGACCACGTCGTCACGCGCGTCGGGCGCTCGGTGACGGTCGCTCCGCTCACGAACGACACGAGCTCCGGCAGCGAGCAGCTGCGACTCACCCGCGTCGACGATCATCCGCGCGCGACGGTCGTGCCCGACTATTCCAACAAGACATTCACCTTCACGGCCGACGCCGCCGACACCTATTACGTGCAGTACCTCGCTTCGGCAGGACCCAACTCGGTGCCGGGCCTCGTCCGCATCGACGTGCTGCCGGCCTCGAACGAGGACCTGCCGCCCGTGGCCGTGCGCGATGTCGCCCTCCTGCCGAGCGGCGGTGACGTCCTCGTCAACGTGCTCTCGAACGACACCGATCCGAACGGCGGCATCCTCGTGGTGCAGTCCGTCTCGGTCGACCCCGGGTCGGGTGTCGCGGCGGCCGTCCTCGGGCACGAGACCGTCCGCATCAGCGACCTCGCCTCGATCGACAAGCAGGTGCGTGTCGGCTACACGGTGTCGAACGGGGCGCAGTCCGCCACCGGCGAGATCGTCGTGATCCCGGTGCCCGCGCCGTCTCGCCTGCGCCCTCCCGTGGCCAACGACGACCGCGTCGTCGTCCGTGTCGGCGACACCGTCACGATCCCGGTGCTCGCGAACGACTACCACCCGAACGGGGACACGATCCACGTCGCCCCGAACCTGATCCCGCCGCTCGTCGACCCCGCCGACGGCGAGGCCTTCGTCGCGGAGGACACGGTCCGCTTCCGCGCCGGCGATGAGCCGAAGACCGTCTACGCGACGTACGAGGCGGTCGACTCGACCGGTCAGCGCGACGCGGGCTACATCACGATCCAGATCCTGCCGCGCAACGACGAGGCGAACTCCGCCCCGCGCCCGCGCGACCTCACCGCCCGGACGCTCAGCGGTTCGAAGGTCAAGATCCCCGTCCCCCTCGACGGGCTCGACGAGGACGGTGACTCCGTCGAACTCGTCGGCATCGCGGATGCCCCGAAGAAGGGTCGCATCGTCGAGACGGGCGCCAACTTCTTCACCTATCAGGCGTTCGACGACGCGGTGGGGGTCGACGCGTTCACCTACCGCGTGCGCGATCGGCTCGGCAAGGAGGGCACGGCGCCGATCCAGATCGGCATCGCCCCCGCGGCATCCACGAATCAGGCCCCCTACGCGGTGCGCGACTCCGTCGTCATCCGGCCGGGACGCGAGGTGGCGATCGCGGCGCTCGCGAACGACTCCGACCCCGACGGCGACGAGTTCGGGTTCGCCCGCGAGAACGCCGTGACCGTCCCGACCGACGTGCCGGGGCTGAAGGCCAAGGTGAGTGGCAGGTACCTGCTCGTGACGGCACCGGACCGCGAACTCAACACGTCGGTCGAGTACGCGATCACGGATGCCCGGGGCCTGCGCGCCTCGACGAGCGTGCAGATCACGGTCGACGAGAACGTGCCGCTCGCGCCCCCGATCGCGCGCGATGACCGCGTGCGTGCCGAGGACGTGAAGGACGACGGCACCGCCGAGATCGACGTGCGCGAGAACGACGACGATCCGGACGGCACGAAGGGGGCGCTCGCGGTCGCGCTCGGCACGGGTGGCGAGGGTGCGACCGTCACGCGCAAGGGCACCGTGAAGCTCACGCTCACCGACACCCCGCAGCTCATCACCTACACCGTCACGGATGCCGACGCGCAGACCGCGTCGGCGTTCATCCGGGTGCCGGCGCTCGCTGAACTGCCGCCGAGCCTCATCTCCACGAAGCCCGTCGAGGTCAAGAGCGGCGAGACCATCCAACTGCCGCTCAAGGACTACGTGCGCGCGGCGGGCGGCAAGTCCGTCGTCATCACCGAGGCCGCGAAGGTCAGCGCCGCGCACGCCGACGGCGCCTCGCTCGTCCTCGACCAGAAGACGCTCGTCTACACATCGGGTGCGGGCTACTTCGGAAACGACGCCCTGACGTTCGAGGTCACGGACGGCGACGGCCCCGACGATGCGACGGGACGCAAGGCCACGCTGACGATCCCGATCACCGTGCTCCCACCCGACAACCAGCCGCCGACGATGGTCGGCGCGGAGATGAACGTCGCCCCCGGCGAGGACGCGTCGACGCTCGATCTGGCATCCCTCGCGTCCGACCCCGATCCGGCTGACCAGGGGAAGCTCACCTTCCGCCTCGAGGGCGCGGCTCCCGCGGGAGTGAAGGCGTCGATCTCGGGCGCGACGCTCACGGCCTCCGCCGACGCCAACACGCAGAAGGGCACGCGCGTGCTCCTCACGGTGACGGCGGATGACGGTCAGACCGAGCCCGCGAAGGCGACGATCGCGGTGACGGTCGCGGCATCCACCCGTCAGCTCGCGAGCGCCAACGACGATGTCATCGACCGCTCCGACCAGGGCTCGACCGAGCGGGTCTCCGTGCTCGCGAACGACGTGAACCCGTTCCCCGGCAAGCCGCTCACGGTTCAGAGCGCGGTGCTCGAGAGCGGTCAGGCGACGCAGGTCGCCGTCGTCGGCGACAACGTCGAGGTGACGAGCGCGAAGGAGTACGTCGGCATGATCGTGGTGCGCTACCGCATCATGGATGCCACGGAAGACCCTGACCGTGCCGTCGAGGGCCGCATCCGGATCACGGTCCAGGGCCGCCCGGATGCCCCCGGCAAGCCCGTCGTCTCGAGTGTGCAGAGCCGCACCGTTGTGCTCGCGTGGACCCCGCCGATCGACAACGGCTCGCCCATCACGGGCTACACCGTCACCTCGACCGCGGGCGGCTACTCCAAGCAGTGCGCGTCGACGACCTGCACGCTCGACGGGCTCACCAACAACGTCGAGTACAACTTCGTCGTCACCGCGACGAACGCGGTCGGCACGTCCGACCCGTCGCCCGCATCCGAGACCGCGCGCCCCGACGTGCGCCCGGACACACCGGCCCCGCCGACGCTCGCGTTCGGCGACCGGAGCCTCAAGGTCGCGTGGACGACGCCGCGCACCGAGGGCTCGCCCGTCGAGACGTACACGCTGGAGATCTCGCCGGCCCCGCCGTCGGGCATCGTGCAGAAGACCGGAGTCGCGGGTACGAACATCGTGTGGGAGGGCCTGGAGAACGGGGTCGCCTACCAGGTGCGCGTGCGCGCCCACAACCGCGCGCCCGAGCCGAGCGACTTCAGCCCGTGGTCGGCCACGATGGTGCCCGCCGCGCCCCCGGCCGCTCCGAACTCACCGACGACGACGCTGCTCGACCCGGTCGGCTCGCAGGCGCAGATCCAGGTCAACTGGAACCAGCCCGCGAACAACGGCGACGCGATCTCGGGTTACCAGCTGCGCGTCAAGCAGGGCTCGACGGTCGTGAAGACCGTGCCGGTGCCTGCCGGGCAGACGAGCCAGGCCGTCGTCGTGGACACCTCGACGACGAACTACACCTTCGACGTGCGCGCCCAGAACAAGGCCGGCTGGGGCGAGTACAGCCCCACCTCGGCGCCCCGTCGCGGCGTGACCGCGCCGGGCGCCCCCACGGGTGTCGCAGCGAGCGAGGGGAACAACCAGGTCGGCGTCACGTGGATCGCCGGTGCGGCCAACGGCGCCGCGTCCTCTGAGATCCAGTACCAGTACTCGGTCGAAGGCGGCGCCTGGAAGAGCGACTGGGTCTCGGGCGGCACGGGCGGTGCGGGCACGATCGGCGGCGCTCAGGTGGCGAACAACGGCACCTACACGGTGCGCGTGCGCGCCGTGTCGACCGTCGACGGGTCGCAGTTCGCGAGCACGGCATCCAACACCTCGAACCGCGTCGCGCCGTATGGTCCGATCGGAAACCCCAGCGCGTCGGCGCGGGGCGGTGACCGCGTGATCAACTACTCGTGGACCTCGCCGAGCCGCAACGGCCGGGACATCACCACCCAGGTCTACGTCGACGGCAGCCTCATCAGCGGTGCCGCGAGCGGGTCGTATTCGAAGGGCTACGGCTACAGCGCGACCGGCCGCATCGAGGTGCGCACGAGCGCGGCGGGACAGACCACGACCGACTCCGCATCGGCGACCACCGACCCGAAGCCCCCGCCCCGCGTCTGGGTCACCCGCGGCGCCTTCGCGCCGAAGGGCTGCAACAACGGCTGCTACTACTTCGTCGTCAACTGGCAGAACATGGACGCCGGTCCTCGCCAGGTCGATTGCTACAACGGCGCTCTAGGCGGCGGTGGCGCGGGCGACGGCTTCAACGGCTATCGGCCGACGATCGACTTCTCCGGCAACGGATCGGCGCAGCTGCAGTGCTACCTCGGTGCCGACGGGTACGACGTCTGGGTCGACATCCTCGGGTGGGGCGGCGGCGTCGACACCGAGAAGACCTGGTGGCCACGCGGGTAGCGACCCACGACCACGACGTGAGAAAGAACAGGAACGAGAAGACATGAGCATGACCCCGGAGCAGGCGGCGTGGTTCCGCGACACTTTCACGCGCCTCGTCGACAACGTCGATCAGGCGCTGCTCGGCAAGCGCGAGGTCGTCGGTCTCGTGCTGTCGGCGATGCTCGCCGAGGGGCACGTGCTCCTCGAGGATGCCCCCGGTACCGGCAAGACGAGCCTCGCGAAGGCGCTCGCGGCCTCCGTGCAGGGCACGTCGACGCGCATCCAGTTCACGCCGGACCTGCTGCCCTCGGACGTCACCGGCGTCACGATCTACGACCAGCAGAACCACCGGTTCGAGTTCCACCGCGGCCCGGTCTTCGCCTCGATCGTCCTCGCCGACGAGATCAACCGCGCGTCGCCGAAGACGCAGTCGGCTCTTCTCGAAGTCATGGAGGAGTCGCGCGTGACGGTCGACGGCGTCGCGCACGAGGTGGGCCGTCCGTTCCTCGTCATCGCGACGCAGAACCCCATCGAGCAGTCGGGCACCTACAAGCTGCCCGAGGCGCAGCTCGACCGGTTCATGCTGAAGATCTCGATCGGCTACCCGACGCTCGCCGTCACGGAGCGGATCCTCGTCGGCGCGGTCGACCGCAACCCCTCGGCGAGCCTCGAGGCGGTCATCACGACGGGCGCCGTCGCCGACATGGCCGATCTCGCGGCATCCGTGCACATCGACCCCGCCGTCGCGCGCTACGCGGCGCAGCTCGTCGAGGCGACGCGTGACTCGGATGCCACACGCCTCGGCGTCTCGGTGCGCGGTGCGATCTCGATGATCCGCGTCGCGAAGGTGTACGCCGCCTCGCAGGGCCGCCACTTCGTCATCCCCGACGACATCAAGACCCTCGCCGTGCCGGTGTGGGCGCACCGCCTCGTGCTCGACCCCGAGGCCGAGTTCTCGGGCGTGAGCGCCGAGTCGGTCGTCCAGCGCGCGCTCGCGAGCGTGGAAGCGCCCCTGGCGCGGGCCGCGAGCTGATGACCTCGGCCCCGGAGACCCTGCCCCCGTCGCGCGCCGCGCGACGGGGTGCGCGTGCATCCGGGGTGACCGAGCCCCCGCCCGCCGCGCCCGACACGGGCGACCCGCAGATCGGGACCGAGACGGGGCTCGTCTCCCCCCGTGAGGCGACGCGTGCGGAGCGGTGGCGGGAGCGTGCGGAGGTGCTGTGGCATGCGACGCGTCGTGTCGTGCGCCAGATCGCCGAGGTGGTCCACCCGCTCGGGTGGGTGGTGCTCGCGGGCGCGGTCGTGCTGTGGTGGCTGAGCCTCGCCTTCGGGTGGAAGGAGCTGCTCGTCGCGGCCGTCGTCGCGACGGTCGTCCTGGCCGTGAGCCTCGTGTTCCTCTTCGGTCGCACGACGTACGACATCGAGTTGGACCTCACCCGGACGCGCGTCGTCGTGGGGGAGCGTGCCGTCGGCGGGCTGAACCTCGTCAACCGCACGTCGCGCACGATCCTCCCCTCCGAAGTCGTGCTGCCGGTCGGCCAGGGCCGCGGGGTGTTCCAGGTGCCGCGCCTCGTTCCCGGGGCGCAGCACGAGGAGGTGTTCGCGATCCCGACGACCGTGCGCGGCGTGCTCGAGGTGGGTCCGGTGAGCGTCCGACGCGGCGACCCGATCGGCCTGTTCGAGCGCACGCACGACCGTCGTCAGGCCGTCGACCTGTTCGTCCACCCGCGCACGACGTCCCTCGACGGGCTCTCCCTCGGCCACCTCCGCGACCTCGAGGGGCTGCCCGTGCAGCAGCTCGCCCGCGACGATGTGTCGTTCCATGCCCTGCGCGAGTACCAGCCCGGCGACGACCTGCGCCACGTGCACTGGAAGTCGACCGCCCGCGCCGGCTCGGTGATGGTGCGCCAGTACGAGGAGACGCGCCGCTCGCACTTCGTCGTCGGCCTCTCGACGCATCCGGACGAGTACCGCGACGCCGACGAGTTCGAACTCGCCATCTCGGCCGCAGGGTCCGTGGGACTGCGTGCCCTCCGCGACTCTCGCGTCCTCGATGCGCGCACGCAGGCGGGCCCCGTGCGCTCGCTGACGCCCCGCCGCTTCCTCGACGAACTGTCGCAGCTCGGTCACTCCCGGCGCCGTCAGGGCGGCGTCGTCTCGCTCGCCGGCGGGATCGCCGCCGCATCGCCCGAGGCGGCCGTCATCGTCCTGGTGACGGGATCGAAAGCGGATGCCTCCGAGCTGCGCCTCGCATGCTCGCGCCTGCCGTTCGGGGTGCGGACGCTCGTCGTCGTGGCGGACTCCCGCGTCGACGCTCCCGCGCTCCGCCGGATCGCGGAGGCCGACGTCGTCACCGTCGGCGAACTCGACCAGCTTCCCCGCGCGATCCGGAAGGTCCTCGCGTGAGCGCGGCATCCGGTGGCACGGCATCCCGACCGCTGCGCATCGTCGCGCTCGACCTCATCGCGGCGTTCCTTCTCCTCACCGTCACGGTGATCGGGTTCGCGACGACGTTCGACGGGCCGCAGTACGTCCTCGCCGGCGTCGGCGGCACGGCACTGGGGCTTGCGATCGCCTATCTGGGCGCGCGACTGCGCTGGGGCATCCTCACTCTCACGGGCGCCACGCTCGGCGCGTACCTCCTCTTCGGCGGTGCGCTCGCGCTGCCCCACACGACGATCGCGGGGTTCATCCCGACGCTCGAGACGCTGCGGGAGCTCGCCCTCGGCACGATCACGTCCTGGAAACAGCTGCTCACGACGGTGCCGCCGGTCGCGGCCTCCGACGGACACCTCGTCGTCCCGCTGATCCTGACCCTCGCGGGCGGGGTGCTCACGGGCTCGCTCGCGCTCCGCGCCCGGCGCCCCGCGTGGGCGCTCGTCCCCGCGCTCATCGTGCTGGTCGCGAGCATCCTGCTGGGAGTCGCCCAGCCGGCTGCGCCGCTCATCGAGGGGCTCGCCTTCGCCGGCGTCGCCGTCGCCTGGCTGTCACTGCGCGCCTCGTGGGACGGCGACCGCGCGGCCGTGCGCGTGGAGTCGGCGGGAACGTCGGATGCCGCGTCCGTGCGCTCATCCCGAGTGCGCCGACTCGTCGCGGCGGGTGGCGTGCTCGCCATTGCCGCGGTCGCGGGTGTCGGCGCTGCGGCGTTCGCGCAGCCGCCGACCCACCGGTACATCCTGCGCGACTTCGTCGTGCCGCCCTTCGACATCTCGCAGTATCCGAGCCCGTTGCAGAGCTTCCGCGGGTACGTGCGCGACGACGCCGACAAGACGCTGTTCACCGTGACGGGGCTCCCCGAGGGCGCCCGCGTGCGCCTCGCGACGATGGATGCCTACAACGGCATCGTCTACAACGTCGCCGACGACGGGGCCGGGTCATCCAGCGCGTTCACCCCCGTGCGCTCCAACATGTCGCCCGACGCGACGGGCACCCCCGCGACGGTGAGGATCGACATCCGAGAGCTCGGCGGGGTGTGGCTCCCCGACATCGGCGCACCGAGGGAGTTCTCCTTCACCGGGTCCCGTGCGGCAGACCTCGCCCGATCGGCACACTTCAACGACGCGACCGGCACCGCCGTCGCGCCCGCCGGTCTCGCCGCCGGCGACGGCTACACGCTCCAGACGGTCATCCCGGTGATCCCGAGCGATGCGGCGCTCGCCGACGTTCCGTTCGCATCCCTCAAGATGCCGAAGCAGGAGGGCATCCCCGAGAAGCTCGCCGATCTGGCATCCCAGGCGACGGTGGATGCCGAGACGCCGATCGCCCGCGCGCGGGCACTGGAGAGCTGGCTGCACACCGACGGCTTCTTCAGTCACGGCCTCGCCGACGACGTCGTCTCGCTCTCGGGTCACGGGACGAACCGCATCACGTCGCTCGTGACAGGCGATCAGATGATCGGCGACGACGAGCAGTACGCCGTGACGATGGCGCTCATGGCCAGGCAGCTGGGCATGCCCGCGCGCGTCGTGATGGGCTGGCACCCCAAGGCCGACGACCCGGCCGAGACCATGTTCACCGCGACCGGCGACAACCTGCACGCGTGGGTCGAGATCGCCTTCCAGGGCGTCGGGTGGGTGCCGTTCGATCCGACCCCCGACGAGGACAACGAACCGAACGACCAGACGACGAAGCCGCACGCCAACCCGAAGCCGCAGGTGCTGCAGCCGCCGCCACCCGCACAGGAGCCGGCCGACCTGCCCCCGGCGATCGCGGAGGACCGCGATCAGGACGAGGAGCAGTCGAACGGCATCGATTGGCTCGGGCCCGTGCTCCTGTACGGCGGGATCAGCCTGGGCGTGGTCGTGCTGCTCGCCCTGCCGTTCATCGTCATGGGCGTCATCAAGGGCGCGCGGCGCGCCCGCCGGCGCAGCGCCGCCCGCAGCGCCGACCGGATCTCCGGCGGATGGGACGAGCTCGTCGATTCGGCGGTCGACCTGCGCGCGCCCGTCGTGCAGGGGGCGACCCGCGCCGAGAGCGCGGCGATCGTGGGGGCCACGTTCGCGCAGCCGCGCGTCGGCGAACTCGCGACGCGCGCCGATCTCGAGGTTTACGGGCCGGGCGAGCCGAGCGCGGCCGACGTCGATGCGTTCTGGCGCGAGGTGGACGATATCGTCGGAGGAATGAGAGGTTCCACGAGTCTGTGGCAGCGCCTTCGTGCGCGTCTCAGCCTGCGGTCACTGCGCCCCGGGCTGGCGGCACTGCGCTCCCGCATGGCGCTGCGACGCCCGGGGGGAGCGGCATGAACCCGGCGACCCTGGGCCGCCGAGCGGGCGCCCTCCTGATCGATTCGGCGATCGCCCTGCTGCTCATGATGGGCGCGCTCGCGATCTTCGCCGGGATCTCGTTCGCGACGGGTGGGGCCTTCCCCCTCCCGATCGCGGTGATCGCGGCCTATCTCGTGCTGCTCGCGTGGTTCGCGTTCTACAGCTTCCTGCAGGCCGGTGCGGGCTCGTTCGGCATGCGCGCGCTCGGCCTGCGCCTCGCGCGCGTCGACGGCACCGAGTCCCCGCTCGGGTTCGGCCGGGCGCTCGCGCGCAACGTCGTGTGGGGTCTCGGCGGGGCGATCGTCGTCGGGTACTTCTCGCCGCTGTTCGACAGCTCGCCGTGGCGTCGCGGCTGGCACGACAAAGCCACGGGTGCCGTCGTGACCGACATCGCCGGCCGAGGCGCCCCGCTCCCCGTGGCCCCGCAGGCGGGCGCCGCGCAGCCCGTGCCGATGCGGGCGGGGGTCACGGATGCCCCGGGTGCACCTGCGTACCCGGTCGCGCCGCCGCCCGCCCCGCCCGCGTACCCGGTCGCGTCGCCGACGGCACCGCCTGCCGGGCCGCCGGTGGCGCCTCCCGTCGCACCCCCGCCGTACGTGCCGACGCCCAGTGCCATGACCTATGCGGGAGACACCGAGCTCGTCGGACGAGACGCCGTCGCGGCACCGACACCCGCTCCCGCGCCCGTGCTCGCACCCGCCGTGCCCGTGGCACCCCTTCGCGGCGCGTCGACGGCGGCCGGAGTCATCTCCTTCGTCCCCGGTGTCACCGACCCTGCGGCGCGCCCGGCAGCGGCTCCCGCCGCCACGCCGAGCACGCCTGCACCCGCCGCGCCGGCGGCCCCACCGCGGTCGCGGGCGGGGTCCACGTTCCCGCCGCTCGACGCGCCCCCC
>JASCPG010000016.1 GCA_029960085.1 Microbacteriaceae bacterium PS02067 | reverse complement strand
TGGCTGGCGGGGGTTTTTAACCCGGCGCGCCGCCCCACGCTGGCGGGCGGGGGCCGCGCGCGCGCGGCCCTCTTCTCCTGGGAGAAGGTCGCCAACGGAACGTTTGAGTCTTTCCGTCGCGCTCTCGAGTCCTGAGCAAGCCCAGTGAGGGCACCGCGCGACATGTGCACGGTGCCCTCGGCGGGCTCAGCGCAAAGTCACCAGAATGTCGCGCAGTGCTTCGAGGTGGTCACTGCTCGGGTAGTGTCGGTTCCCGACGAAGAGGCCATCAACGTGCACCGCATCGGCAGCGGGAAGCGCGGCAGGCACCTCCGCATCCAGGTATCGCATCACAGGATTACGGGTAAAGTTTCCTGCGACGATCGGACGCGACTCGATCCCCACGGACTCGAGCGCCGCGCCGAGTTCACGACGCCGCCCGGCGTAGGCTCCTTCGAGAATCATGGAGAACCCGAACCAGCTGCTCTCTCCGACCTCACGCTGAATACGCACGTCAGGGAGCGAGCCGACCAGATCGGTGAAGATAGCGCCGTTCTTGCGTCGCTCTTCGACGATCGTCGGGATCTTCTTCACCTGCTCGATCCCCAGCGCACCCGACATCTCCACAGGGCGGAAGTTGTAGCCGGGTAGCGCGAAGCAGAAGGAGTCCTCGAACGGGTCGCCCGTCTTGTCGTGGACATAATTCTGTGCGGGCAACTCTCGAATCCACCCATGCGCGCGAAGTGACACGAGCGTCTGGTAGAGCCGCTCGTCGTCCGTGAGCACGACGCCGCCCTCCATCGTTGCGATGTGGTGGGAGTAGAACGTGCTGAACGTTCCCATGGCTCCAAAGGTCCCCGCCGCGCGCCCTTCGAAAGTCGCGCCGAGCGACTCGCAGTTGTCCTCGAGCAGAAGCAGACTGTGATCATCGCAGATCCTCTGAAGACGCGCGAAGTCGTTGGGGTTTCCGAGCAGGTTGACGGCGAACACCGCCTTGGTGCGCGGCGTGATCGCCTCCTCCGCGAGGTCCAGATCCATGTTCAGCGTGTCGATATCGATGTCAACGAAGCGGAGCTTGAGTCCGTACTGGCTGAGCGGGTAGTACGTCGTTGCCCACGAGACCGCAGGAACGAGGACTTCGTCGCCGGGGTTGAGATCGATGTCGGGGTCGAGGATCGCCGCGGCGATGGCGACGAGATTGGCGCTGCTGCCGGAGTTGACCATCACCGCGTGCGAAGCGCCGAACTGTGCGGCGAAGTCCCGTTCGAACTGCGCGACGAGGGGGCCCATCGTGAACCGACCGCTGTCGACGACGCGCTGGATGGCGGCGTATTCGGCATCGTCCCACGAGCTCGTGGCAAGCGGGAACCCGGCGGCTTCGTGATCGGTCATCGTATCTTCTCTCATGATTCGGTTTCGAGCGCGAGCAGTGCAGCGTAGGCCGAGGCCATCCCCTCGCGCAAAGAGGTCTGTGGGCGCCACCCCAGCGCGGCGGCGCGACTGGAGTCGATCAGCCGTCGGGGCACGCCGGACGGCTTGGTGGTGTCGAAACGCAATTCGCCCTGGTAGCCGACCACGTCACGTGCGATCTCGTAATACTCCGCCACACTGTGATCGTCGCCGTCTCCGACGTTCAGCCACGACGGCCACTGCTCCAGGCTATCGAGTTGGGAGACGAGCCAGTCCGCCAGGTCCTCCGAATAGGTGAACTCCCGGCGCGCAGTGCCATCTCCCCACACTTCGACGGATGACGCCTGGGCCTGATGGGCGCGGTGGACCTTTGTGAGTGTCGCTGCGATCAGATGCGCATCGGGCGAACCGAAGTGATCGTACGGGCCGTAGAGGTTTGACGGAAGCACTGCCCGGTAGACGAGCGAGTGCTGTGAGGATGCATACTCGCACAGCTTCACCGCAGCGATCTTCGACAGCGCATACCCCTCGTTCGCCGACTCAAGCGCGCCGGTGAGCAGATCCGCTTCGATGTAGGGCCGCACATAGGCTGCCGGATACGCCGCAGCGGTACCCACATAGAGGAGCCGCGGAACGCCCGCGCGGATCGCGCCATCGATGACACTGGAATCCATCAGAACGTTGTCGAGGAGGAAATCCAGGGGCGAGGCGAGCTTCGCGGCGATGCCGGCAACCTTGGCTGCCGCATGAATGACGGCATCAGGCTTCGCTTCTGCGAAGTACTCCGCGACTGACTCTCGATCTCGGAGGTCGAGTTCGGCACGCGTCGGCGCGATGACGTCGAACTGCTCCCCGGAACGTCGCAGTCGCGCGAGGAAGCTGGACCCCAACATCCCCCGACCACCGGTCAGGAGAACGCGCATCACGCTTCCTGCACGGCGTCCACGTACCGCGAGCCCTCGAGCTCGAATGCCTTCTGATCCGCCTCGACCATGATCTGCGCGAGGCGCGGGGTCAACACCTTCGGCGTCCAGCCGAGAAGTCGCTCGGCCTTGCCGTAGTCGCCGACGAGCGCATCGACCTCCGTCGGGCGAAGGTAGCGCTCGTCGAAGCGCACGTACTTCTCCCAGTCGAGGCCGACATGGCTGAACGAGAACTGGAGGAAGTCGCGCACCGTGTAGGCGGTGTTCGTCGCGACGACGAAATCCTCGGGGGTGTCATGCTGCAGCATGCGCCACATCGCCTCGACGTACTCCGGTGCATAGCCCCAGTCGCGCACGGCATCGAGGTTCCCCATGTAGAGGACGTCCTGGGCCCCCGCGGCGATGCGAGCGACCGCCCGAGTGATCTTGCGCGTGACGAAGGTGTCGCCTCGCCGCGGCGACTCATGATTGAAGAGGATCCCGTTCGAAGCGAAGATGCCGTAGGCCTCGCGATAGTTCTTGGTGATCCAGTACGAGTACACCTTTGCGACACCATACGGCGACCTCGGGTAGAAGGGAGTCTCCTCACTCTGCGGCGGGGGCGTGGCGCCGAACATCTCGGAGCTGCTCGCCTGATAGAACCGCGCCTCGGAACCCGTCGCCCGGATCGCCTCGAGCAAGCGAATCGTCCCGAGCCCGGTGGCATCTCCCGTGTATTCGGGTTCGTCGAAGCTCACACGCACGTGCGACTGAGCAGCAAGGTTGTACACCTCGTGAGGGCGGATCTGGTCGATCAGCGTGACGAGTCGCGAGCCGTCTGTAAGGTCTCCGAAGTGAAGCTTGAGCCGTGCGTCCGGAGTGTGTGGATCGACATAGATGTGGTCGATGCGGTCGGTGTTGAACGTCGAGGACCGACGGATGAGGCCATGCACCTCGTAGCCCTTGGACAGCAGCAGTTCGGCGAGATAGCTACCGTCCTGCCCGGTGATGCCCGTGACGAGCGCGCGCTTTGCTTCTGTGTTGTTCATGATGAAGACTCCGAGGATCTCGAGTGGCACGACTGGTCGGCCCTGTCTGCCGGCGAGCGCCAGCCCAGACTTTTCAAGACTACCGCATGGGCCGCTCGACCCTGGTTTTCAGGTGGCCTCGAGCGCGCGGGCTCGAGCGGTCACACGCGACGCGGCGTAACGTGATGCCCAACGCACCGGCACATCCCACAGGAACGACACGGGCCGGAGCAGGCGGGGCAGATGCCGACGCTTTACTGCCTCGGACTCGCGGCTGGACTCCCGGCGATTAGCGACGGTGAGCGAATCCGGATGCCATCGGAACGCGGCCACCGAACGGCGCGTTGCGATAAGTCGCCCGCGCCGTCGCAGCCGCAGGAAGGCATCCAGGTCCATCGCGTAACGCAGATCCTCATCGAAACCGCCGATCGCCTCGAGATCATCGAATCGAATGAGGGCGGCGGGGTTCGGAATGAGGTCGGGCCCCCACGGCAACAGGAAGGTAGCCAACCGCCCGGCCGCGCTCACCCAGGCAGTCTCGCCGTGAGGATCGATGTAGTCGCAGCCGCCATAGGCCACGACCGCCATCGGATCGGCCTCCAGCATCTCCTGCAACGTCAACATCCCGCCAGGTCGAAAGAGGTCGTCGTCACCGACCCATGCGTAGTAGCGTTCGCCGTTGCGCGCGGTGAGGCCGCGGTTGATCGCTGCACTGATCCCGTGTTTGGGGTCGTCGACGAGGATGGCTCCGTAGCGCTGGGCGAGCTCACGTGCTTCCGTCGCAGCAGGCGGTGAGACCACGACGAGAGTCAGGTCGACCTGCTCTCGCTGCGCGTCGACGGAGTCGAGCGTCTGACGGAGATAGTCGATCCGGTCGCCGAGGGTCGGGAGTACGACCAGGATGCCGGGAGATACATGCGTCACAGAAGTGCCTCGCGAGATGGGTGGTGGTCAGGTCGACAGGATTCGCTCAGCCGCGCAGGGAGTGGCGATGAGTCCGGTACCACTCGATCGTCGACTCGATCCCTTGCTGCAGCCCGACCGACGCCGTCCAGCCCGCGGCGGTGAGTTTGGAGATGTCGAGGAGCTTCTGCGGCGTACCGTCGGGCTTCGAAGTGTCCCATTCGGTGGTGCCTTCGAAGCCGACCGCGCGCGCCACCATTTCGGCGATCTCGCGTACGGTGCTGTCCTCTCCCGCACCCACGTTCACCTGCTCGGGGCCGTCGAACGTATCGAGCAGATGGAGGCAGGCAGACGCCATGTCATCGACGTGCAGAAACTCGCGGCGCGGGGAGCCGGTGCCCCAGTTGGTCACCGTCTCCACGCCGGCGGCGACGGCCTCGTCATATCGACGGATGAGCGCCGGGAGCACATGCGAACCCGTCGGGGAGAAGTTGTCACCTGGGCCGTAGAGGTTGGTCGGCATGGCAGAGATCCACGGCAGGCCATACTGCCGCCTGACGCTCTGCACCTGCAGAATGCCTGCGATCTTCGCGATCGCATAGGCGTCGTTGGTCGGCTCGAGATGACCGGTGAGCAAGCTGTCCTCACGGATCGGCTGCTCCGCGTCACGGGGGTAGATGCAACTCGAACCGAGGAACAGCAGCCTGTCGACCTTCTGCTCCAACGCGGCATCCATGACATTGACCTGTACCTGCAGGTTGTCGGAGAGGAAGTCGACAGGATATGTGCTGTTGGCGAGGATGCCACCGACTTTCGCGGCAGCGAGCACCACGTGATCGGGCTTGGTCTCACGGAAGAACTCGAACACCGCAGCGCGATCGCGCAGATCGAGCTCGCTCGAAGAGCGCCCGACGAGGTTGGTGAAGCCCGCGTTCTCCATCGCGCGCCAGATGGCGGATCCGACAAGTCCCCGGTGTCCCGCGATATAGACCACAGAATCCCGGTCGATGGGCTGCGGATGATAGGTCGAATCGAATGACATGGTGATGCGTTCTCCTGGCTCGTCTCGGTTCCAATGATAGTTGGCGCCACCGGGGTGGGCTTCTAGCGAGCGGCGACCGAGCCGCGCGCATCGGTGCGGGGACCCCGTACGAGCGCGATCGCATGCAAAACAAGCCCCGCGGCTGGTGCGACGATCAGCGCGGCAGCAACGCGTATCTCGACGCCACCAGGGAGGAGGAGCAACCCGAGAGTCAACGCCGCCGCCACCGACCAGCCGACGACATTCGCCAGGTGGCGCCGTGCTGCGATCAGCGCCGGTCCGGTGACGCACATCGCCGCGACGAGGCCGGCGCTCGCCACGATCGTCGCCGCCATCCAGCCGTGCACAGCGAACCGTCCCGAAGACACCACTGCGATCAGCGGCGGGCCCACGACCCATCCGAGCGCTGCGAGCACGCCTACCAGCAGCAGGGCCGCCGCGAGCAGGCGAAGCAGCCGAGACGGAAGGATACGCCCGCCTCGGAACACCGCCGATATGAGAAAGCTCTGCAATGCGATGACCGGGATGACGATGGGCGCTCGCGTGAGGGTGATGGCAAGGATGAGTGCGCCAGTCGTCGCCGGAGGTGCGCTCGCCCCGACGATGCCGATCAGCATCGGCAGACCGGTGATCATCACACCGGACGCGGCGGACGCGCCGACCGTTCCCGTCACGTGGGCAGTGAGACCTGCGAGCGATACATCAAGCTTGTACTGGCCGATGACACGGCGCCGGACCCACAACCACACGATCGCGAAAGAGGCACCAAAAGGCAGCGCGACCATCAGGGCCAGCAGAATCGTCGGTGCACCGAGTGCGAAACCCGTGATCGTCAGCGCGGCCCGTATCACGACATCGAAAACTATCAGCGCGGCGATCGGCGTCCATTCATGGAGTCCGTAGAGCACACCCGAGAGCACGGCGTTGGCGAGGTAGCCCACCAGGCCGACGGACAGGACGGCTGCCACTGCGGGCCAGCCTGCAGTGGCGACGGACTGACCGAAGACGATCGCGATGAGGCCAGCGCACACGATGACCACAGCCGCCGCCAGCACGGTGAACGTGCGCAGAACGGAGTTGGGCGGAGCGGAGTCGGCCGGATGTGTCGCCCGTGCCACCTCCTGCTGCACTCCCGACATCGCAGATACGCCGAGATACATCGTCGACCAGAACACGGAGAACGCGACGTACGCTGCCTGGTCGGAGAGCAGACGCGGCGCGAGGATCTGAATGGCGTATCCGAATACGCCCGCGATTGCGGTCGCGATCAGAATGCTGCGCAGCCCTCTTCCAGACGATTCAGGCCTCGTCATCGCCGTCGATACCATGCGGCGGGTCTGGCCGCCGGCTGACGGCCGCGGAAATCTCTTCCACGTCCGCACGAATGATTGCGACGTCCTCGGCCAGTCGTCGTACCTCGTCCTCAGCACGCGATAGCTCCCAGGAGAGGTGCAGCGCAACGCCCACGAGCAGGACGATCGCGAGTGCGAAGAAGAGATTCGACGGGATCTCGACGCCGAGCAGCCGCGCCATGCCGACCAGCAAGCCGGGGAAGAGCGCAAGGATGAGAAGCGCGACGCCGATGATGAGCCAGAGAGTGGCGTACTTCTCGCGCAACTGCCTGCGGAGGAGCATCGCCAAGATGATGACCAGTACCAGGACGGCGAAGCCGATTCCGGCGAAGACGATCATGCGGTTGCCTCTCCGGGGCGGCGAGCGCCACGCATCAGCGATAACGACAACGCGAACACGCTGCGCAACAGATAGAGCGTGGACGCGAGAGGGTTCTGACTCGGCTGCCCGTGCATGCGCTCGCGCATCGCCACCGGCACCTGCGTGACGGTGAGGCCGGAGTGAATCGCGCTCACGAGCGAGTCGATCGTGTCACCCAGGTACTCGGCGGGGTAATAGCGCACGTATTGGTCGATCGCGCGCTCGTTGGCTGCTCGAAACCCGCTCGTCACGTCTGTTAGTCGTGTCTTCGCGACCCGTGTGAGAACGGCCGCGAGAAACACCATCGCCCACCGCCGCGGACCACGGGCGACGTAGTCGCCCACGTCGGCGAACCTCGCCCCGATCGAGATGTCGGCGCGCTGGAGGCCCTCGAGGATCCTCGGGATGTCGCGTGGATTGTGTTGCCCGTCGGCATCGACCTGGATCGCCTGGGCGTAGCCGTGGCGTTGAGCATAGGTGAATCCGGTACGCATCGCTCCGCCCACACCCATGTTGAACGGAAGGATGAGAACGCGGGCGCCTGCCTCCCGCGCAACCTCCGCCGTTCCGTCGCTCGAACCGTCATCCACGACCACGACATCGCAATCATCGAACTGATCGAGGATCTCGCGGACCGTATTGCCGACGTTTCTCGCCTCGTTCCACGCGGGCACAATGACGAGGGTGCGCTCAGGCAAGTCGTCCATGATCCTCGATCCTACCAACGGGTGCCCGACCCCCTTCGTCGGGCGCGAAAGGCCCCAAGATTCCTTCTCCTTGCTGTGTCACGATAGACGAGTGAAGGGAATCATTCTTGCCGGCGGTTCGGGTACCCGACTGCATCCGATCACCCTCGGCGTCTCCAAGCAGCTCATCCCCGTCTACGACAAGCCGATGGTGTACTACCCGCTCTCGACGCTGATGCTGGCCGGTATCGACGACATCCTGGTCATCACGACGCCGCACGACGCGCCCTTCTTCGAGCGGCTGCTCGGCGACGGCTCGCAGTTCGGCGTCCGGCTGTCGTTCGCCCAGCAGCCGTCGCCCGATGGCCTCGCCCAGGCGTTCACGATCGGCGCGGACTTCATCGGTGGCGACAAGGTCGCGCTCATCCTCGGCGACAACCTCCTCTACGGCCCGGGGCTCGGCACGCAGCTCAAGCGGTACGCCGACGTCGACGGAGGCGCGGTCTTCGCCTACTGGGTCGCGGAGCCCTCGGCTTACGGTGTCGTGGAGTTCGACCCGCTCGGTCGCGCTGTGTCGATCGAGGAGAAGCCGGAGCACCCCAAGAGCAGTTACGCGGTTCCCGGTCTGTACTTCTATGACAACGAGGTCGTGGAGATCGCGCGGGGTCTCACACCGAGTCCCCGCGGCGAGTACGAGGTCACCGATGTCAACCGCGCCTACCTGGAGCGCGGCAAGCTGCAGGTCGAGGTCCTCCCCCGTGGGACGGCGTGGCTCGACACGGGCACCTTCGATCAGATGACGGATGCCGCGGAATACGTGCGTACCATCCAGCGCCGCACCGGACTCTCGATCGGCGTGCCCGAAGAGGTGGCGTGGCGCCAGGGCTTTCTCGATGACGCGCAGCTGCGCGAACGCGCGGAGAAGCTCGTGAAGTCCGGCTACGGCGCCTATCTGCTCGACACCCTGGAAGGCGGCCGCTGAATGGATCGGCGTGTGCTCGTCACCGGCGGCGCCGGCTTCATCGGCTCGAACTTCGTCCACCACGTCATCGAGCACACCGACGACCACGTCACCGTGCTCGACAAGCTGACCTACGCCGGCAATCGCGCCTCCCTCGACGGCCTGCCCGCAGACCGATTCGCCTTCGTCGAGGGCGACATCGCGGATGCCGCGCTCGTCGACTCGCTCTTCGCCGATGCGGATGCCGTCGTGCACTACGCCGCGGAGTCCCACAACGACAACTCGCTGAACGACCCGCGCCCCTTCCTCGACACGAACATCATCGGGACCTACACGCTGCTCGAGGCGGCACGGAAGCACGGCACGCGCCTGCACCACATCTCGACCGACGAGGTCTACGGCGATCTCGAGCTCGACGACCCCGAGCGGTTCACCGAGAACACCCCGTACAACCCGTCGTCGCCCTACAGCAGCACGAAGGCAGGGTCGGACCTGCTCGTGCGCGCGTGGGTGCGCTCGTTCGGCGTCGCGGCGACGATCTCGAACTGCTCGAACAACTACGGTCCGTACCAGCATGTCGAGAAGTTCATCCCCCGCCAGATCACGAACGTGATCCGTGGCATCCGCCCCAAGCTCTACGGCAAGGGCGAGAACGTCCGCGACTGGATCCACGCCGACGACCACTCCTCAGCGGTCCTCACGATCCTCGAAAAGGGCGCCATCGGCGAGACCTACCTGATCGGGGCCGACGGAGAGAAGGACAACAAGACCGTCGTCGAGCTCATCCTCGAGCTCATGGGCGAGCCCGCCGACGCCTACGACCACGTCACCGACCGGGCCGGCCACGACCTGCGCTACGCGATCGACTCCACGAAGCTGCGGACCGAGCTCGGCTGGCAGCCGCAGTACCGCGACTTCGAGGCGGGCCTCGCCGCAACGATCGACTGGTACAAGGCCAACGAGGCGTGGTGGGCACCCGCCAAGGACGGCGTCGAGGCGTTCTACGCGTCGAAGGGGCAGTGACGGGCGTGACCGAGTACGGCAAGAGCCTCGGCGTCACCGAGACGGCGATTCCGGGCCTCATCGTCTTCGACCTCCCGGTGCACGGCGACGCGCGAGGCTGGTTCAAGGAGAACTGGCAGCGCGAGAAGATGACGGCGCTCGGCCTGGCCGACTTCGGCCCCGTCCAGAACAACATCTCGTTCAATGACGCCGTCGGCACGACCCGCGGCATCCACGCCGAGCCCTGGGACAAGTGGGTGTCGGTCGCGACGGGTCGGATCTTCGGCGCGTGGGTGGACCTGCGCGAAGGTCCCACGTTCGGTGCGGTCTTCACGACAGAACTCGACCCTTCGAAGGCGATCTTCGTCCCGCGGGGTGTCGGCAACTCCTACCAGACGCTCGAACCCGACACGGCATACACGTACCTGGTCAACGACCACTGGTCGCCCGACGCGGCCTACTCGTTCCTCAACCTGGCCGACGAGACATCCGCCATCGCCTGGCCGATCCCTCTAGCCGACGTCGAGATCTCCCCGAAAGACCTCGCTCACCCCCGACTGGCCGACGTCGTCCCGATCCCGCCGAAGAAGATCCTCGTCCTCGGTGCCGGCGGCCAGCTCGGGCTCGCGCTCCGCGCCGAGTACGCGGACGCCGCTCACGTGGAGTTCGCCGACCGGTCCGACCTCGACGTCGACTCGCCCGACCTGCCCACCGCGCGCAGGTGGCGCGACTACGGCGCGATCATCAATGCGGCCGCCTACACGAAGGTCGACCTGGCGGAGACCGCCGACGGACGACGTGAGGCGTGGGCCGCGAACGCCCGCGGGGTCACGTCTCTCGCGAGGGTCGCCGCAGAGAACGACCTCACTCTCGTGCACGTCTCCAGCGACTACGTCTTCGACGGCTCGCAGGACCGGGCCTACCTGGAGAGCGACCCCCTCTGCCCCCTGGGCGTCTACGGCCAGAGCAAGGCCGCGGGAGACCTCGCGGCATCCACCGCTCCGCGCCACTACATCGTGCGCACGTCGTGGGTGATCGGAGAGGGCAACAACTTCGTCCGCACGATGGCTTCCCTCGCCGAGCGGGGTGTGGACCCCCGGGTGGTCGACGATCAGATCGGCCGCCTGACCTTCACCGATGACATCGTCGGCGGCATCCGTCACCTCCTCGACTCCCACGCCGCGTACGGGGTGTACAACCTCACAGGTGGCGGCGAGCCGACCAGCTGGGCCGAGGTCGCGCGCCGCGTGTTCGCCGCTGTCGGCCACGATCCGGCGCGCGTCACCGGGGTCAGCACCGAAACGTACTACTCGACCGCCCCGGGCCCGATCTCGCCCCGGCCGCGCAACAGCGTGCTGGACAACGGCAAGATCGCCGCGACCGGCCTGACCTCGGCAGACGCACACGACCGGCTGCTGTCGTATCTGTCACGTCATGGGTGAGCGGTGACGACGGACACGCCCGTCCGTTCGCGCGACCGCTCGCGGCCTCGATCGACCCGCTTCCGCACGGACATCCAAGCGCTGCGCGCACTGGCGATCGCCGCGGTCGTCATCAACCACCTCTGGCACGGCCGGCTTCCCGGCGGCTACGTCGGCGTCGACGTGTTCTTCGTCATCTCCGGTTTTCTGATCACGAGCCACCTCTTCGGAGAAGTGGCGCGCACCGGCCGCGTGCGCTTGGGGGCGTTCTACGCGCGACGCATCCGCCGATTGCTGCCGGCGGCACTCCTGGTTCTGCTCGTTTCGGCGATCCTGGTGGCGCTGTACCTGCCGTACCCGCGGTGGGAACGCAACGCGATGGAGATCGCGGCCAGCGCCTCGTACATCGAGAACTGGGTGCTGGCCGCCATGTCGGTGAACTACTCGGCACTCAACGACTCGGCGACCGTCGCGCAGCATTACTGGTCGCTGTCGGTCGAGGAGCAGTTCTATCTCGTCTGGCCGATCCTCATGGTCGCGGCCGTGGTGTGGGGCGCACGATTCGCCGCCCGCTCCTCCCTGCGACGCCGCGTGCTGTCGGCGCTCGTCGCCGTCGGCTCGATCTCCTTCCTCGCGAGCATGTGGTTCACCGCGGTCTCGCCCAACCAGGCCTACTTCGTCACCTTCACCCGCGCGTGGGAGTTCGCACTCGGCGGCCTGGTCGCCCTGCTCGCCCATCGGATTCGGCCCGGACTGGTTGTGGCGAACCTCCTCACCGCCGCCGGACTGGCCGCCGTCGTCATCGCCGCTCTGGTCTTCAACGCGCAGACGCCGTTCCCCGGCGTGGCCGCGCTGATCCCCGTCGTCGGCACGGCGGCCATCATCGCCGCCGGCAATCATGTGCATCAGTGGCATACGTGGTTCACGGCCAGTCGGCCGGTGCAGTGGCTCGGCGGGGTCTCGTACTCGCTCTACCTCTGGCATTGGCCGCTCATCGTCATCGCTCCGTTCGCGCTGAGCGCCGAACGCGGCACCGTCATGAACCTGGGCATTCTGGCCGTCGCGCTGGTCCTCGCCTGGTTGACGAAGCGCGCTGTCGAGGATCCCGGCCAGCGATGGGCGTTCTGGAGCTCCTCCGTGCGCCGCAGCCTCCTGCTCATGCTCGCCGGCATGCTGGTCGTCGCCCTCGCCGCGGCCGCGCTCTTCGTCGGCGGCCGCATTCAATCCGCCGGCGATGACCCCGACGGCGCGCTGCCGACGGGCGGATGCGTCGGACCGAACGCCTTGCAGGATGAGCGCTGCACCGACCCGTTCGGGCCGGCGGAGTCCGTCGTCATGACGGCGAAGAACGAGTACTTCTACACACCCCCCGAGTGCAGTGACCTGCTGACTCTGCTCAGCTATGGCGACTTCAAGACCACACGGAACTGCGACTTCTCCACCGACGGTGAGCCCACGCAGCGGGTCTGGCTTGTGGGCGACTCGCACGCCCAGCAATGGCAGGGCGCCCTCTTCGATCTGGCGCGCGAGCGCGAGTGGGACCTGACGATCAGCTACTACGGCGGATGCCCTGCCGCCGATGTGGCCTTCACCGGGTTCCGCGCGCCGTGGGGTCAGTCCGACGTCGACAGATGCCGCCAGTGGTCACGGGACGTGTCGGAGACCATCGCCGCGGACCGCCCCGACCTCGTGTTCACCTCGATGGCCGCCCGATACCAGTCCGTCGACGACGGCACCGCGACCCCTCAGCTCGACCAGTTCGCCGACGGTCTTGCGCGCGACTGGAACCGGTGGGCGGACGAGGGCATCCGCGTCATCGCATTGGGCGATGCGCCGTTCAACGGCGAAGTCCGCAACCCTGACTGCATTCTGCTCAATCCGAGCGAGCCCGTGGTGTGCGCCGTCGACCGGAGCGTGGCACAGCCGCCGGATCCCCTCGTGCTCGCAGCCGAGCGCTCTGCACATCCCCTCGTGACCGTCATCGATTTCACCGATCAGTTCTGCGACGCGGAGAAGTGCTACGCGGTCATCGGCGGCATCCCCGTCTATTACGACGCGGACCACCTGAACCTGCAGTACGTCCGCCTGCTTGCACCCGTGATCGCCGCCCACATCGATGCCGGGGCGTCACCTCACCCCGGATAGGATCGGATCCATGGATCTTCTCATTGTCGGCTCCGGCTTCTTCGGGCTCACGATCGCCGAACGGGCGGCATCCGCCGGTCGCAAAGTCACCGTCATCGACCGTCGTCACCACATCGGCGGCAACGCCTACAGCGAGAACGAGCCGTCGACGGGCATCGAGGTGCACCGCTACGGAGCCCACCTCTTCCACACGTCGAACGCGACGGTGTGGGACTACGTCAACCGTTTCACGACGTTCACCAACTACGTCCACCGCGTCTACACGAACCACAACGACGTGGTCTACCCACTCCCGATCAACCTCGGCACGATCAACCAGTTCTTCGGCGCCGCGTACTCCCCCGCCGAGGCCAAAAAACTGATCCACGAACAGGCCGGCGAGTTCGACGTGAAGTCGGCGGCGAACCTCGAGGAGAAGGGGATCGCCCTCATCGGTCGGCCCCTGTACGAAGCGTTCATCCGCGACTACACCGCCAAGCAGTGGCAGACCGATCCGACCGACCTGCCGGCCGAGATCATCAGCCGGCTCCCCGTGCGCTACAACTACGACAACCGGTACTTCAACGACACGTGGGAGGGCCTGCCGACCGACGGCTACACCGCGTGGATCGAGCGGATGGCCGATCACCCCAATATCGAGGTGAAGCTGTCGACCGACTTCTTCGACGAGTCGCAGCCGCTCAACAAGCGCGCGACCGTCGGCCAGGTGCCCATCGTCTACACCGGCCCCGTGGACCGCTACTTCGACTACTCGGCCGGTGCACTGTCGTGGCGGACGCTCGACTTCGAAGAGGAGGTCCTGCCGATCGGCGACTTCCAGGGCACGTCGGTGATGAACTACGCCGACGCGGATATCCCGTACACGCGCATCCACGAGTTCAAGCATTTCCACCCCGAGCGGGCCGACCGGCACCCGGCCGACAGCACCGTCATCATGCGCGAGTTCTCGCGGTTCGCCACGGCCGACGATGAGCCGTACTACCCGGTGAACACCGCCGCCGACCGCGCCGGCCTTCTGGCCTACCGCGAGTTGCAGGCGGGTGAGCCCGGCGTGCACTTCGGTGGGCGCCTGGGCACCTACCAGTACCTCGACATGCACATGGCCATCGGGTCGGCGCTGTCGATGTGGAACAACCAGCTGGCCTGAGTGATCCGGGGTGCCGCCAACTGTCGCGGCACCCCCGACTGCACGGTCACAGGCCGCAGGCTGTGATCTGGAAGAGCCTCGCATCGCCGATCTCGTAGACGAGCGCCACGGCCTCCGAGTCCTCTAGGTCCTCCAGGCCCGGGAACGGGTGCTCAGCCCCGTGAACTTCCCGGCCGCCGAAGTCGAGGACATGTGTGACGCCCTCAGCGATGACGGCGTCGCACACCGCCGCGTTGGATTCGGCATCGGTGAGGTCGTCGTTGATGAGCGTCATGTCGTCCGTGATATCCATCAGGAGGTGCGGCATCATCACGCGGCGGTCCGCCAGCGCATAGGCCAGTGCGGTACCGGTCCATGGGTTGCCGGCGATCAATGCGTCCTCCGGGACGAGCTCCGGAAGCTTCTGGATCAGCGCCATTTCGTCGGTGGAGATCAGCGGGGCCGTGTCGGTGATCTGATAGTTGAACTCGGCGGCAAGGATCTGATGACGGATGGCGCCGCCCTGCGCGCCGACGATCAGCAGCGCGACGGCGAGCACTCCGACGACGATGCGCGGGCGACGCGCGGTCACGCGGGTCCCCAGCGCCCGCAGGGCAGCACGCCAGACGGCGACCGCTCCGACGCTCGCCAGCGCGACCGCGAACATCGGGATCAGGGCGGCGAGACGGGGCGCGTTGTTGTACCAGGCCGCGGTGAGGAGGTCACGCAACGTCTGCCACGGAAGCGCCGTCGCGGCGACATACAGCCCGGCGAAGATCACGAGCATGACGATCGCGTACAGGCTCCGCTCATCGCGGCCGCGGACGGCGACGACGACACCGACCCACATGAGCACCGCCACGACCAGGGCGATCATCCCGCCGGAGAGCGACATCGTCGCCGCCTCGCCGATCGCCTGGCCCATGGTCCCGGTCGTGGGCCACCCCCGCGCCTCGACGGGCGGCTTCAAGACTCGCCACGCCGCGAACGCCACGACAGCGAACACGAGGAGAGCCGCGGTGGAGAGAACCAGCGTGCGCCGAGCCGGCCGCGCACGGAGCACGTGCACCCACACGAACATCGC
This sequence comes from Microbacteriaceae bacterium PS02067, assembly GCA_029960085.1. Classification (GTDB taxonomy): domain Bacteria; phylum Actinomycetota; class Actinomycetes; order Actinomycetales; family Microbacteriaceae; genus Microbacterium. The sequence continues at coordinate 33,527 of JASCPG010000016.1, read as the reverse complement.
GGCTGCCGCAGTCGCCACAAGCCACGCCACGAAGGCACCCGGATGCGTGATCGCCAGCCCGGGCAGGAAACCCAGGGCGAGCAGGATCGCCGCCGAGTGCGGGACGCCCGCATCGGCCGGCATCCGCAACGCCAGCAGGGTCACGGCGATCGTGGCCGGCAGAGCGCAGACAGCCAGGAAGTACGGGTACAGGACTCCGTAGTCGATCATCAGCAGGGGGAAGGCCGGAGCGCCCGCCGCGAGGATCCCGGCGGCCAAAATGAGCGCACGACCACGCCCGAACAACACGATCGTGAGCAAGACGACGCTCGCCGGCCACATGATCGTCGCGGCGGCGATCATGACCGCGTTGGACGCCAGCGGCACCGAAGCGGCGGTCAGCTGCGCGACCAGCGCGACGAGCGCGTGCCAGCCCGACGGGTAGAACCAGAGTCCACCCTGCCCTGACGTGCTGGTGAGCGATCCGACGTGCAGCGGTGACGCATTCTGCGTATCGAGGACGTACCGGATGGCATTCAGATGGAAGACGTTGTCGAACGTCTGCGAGAAGTTCTCGGGGGACGTGACGACCAGGATCATCTGACCGAGGATCAGGATGCCTCCGACGCCGAGCGCGACCGGCGCCGGCCACGATCGCTTCGCCCGCGGTGACACCGTTGCATACTGCGCGCGGAATGCCCACCGCACCGTGACGGCGACGACCACGACGAGGAGCCACACGAGGAGGACCGGAAGCAGCGACCAGGTCAACCCGACGAACGGAGCGACCAGCGCGGCGAGCACGACGATGCTGAGCGACGCCGGCATCGCCAGCGCCCAGCGCAGGATGCCGCGGAGCCCGAGAACGGAGGTCACGGCGAGTCCGGGGAGGACGAAGAGCGCCGCCGCGACGAGAAGGGCAGGGGCGGCGGGGAGCCAATCGAGGATCATCGCGAAACGGCCACCGGTGCGGTGCCGGGATACTCGATCGAGGGGTTGAAGCGGATGCCGGCGAGCCAACGCCGCAGCAGCTTCGTCCGCAGGCGGAAGGGCACGCGCCCGCGGTGGAAGCTCACGAAGAGCCGGGCACCGAACTCGAGGTAGTACAACAGGCCGCGGTGGTGCAGCTGGTACGACGCCTCGTTGCGCACTCCGTACGCGAACTTCCACAGACTCTTGTCGTCGACCATCGCGAAGTTCACGCCGCGGTTGTCACCCATGTCGTGCACGACGATGCTGTCCATGACCTGTACACCCGGGCAGCGCCGCGTGAGGCGCAGCGTGTACTCGCGGTCGTCGAACCAGATGAAGTAGTCGCGATACGGGAGGCCGTACTCGGCGATCGCCCAGCGCGGCACGAGCACCGACACGAACGAGCACGCCTCGACCATCACGCTGTTCTGCTCCTTCACGAGCAGGCGCGCCCAGTCCCACGTGGGGAGCGGGTTGTTCATCTCACAGATGTTGCCGTCGGTGAACTTCACCACGGAGCACGCGAACGGCACATCCCCACCGAGCTCGGCGACCGCTCCGTCGAACCCCGCGATCAGCTTCTCCAGCGCCGAGGGCTGCGGGTAGCAGTCGTCGTCCATGATCCAGACGTGGTCGGCGCCCGATGCGTAGCCGCGCAGCATGCCCTCGGCGAATCCTCCGGCTCCCCCCGAATTCACCGACATCGTCACCACCTCGAGGGGGACCACGGTCTCGAGGTCCGCGAGGAACTCCGCCGTGCCGTCCGTCGACGCGTTGTCGACGACGAGCAGCGTCGAGACGGCATGCGTCTGCGCCTCGATCGACGAGATGACCGTCTTCAGCTTGTCGAGACGGTTGAAGGTCACAACGACCGCGGCGACGCTCACCATGCGCTGACCTCCTTCGCGAACCAGTCGCTGGCAGACACGTGATGTGTCAACTGCTGTTCCGCCGCACGCTCTTCCTGCCACAGCAGCTCACGCGCGCTCTCATTCTCGGCCAACAAGGTCACCTTCTTCTCGATCTGTCGAACAGCGAGGTGCACGTTCCGCGAAACGAGACCGCGTGCGGGAATGATGTCGGATTGCGCACCGACGTGGGTGGAGAGCACGGGAACCCCGTGGGCGATGGCCTCGAGCGTCGTGAGTGTCAAGCCCTCGTTGTGCGACGACACGACGAGCAGGTCGGCTTCATCCAGCGTCGCCGCCACCGGTGTCGCCGATGTACGACGCTCGATGACACCTTCGAGCCCAGCGCCGCGGATGACATCGGTCACCCACGTGGCCATGTCGCCATCGCCGTGCATGATGAAACGCATCGGCACCGGCGACCCCGCCAGCCGGTGGACCGCTTCGACAAAGACCTCGGGTGCCTTCTGCCGCGCCATCCGTCCGATGAACACGACCGTGAAGGGTGCGCCCGGCACCCGGGGCCGGAACGCCGCATCACCCGGCTTTACCGTGAGGCCGCCGAGCGGGGCCATCACGACCTTGTCGGCAGCGACGCCCTGCGTCTCGGTCATCCACCGGGCGAGGCTCGGCGAGATCGTGTGGTGGGTCGTGATCGCGTCGTCGACCAGAACGCTGCTGAGGGGGAACCCGCCGCCGCGGTACTCCACGATATGAGTCGAATCGACGATCGGAATGTCGGGCCGGGAGAGAGCGATCCAGTCGAGCCGGTCGTACAGCCACTGGTTGTGATGCACGACGACGCCGCGCACGTCGTACGTGCGGAGGATCGCGCGGAGGAGTTCTTCGATTCCGGCCGTCTGCGACAGCACCGTGGCTTCCGAGAAGGGGATGATGAGCGCACCGTCGAGCTCCGGCCGCGAGATCCAGGGCTGCTGCGAATCGCGATTGCTGAGCACGATGGGCAGAAATCCGGCCTCGCGAGCGATGCGGATGGACTCGAACGCCCACCGCTCCGCCCCACCCAGCTCGAACCAGTGCAGGCCGAAGAGCACTGCCTTCGGGGCTCCGTCGGGTGCCGGGGGCGCCGGAACGATGCGCGTGTCGTCGTGCGCGCCGCCGGGCGCGAACTCGGCGGCATAATCCCGACGAGCGGCACGGCTGGTGTACGACCGCCGATGCCGCAGCAGCTCGACATCGCGGATCTCGTCGTACATCAGCGGTGCGCGCGCCCGGATCGCACGGGCGACGCGGCGCAGCGGTTCGGTCGGGACATACCGCGGCGGATCGAAGGCGATGACCTCATCCCGCGAGATGTGGAGATGACGCGCTCCGTGTCCGGTGAGGTGGATCGACGCTTCCTCCGCCGGCAGAGCGGCACGGTCCTCCGGAGCCACGAGACTCTCCATCTCGGCACCGAACAGCCGGGCACGGAACGCCCGCGACATTCCGTTGAAGCTCGAGTCATCCGTCAGGCGCGGCAGCGATTCCCACGTGCCATCGTAGAAGTGCAACTGCAGCCGTCGCCCGGGCGCCATGAGCGCGTGGAAATTCAGCGCGCCCTCGAACAGGCGCTGCTCACGCACGCTGAGGTCCGAAGGGACCTCCTCCGAGTGCGTCAGACGGTAAAGGGCGGCTCGGTCGGAGACGGATTCTGAGGTCACGGTCCTGATTCTCTGGATACTCTCGAAGCGGCGCTCGGAAGCAAACGCCCCCGGAGTCTATCAACAGCGCCCTGGCTCAACCTGGGCGCGCGGAGCGCCGAGCGGGCTCCCAGCGACGCGACCATTAGGATGTGTGGGGCCCCGACGGGGGCCTCGAAACGCCTGAAGGAGGCCGATGAGCGACTCGATGCATGAGGTGCAGGTACTCGCACCTCCGGGTGTGAGCGGCGGCCTCTTCGAAGTCGCTCGGCGGCGTCACCTGCTCTCGCTGATCGTTCGCAAAGAGGTGCAGATCCGATATCGCGGATCCGTTCTGGGCTGGCTGTGGTCGTACGTGAAGCCGCTCGTCCAGTTCGTCGTGTTCTACGTGGCGCTCGGGGTCTTCCTCGGCCTGAACAAGAGCATCGATTTCTACCCGATCTACCTTCTGTCCGGCATCACCATCGTCACGTTCTTCAACGAGGCGTTCGCCAACGGCACGCGCTCGCTCGTGGACAACGCCGCCCTGATCAAGAAGATCTACCTGCCGAGGGAGATGTTCCCCGTCTCGAGCATGCTGGTGGCGATCGTCAACACGATCCCCCAGATCATCGTGGTGATCACGATCGCGCTGTTCTTCGGATGGGCCCCGTCGCTCGCTCAGGTCGCCGCGCTCCTGCTCGCAATGACGATCATCGCGATCCTTGCGACCGGGCTCGGGATGCTGTTCGGCGCCATCAACGTCACCTTCCGCGACGCGCAGAGCTTCGTGGAGATCATCGTGATGTGCGCGATCTGGGCGTCGCCCGTCATGTACCAGTGGCAGATGGTGGCCACCCAGGTTCCCGGGTGGCTTTTCGTTCTCTATCGCGCCAACCCCCTGACGGCGTCCGTCGAGCTCTTCCATTACGCCCTCTGGTTCCCGCTCGATCCGGAAGGTGCGCAGACGCTTCCGAGCCTCTGGGAGTTCGGTTTCCTGGCGCTGGGCGTCTCTGTCGTGGTCCTCCTGTTCGGCCAGTTCGTCTTCCGTCGCTTGGAGGGTCGTTTTGCCCAAGATCTCTGACCCTGTGGAGACGATCCCCCGCATCGTGGTGGATGACGTGCACAAGGACTTCAAGCTGCGTCATACGCACTCGATCAAGGAGACCTTTGTCGCGGCCGTCCAGCGCAAGCCGCTCACGTCGGACTTCCATGCGCTGGATGGCGTGTCCTTCACCATCGGCCCGGGAGAGGCCGTCGCCCTCCTCGGCTTCAACGGGTCGGGCAAATCGACGATGCTCAAGATGATCTCCGGCGTGCTGACTCCCGATCAGGGGCAGGTGTTGACGCGCGGTCGCGTCGCCGGCCTCATCGAGGTCGGGGCCGGATTCCACCCCGATCTCTCGGGGCGCGAGAACATCTATCTGAATGCGGCGATCCTCGGGATGAGCAAAGCGGAGACCGACGCGCGCTACGACGACATCGTCGCGTTCAGCGAGATCGAGAAGTTCATCGACACCGAGGTCAAGCACTACTCCTCCGGTATGTTCCTTCGTCTGGCCTTCTCGGTCGCCATCCACACCGAAGTGGACATCCTTCTGATCGACGAGATCCTCTCCGTGGGTGACGAGCCTTTCCAGAAGAAGTGCCTCGCGCGGATCCGCGAACTCCACGCCGCGGGCAAGACCCTCGTCGTCGTGAGCCATGACCTCGACATGATCGCCGCGCTGTGCGACCGGTCGATCGTGCTCCGCGGAGGCAAGGCCGTCTTCGACGGCGGCAGCCACGAAGGAGTCGCGCTTCTGCGTTCGATGTGACGACGCGCGTTCAGCGCGGGAACATCGCGAAAGAACCCCGGCGGGAGTACAGCTCGGACTTCGCGTCGGCGAGAGCGTGCCACTGATCGTGCTCGTCTTCGACGAACCGGAATGACGCATCGGCGCCGACCACCCGATAGCCCAGTTCGTGGGCCCTGGCGGACAAGAGGATGTCCTCGCACATGAGGTCCGGGCTGTCCAGATTCTGCGCGAGCACGTCGTCGGCGAGCAGGGCGGCATCGGCGACGCTGCCGCCCGTTCCGACGTAGGTGGCGGCTTCGCCATCCTCGGCGGCGGTGCGGTCCCAGTAGTCGCCGTGGATGCGCCACGCCCACGTTCCGGCGAAGGTCCGGGGCGCCCATCGATCGACGAGCGAACGCACGAACCCCGGGTCGACGTCCTGATCGTCGTCGATCATCACGACCGGACCGACGTAGCCGGCGGCGCTCAGGACCCGACCGACGATCATGCGCGCAGCGCCGCCGATGTTGACGTCGCTGGAGTAGAGCTCGACCGAGCGGAGGGCACCGCCCAGCTCCGACGGGATGATGCGCCGATAGAGCTCGTCGTTGCCGGCATCGTTGTTCCACAACACCAAGCGCACCCCACCGGGAAGGTCCTGGGCGGCGAGCGCTCGGAGGCTGGCCGGCAGCCGCTCGGGCCGACGCCAGAGACACATCACGACGGGCTGCGCATCGTGGGCCGCGTCACCGAACCGGGTGGGTGCGAGCCGGTCGAGCCGGTGACCGCGCGAACGGAAGGCGCGACGCGCCCGGGCCAGCACCCGCGTGTGCCGCACGGTGGCGAGCCGGGCCTTCGCGCTCGCCCGCCAGGAGAACGGCACCACGCGGCGGAAAAGCTCACGCATGATCGAGGCACTCCAGACTACGGGGGATCTTCAGGCTACCGAACCGCATCGGCGGCAGAAAACACGGCCGGTAGGATCGTTGCCATCACACTTCCTCCACCCGAAGGACATTCAGCGTTGACTGGCCAAGCCGCCTCAAGCTCACCGTCGAGCGACGTTCACTCGTCATCCACCCGCGCATCCGACTCCCCCGCCGACGTGGCGATCATCGTGCGGACGAAAGACCGACCCGACACCCTTCGGCGTGCGCTCTCAAGCATCCTCGATCAGACGTTCCCGAGGTGGGAGGCCGTCATCGTCAACGACGGCGGCGACCCTGGCACGATCGAGCTGCTCGTGGACGAGCATGCCGACCGGGCTGCGGGACGCATCCGCATCGAGCACCACTCGTCGCCCCGCGGACGATGGGGAGCCGCCAATGCCGGCGTCACCGCGACGACGGCGCCGCTGATCGTGCTTCACGACGACGACGATTCTTGGGACCCGGAGTTCCTCGCGGAGACCTCGGGGTACCTGCGTACCCACCCCGAAGAGCATGCGGTCATCGCCCGCACCGAGGTGATCCTGGAAGAACCGCGAGCGGAAGGCCTCGTGGAGACAGGTCGCTACCCGCTCGAGGATCACAATGCCGAAGTCCTGCTGACCGACCTCCTGCAATTCAATCGCTTCGTGCCGATCTCCTTCTTGTATCGACGTGAGCTGCACGAGCATCTCGGCCTCTACGACGCGTCGCTTCCCGCGGCCGGTGATTGGGCGTTCAACCTCGCTACGGTCGCGTTGCGGCCCATCGCGTACGTTTCCGATCGACCGCTCGCCTACTGGCATCAGCGCCCGACCGTGCGCGGCGTGGAAGGCAACAGCGTGCACGCGAACGATGCGGACCACCGATTCGCGGACCGCTCGTTCCGTGACAAGCAACTCCGAGCGTATGTACAGGCATCCGGGCTCGGATTGCCGCTCTATCTGACAGAGGGCGCACGGGTAGAGGAATCGGCGGCCTCTGCGCGCGCGGAGGCGATTCACGCTCGGCTCGATGAGGTCATGCAATCGCTTCGCTCGATGCATGAGCGCATGGACCGCCTCGAGCACGATTTGTCGCGGACGATCGACACTCGCGTGCGCGGGTGGGTGTGGCGTCAGAAGCAGCGACTGCGCCGCCGCTGAGACGACGGCCCCGCCGCCATCGTCAGCAGCGCACTCCGGAGGCGACGGCGGCCGACATCGCCGCCGGTCCGCCGAGGAGCGTCACCTTGGGGGTCTTCGCCGACAGCGCATAGTCCTTCGCCGCACCCGACATGCAGGCCGGGTTCTGGAGAAGGAGCGGCGCGCCGGAGGCTCCCGACAGGACGGACCCGCTCAACGCGTCGGGGAAATCGACGCCCGAGGCGAGGAACATCCGCGACGTCGTCGTGCTGGCGGATCGAGCCAGCAGGAGGCTCGTCTCGTAGCGGTCGACGCCGTTGCGGCGTTCGACGGAGAGTCCGAGACCGCGCAACTGCGTCTCGATCGCTGAGCTCACCGCCTGCGGCCCCCCGGCGATCACAACGCTCGTCACGCCGAGCTTCTTGATGAGGTCGACAGTCGGGGCCGGGATGACCTGCTGCGCTCCGTCGACCAACAGAACCGGCGCATCCTGTGCCGCCGCGGCCGACGACGCGGACAGGGCATCCGGGAACGCGGCACCCGTCGCGATGTACGCCTTCGCGCTGGTCTTCCAACCCGCTGCCGCCACGAGCCGCGCCGTCTCGTACCTGTCGGCACCGGCGATGCGTTCGATGGTCGACTGAGCACCCGCGGCGTCACGCACGGCGCGCAACACGGCGTCGGAGATCACCACGGGACCGCCGAGCACCACGATGCGAGTGGGCTTCAATGCGGCCAGGCGTTTCGCCGTGGCGGCGGGCAACGAGCCGGCGCCGGTGAGGAGCAGGGCGGAGTCACCGTGCGCGGCGAGGGCAGATCCGGCCACGCTGTCGGGGAAGTTCTCCCCCGAGGCGAGGTAGACGGTGGCGCTGGTCTGAGGGTTGCTCTGAGCGGCGATCGCGGCCGCCGTCTCGTAGCGGTCGACGCCCTCGATCCGGTCGACCGAGAAGGTGGGCGCCGGCGCGGCCTTCAAGAAGTCGCTGTGGACCCAGTAGAGCACTCCGTTGACGCGGACGTTCCACCACACCCCGTACGTTCCCACCCGGGTGACGACCGTGCCGGTGGGCAGCTGAGCGATGATCGTCCCGCAGTCGGTCGTGGGAGCAGCCCGCCCGTTGAGGTTCGCCGTGGTGGTGAACTCACCGGATGCCGCGGCGACCGAGCCCGCCGCCGGTGCGCGGCACGGGTCCACGTTCGCCTGGGTCGATCCGAACCACTGCGTGAAGTAGTTGTAGAAGTTGCGGTTACCGTACGCGGAACACCCGTCGCCGAGACCGAAACCGGCCGCCAAGGCGGCGCTGTTCGGCTGGTAGGGCGTGTAGTTGTAGAGCGCCGCGGTGGCGTAGTTCTGAATGGAGACATTCGTTCCGCCGCACGAGGAATTGGGACTCCACGCGATGTAGTGCACACCGGGCTGCTTGGCGAACTTCGCCGCCTTGTAGGTCTTGAGCTGCTGGGTGCCCTTGAGGATCTGCGGGCCCACACCGGCGAACGCCGGGTCGCACGGAGCGGTGTCGGGGCAGGATGCCCCCATGGCCGCCTTCAGATTCCAGTCCGACGGAGCTTTGCTGGTCGTCAGTCCCTGCTCCTTCTGGAGCGTCGTCAGGATCACCTTCGCGGAGATTCCGCACGCCACCTGGACGCGGTAGATGAGTTCCGACACCTTCATCGTGCCGCCCTGGATGGCGGAGCAGATGAGATTGCCGGTCGTCTGCGACGTCACCGCGGCGCGAGACGAGATGCCGGCAGACAGCACGTTCAAGCACTTGCCGTTCGAGCATGCGCCGATCTTCGCGTCGAGAAACCCCTGGATCTCGGCTGCCGTCATGGCCGCGCCGTCGTAGAAGAGGCTGTCGGTGATGATGTTCCCCGGGTTGAAACCGGTGACGGCGGCCGCGTCGACGGTGACGGCGGGCTTCGTCTGGGTCGCGGAGGTGTCCACCGCTGCGGCCAGAGCCGGAGCCGCGGTCAACGTCGAAAGGAGGATGCCCGCGACGGCGATCAGGGCGGGCAGAACTCGGTATCGACGGGGGATCATGTGACCATTGTTACTGAAGTAGTCCCCCGTTACCACCTCGAGCTCGACGACACGCCATAGACACGCCGCTCCCGGCACCCTCAGAGGTCGGCGTGCAGCTGCCAGACGCGCTCTGCGGCGCCGATCCAGGAGAACGCGCGTCCGCGGTCTCCGGACAGCACGGCGAGGCGCTCCACGGCGTCCGTCGAACCGAGCGCGTCCCCCAGCGCCACGCTGAGCTCGCCCGGCTCAGCGAGTCGCCCGCCGTCGACCACGACCTCGCGATGCACGGCGCTGTCGACGGCGACGATCGGCACCCCGAGCGTCAGCGCGTCGATCACCCGCCACGGATAGGCGGTGTCGGCGCGGGGTGCGACGAGGAGCACGGCGCCGGCGAGAACCGCGGCGCGGTCGGCGGAGTCGAGCGACCCGCGGATGCTGACGCGGCCCGGTTGCAGGCCGGCAGCCGCCGCCAGGTCGGCGACCGCGGCGGCCTGGCTGTCGGGCGCGTCCAGCACGACGACCGGGAGGTCCGATCCCGCCTGCGCGATCGCCGCGAAGGCCGCATCGAGCCGCGCGGAGGGCGCGGTTCCGCCCGAGACCAGGAGGCATCCGTCGGGCACCTCGAGCGCGCGGCGCCGGCCCACCTCGTCGGTCGGCACGGCGAAGCCGCCGGGAGCGGCACCCGGGATCACGCGGATACGGTCGCCGAGCGGCGCGATCTCGGCGAGTCGCTCAGCGAGCGCATGGGTCGGCACCACGATGGCGTCCGCATGCTTCACGGCGCGCTTGAGCATGCCCCGGTGCCACGCGGCCGTCATCTTCGACATCTCGTCGGGGTGCTCCCATGCGGCGAGGTCCCAGAGGGTCACCACCGTCTGATCGTGATCGTGCAGGCGATCGTGCTTCACGAGCGGGGCGAGGACGGTCGGCGAATGGATCATCCCGCCGCCGACACCCGGCGTCACGCCGAGCTGCCACGCGGCGGCCAGTTCGCGCCGCGCGAGCGACATCCGCGCAAGCGACTCGAGCCCCGGGACGGCGCCCTCGACGGTGCCGGCGGCATCCGCCACGGCCGGGACGATCCCCTCGACGGCGCATCCCGCGGGCGCCATCCGCACGAGCGCTCGTCCGAGCTCACGCGAGGCGATCGCGAGGTTCGGGTCGACGGGGGCGACGACCTGGTCCAGCACGACCCGCAGCAGCGCGGTCACGGCGCCGTCGTCGGGGACGGGGACGGCGGGTAGAGCGCCTGCTGGATGACCTCCCGCACGTGGGCGTACTCGGCAGCGGTGGGCCGATCGGTGTCGATCCCCGCACCCTTCGGCGTCAGCTCGATGGTCTCGACCGGCTGCTGCTTCGCCTTGACGGCGAGGTCGACGAGGAACGGCAGCAGACCCGCAGGGATGTCGGTCTGCACGAGGTCCTCCCCCGCCTTCGCGACATCCTGGAAACGGGTCAGCACGTTCGCGGGATTCGCCTGCGCGAGGATCGCCTGTTGCAGCTCGCGCTGCCGACGCATGCGGTCCCAGTCGCTCGTCGTGTAGCGCGACCGTGCGTACCACTGCGCGGTGTCGCCGTCCATGTGCTGCGGTCCGGGCTCGATCCACCCGATCGCCCAGTCCTCGGCGGGCTGTCCCTCGTACGTGGGACCACCGCCCTCCGGGAGGCGCTCCTGCACCGTGATGTCGACACCGCCGAGCGCGTCGACGATGTCGGCGAAGCCCTTCATGTCGACGAACACGTAGTAGGGGATGTCGATCCCGAGGATCCCCTCCGCGGCATCCTTCGTCGCCTCGATCGCGGGGGTGGATGCCCCCTCCGCCGCCTTCGGGTACAGCCCCGCGCCGCGGTCGTCGCGGCAGATCTCAACGGCGTTCATGATCTGGTTGATCCCCGGACCCCACCCGCACGTGTTGGACTTGTGCCCCTGCAGTCCCTCCGGGTACAGGTCGTGCATGGGCCCGTCCGAGAACGGGACGTGCGCGAGGTCGCGCGGGATGCCGGTGATGTGCGTCGCGCCCGTCTCGGCATTCACGGAGACGACGGAGATCGAGTCGAACCGCATCGAGTCGCGCCCGAGTCCGGAGTCGGCGCCCAGCAGCAGGATGTTGTAGTACCCGTTGGACGGCGGGACGGGCGGCTCGTTGTTCGTGAAGATCGAGGCGATCGCCTCACGCGCCGGCGCGATGAGCTGCTGCGCGGCGTAGGCGACACCGCCGCCCCCGATCACGAGCCCGGCGATCGCGGCGACGGCGATGAGCGGCCGCGCTCCCGGCCGCGTCTTCACGAGGCGGACGAGCCGCAGCGTGTCGACCGTGAGGACGACCCACAGCACGGCGTAGGCGACGAGGACGAGCTGCAGCACGAGGAGGAAGACGACGTTGGTGCCGAGCGACGTGAGCAGGCCCGGCCACACGATCGCCGCGACCACGGTGAGGACGATCAGCACCCACATCGTGAGCGTCGCGGTGAGACCGATGCGGCCCAGGCGCCGGCTGCCGGTCAGCGACTGCGCGGAACCCGGAATGAGGAAGTTCAGGGCGACGAGCCACCACGCCCGCCGCGTCATGACCTTCGGCGAACGCGTGTCGGGCCGACGGATCGGGTCCTTCCCGATGATCACGCCGTCATCGGCACCCCGGTTCGGGCGCGCCTGTGGAAGCTCCGGTGCCGAGACGCTCACGAGGCATCCCCGCCGAGCGAAGCCTTCAGGCGCCGGTTCTTCTCCTCGACCTGCTCCTCGAGAAGCCGCGCGTACTGCTCGACCCGGTCGCCGAGGGCCGCATCGGAGGCGCCGAGGATCCGCGCCGCCAGGAGGCCCGCGTTCTTCGCCCCGTTGATCGACACCGTCGCCACGGGGATGCCCGCGGGCATCTGCACGATGCTCAGGAGCGAGTCCATCCCCTCGAGGGTCGCGAGCTGCACGGGCACGCCGATGACCGGAAGCGCCGTGAGGGAGGCCAGCATGCCCGGGAGGTGCGCGGCTCCCCCGGCCCCCGCGATGATCGCGCGGATGCCACGCCCGCGGGCCTCACGGCCGTAGCGCACGAGCTTGTCGGGCGTCCGGTGCGCGGAGACGACCTCGACCTCGTGCGGGATGCCGAACTCGGTCAGCACCTGCGAGGCGTCGCTCAGGACGCGCCAGTCGGAGTCCGAGCCCATGACGACGCCGACGAGCGGGGACGCGGAGGAATGCAGCGGCGTGGTCACCCGACCAGGCTAGGGCGACACCCTGGAAGAACCCGGGAACGCCACGGGCCCTCCAGCGGGTACTCAGGCTTCAGTCCGCGAAGAACGCCGCCGCGGCACGCGCTTCGTAGACCGTGGCATCCAGGTCCTCGCCGGTCGTGTTGACGTGGCCGACCTTGCGCCCCGGGCGCGGTGCCTTGCCGTACGTGTGCACCTTCGCCGCCGGGTGGGCGGCGAGCGCCCCCGGCAGGCGGCTCTCGAGAGAGTCGGTGGCGGGGCCGCCGAGGATGTTCACCATGACGGCCCAGGGCTGACGGGGCGACGTGTCGCCGAGCGGCAGGTCGAGGACCGCCCGCAGGTGCTGCTCGAACTGCGACGTGACGGCGCCGTCCTGGCTCCAATGCCCGCTGTTGTGCGGGCGCATCGCGAGCTCGTTGACGACGAGCCGCTCGTCCGTCGTCTCGAACAGCTCGACGGCGAGCATGCCGGTGACGCCGAGCCCTTCGGCGATCGACCGCCCGATCTCGGCCGCCACCTCGACGAGCCGCGCGGCGCCATGCGGCGCGGGCGCGATGACCTCGGCGCAGACGCCGCCGCGCTGCACCGTCTCGACCACCGGATAGACGACGAGCTCGCCGGAGGGCCGGCGTGCGACCTGCTGGGCGAGCTCGCGGCTGAAGTCGACGAGCTCCTCGGCGAGGAGGGTGCCCGTCTCGAACCAGTCGGCCACCTCCTCCGGCGACGACACGACGCGCACACCCTTGCCGTCGTAGCCGCCGCGGGGCGTCTTCACGACCGCGCGGCCGCCGTTCGCGTCGAGGAAGGCCTGCAGCTGCGCGGCATCCGACACCGCCGCCCACTCCGGCTGGGGGGCACCGAGCTCCGCGAGGCGGGCGCGCATGCGGAGCTTGTCCTGCGCGAACTGCAGCGCGTCGGGGCCGGGATGCACGGCGACACCGTCGGCGACGAGGGCGCGCAGCACCTCCTGCGGGACGTGCTCGTGGTCGAAGGTGACGACGTCGACGTCCTTCGCGAACGCGCGGACCGTCTCGAGGTCGCGGTAGTCGCCCGTCGCCGTGGCGGCGAGGGATGCCGACATGCCGTGCTCCTCGGCGAGGACGCGCACGTCGAGGCCGAGCTCGACGGCGGGCGCGATCATCATGCGCGCGAGCTGACCGCCGCCGACGATTCCGACCTTGAGTGCCATGCGTTCCCTTTCGACCCGTCCGACCGGTCCATCTTCCCAGGTCTGCGCCGGGAAGAGGTCACGCAGGCGAGGTCACGGCAGGGGCGGCGGCGGGCCGGGGGCGCCCGGCACGATGGGCATCGCGTGCGAGTCGCGGTGGGCGAGGATCTGGCTGACCTCGACCTGGTCGGCGAGCACTTCGTGCAGAAGCCGCACCGAGGGGACGTTCCGCAGGCGCAACGGCGCGTCCACGCCGTTGGACAGAGTCAGGGTTCCCGCCCCCCACATCCGCTGGATGGGCCCGCGCCGCTCGCCGATCGTGTAGCCGCGGACATGACTCATCTCCTCGCGGTGGCGCCCGAACAGACCGTGCTGCGCGATGACCCGGCGCGTCGTGACGGTGTAGGTGCGCGACAGCCACCGCAGGAACGGGACGACGACGAGGAGCAGCACGACGGCTCCCGCCGCAGCCCACAGCATCCAGTTCTCGAACGGCGCGGGCAGGTTGCCGGTGAAGTAACCGACCGCCCCGGCGACGCCGATGAGGACGAGGGCCGACCAGAACAGCGCGCGTGCGTGCGTGCGGACGCGCGCGATGCGAAGTTCGTGCGCCTCGGCGCCGGGCGCCGGGGTCACCGGGCGCCCCGTGTATGCGGTCGGCTGGCTCACACCCCCATTGTGGCGCCCGCACGTCTCGAAAGCAGGGTGGACCGGCCGAGAGTCCCGGTTTGTGACCCTCCGGCATCGATCGGCCCTGCTTTCGCGACGCCGGGGTTGGTCGCCCGAGGCCCGGCCGGCCGCCCGAGGCCCGGCCGGCCGCGCGCGGGAGCGGGGTCAGCGCACGTGGATGACGTCGCCTGCGCCGACGACGCTCTCGACGCCCTCGGCCACGAGGACGAGTCGCCCGGCGTCGTCGAGACGCACGGCGCGGCCGTGGAGCGTCGCACCGCCCGGGAGCGAGGCTGCGATGTCGGCGCCGATCGTGCTGCAGTGCTCCGTGACGCGATCGGCGACGGCGGCGTGCCCCCCGACGGCGAGGTCGGCGATGCCGTCACGGAGGCCCGTGAGGAAGTCCGCGAGGAGGCGGTCCTCATCGGCGGTGGCTTTGAGGTCGGCAAACGAGGTCGCCGTCGGCACAGGAAGGTCGAAGGTCGGCATCGCGGTGTTGACGCCCGCGCCGACGACGACCGAGAGCGGGTCGGACGGCAGCACCTCGGTGAGGATGCCGCTGATCTTGCGCGCCTGCGGACCCACACCGACGAGCACGTCGTTGGGCCACTTCAGGGCGACCGTCTCCCCGGGTAGTTGCGCCGCGATGGCATCCCGCATCGCCGCGCCCGCGATGAGCGGGATCCAGCCGCGATCGGACACCTCGACGGCGCCGACGCGCAGGAGCACCGAGACCGCGAGCGCGGTCCCCGGCGGCGCCGTCCACACCCGGTCGAGGCGCCCCCGACCGGCCCGCTGGTCGCGTGTCAGGAGCACCGACAGGTGCGGATGCCCCTCGGCATCCGCGTGCGCGTCGCGCATGAGCCGCGCGTTGGTCGAGTCGACGTGGTCGATCACCTGGAGGCGAGGCGACACGGCGGCGGCGAGTGGGTAGCCCTCTTCGCGAAGTGACATGCCGCCACGATACGCCGCCGCCCCGCCGCGGCCACCCGCGCGGTTCATTCGCCACTTCCTGCGGGAATGGATGCCCTATACCCGCACGTTCTGGCATGTGAAGCCGCGGGGCGGGCGCGACCAGGCCTGGGGAGAGTGCACAGGGGATGCGGCGTGCGGTTGTGGCACTCCCCCAACCCTGCGGGCGGGCCGGTCGCTAGGGTGGAACGCGTGACCGACCAGGCTGACCTCTCCACGACCGCCGGCAAGATCGCCGACCTCCGCGCGCGCTACCAGGAGGCGGTCCTCGACGCCGAGACCACAGCCCGCGAGAAGCAGCACGCCAAGGGCAAGATGACCGCACGCGAGCGCATCGAGCTGCTCGTGGACCCCGGCTCCTTCGTCGAACTCGACGAGTACGTGCGGCACCGCACCGTCGCATTCGGCATGGACCGCTCGCGCCCGTACGGCGACTCGGTCGTCACGGGCGTCGGCACGATCCATGGCCGCACCGTCGCGGTCTACGCACAGGACTTCACGACCTTCGGCGGCTCGCTCGGCGAGGTCGCCGGCGACAAGATCATCAAGGTGATGGAGTTCGCCCTCCGCGGCGGGATGCCGATCATCGGCATCCTCGACTCCGGCGGTGCACGGATCCAGGAGGGCGTCGTCGCGCTCGGCAAGTACGGCGAGATCTTCCGTCTGAACACCGCAGCGTCCGGCGTGATCCCGCAGATCTCGATCATCATGGGCCCGGCGGCAGGCGGCGCGGTCTACTCCCCCGCGCTCACCGACTTCGTCATCATGGTCGACAAGACGAGCCAGATGTTCGTCACGGGGCCCGACGTCATCAAGACGGTCACGGGCGAAGACGTCGGCATGGAGGAGCTCGGCGGGGCGTACACGCACAACACCCGCTCGGGTGTCGCGCACTACCTCGCCGAGGACGAGGACGACGCCCTCGACTACGCCCGCACCATGATCGGCTTCCTGCCGGACAACAACATGTCCGAGATCCCCGTGTACGAGAACGCGTTCGAGTGGGAGACCACCGATACCGACCGCACGCTCAACACGGTGATCCCCGACTCCCCGAACCAGCCGTACGACATCCACGGCGTCATCCGCACGGTCGTCGACGGCGGCGAGTTCCTCGAAGTGCAGCCGCTGTTCGCCCCGAACATCGTGATCGGGTTCGGCCGCATCGAGGGCCGGAGCGTCGGCATCATCGCGAACCAGCCGTCGCAGATGGCGGGCACCCTCAACATCGAGGCCGGCGAGAAGGCATCCCGCTTCGTGCGGTTCTGCGACGCGTTCTCGATCCCGATCGTCACCCTCGTCGACGTGCCCGGCTACCTCCCCGGCACCGACCAGGAGTGGACCGGCGTCATCCGCCGCGGCGCGAAGCTCCTCTACGCGTACGCCGAGGCGACGGTGCCGCTGGTCACCGTGATCCTCCGCAAGGCCTACGGCGGCGCGTACATCGTGATGGGCTCGAAGCAGCTGGGCGCGGACGTCAACCTCGCCTGGCCGACGGCGGAGATCGCCGTCATGGGCGGTCAGGGCGCGGTGAACATCCTCTACCGCGGCGAGATCAAGAAGGCAGAGGATGCCGGGGAGGACGTCGCCGCCGTCCGCGCGCGTCTCGCGAGCGAGTACACCTACAACGTGGCATCCCCCTTCCTCGCCGCCGAGCGCGGAGAACTCGACGGGATCATCGAGCCCGCGCAGACCCGCGTCGCCGTCGCGAAGGCGCTGCGGGCGCTGCGGGGCAAGCGCGCGAGCCTGCCGGCCAAGAAGCACGGGAACATCCCGCTGTGAGCGAGGCCGTACACGTCGACATCCGGCGGGGGAATCCCACCGCCGAGGAGCTCGCCGCGGTCGTCGCGGTCGTGACCGAGGCCTATGAAGGCGAGGCCTCCGCCGCGATCGCAGAGGAGAGCCCGCGCCGCACGGCATGGGACATCTCGGCGCGGGGGCTTCGCCAGCCGCTGTGCCGCGACGTCGGCTGGCGCTGACGGCACGGGCGAGGCCCGCGATCGCCGGCCTCGCGGAGTGCTGCCGGCGGCTCACACCTCACCCGAAGAGCGGCACCTCCGCCGACCCCCGGACGATGAGCTCCATCGGCAGACGCACGTGCTCGACCGGCGCATCGCGGTCGGTCATGCGCGCGAGCGCCCGGCGGGCGGCGATCGAGCCCATACGATCGGCGTCGCCCGTCACGACCGAGGCGCGCACGACGTCGGCCCACTCGAAGTCGTCGAAGCCGAGCACGGCCGGATGCCGCGACACCGGCGTATCTCGCAGCTGCGCGGCGACGCCGAGCATGATGCGGTTGTTGCCCGCGACGATCGCGGTGGGCGGGTCGGCGCGCGCCATGAGCTCCGCGGTGCACGCCGCGGCATCCGCAGCCGTGTGCAGTCCCATGTGCACGATGCACTCGGACGCAGTGACGCGGGAAGGCACCGACGACGGCGCGGATGCCCCGGTCGCCCCCGTGACCTCCGCCAATGCGTGGTCGATCCCCGCGAGGCGTCCGCGCGACGTCGGAAGCCAGTCGTAGTCACCGAGGAAGGCGATGCGGCGGTGCCCGCGTGCGAGCAGGTGACCCGCGGCGGCGCGCCCGCCCGCTTCGTCGTCGAACACGACGGCATCCGCCTCGATCCCCACCGGCGGGCGATCGACGAAGACGACGGGGATGCCACGCGCCACGATCGCGGCGTATGCCCCGTGACTGCGCATCGCGGAGGCGACCACGATCGCGCGTACCTGCGTCGCGGCGAGACCCTCCGCGAGCTCCCATTCTTCCTCGGGCGACTCGCCGGAGCTCGCCACCGAGAGTTGCATCCCGCTGTCGCGCAGCACGCTCTCGATGCCCGACGCGAGGACGGAGTAGAACGGGTTCGACAGGTCGCCCGTGATGAGGCCCACCGTGTCGGAGCGGCGACCGCGGGCGAGCAGCGCAGCGGCGGCGTTCCGCTCGTATCCGAGCTCGCGCGCCGCGTCGAGCACGCGCTGCCGACGCTCCTCGCTCACGTACGGTTCGGCGTTGAGCGCGCGGGAGGCCGTCTTGAGGCTGACTCCGGCCTTGCGGGCGACGTCGGCCAGCGTCGCATGCGTCGGCGCCGAACTGTCCGAGATGGCCATGCTCTCCTCATCGTCGTCGAACGAGGCGTATCGCGCGCGCGCCTCTCATGCTAGTGTCGCTCATATTCTCTGACAGCGCTGTCTGAATGTTCTGAACAGGCGTGTCCGAGTAACCCCGTTTCGCGTTCGCCATTTCTGTTCGAGGAGCCCTGATGACGCCGTCGTCCTCACCCCGCCGCCCGCGACCCTCCGCACGCCGCCTCCCGGTCGCCCTCGCCGCGGTCACCGCCACGGTCCTCGCATTGGCGGTTCCCACCTTCGCCGGTGCAGCCTCGGGCGAAGTCGACCTCCGCAGTGTCGTGGCGGCCGTCACGGGCAGCGGATCGAATCCGCAGAACCAGGGCCCCGACAAGGCGCTCGACGACAACCCGACGACGGTCTTCCTCGCCCGCAATGGGTCGAGCGTGCAGAACCCGACGTGGGTGCAGTACGACCTCTCGCAGCCGCAGCCGCTGAGCTCCTACGCCCTCACGACCGGAGAGGATGTCCCGGAGCGCGACCCGCGCGACATCACGGTGCAGGGCTCGAACGACGGCACGACCTGGATCACGCTCGACAGCCGGACGGGCCTCGACCTCGGCGGCCGCAGCCAGAAGACCGCGTTCCCTCTCCCCTCGACCTCAGCGGCGTTCGCCCACTACCGACTGAACGTCACGGCCAACCACGGGGCATCGGACACCCAGTTGGCCGACTGGGTGCTGTTCCGGCCCGCGGCGCCCCAGGCCGCGAACACCTTCCGCACCTCGTTCGAAGCGGGCGAGACGGCACCGAGCCCGGCTGCCGTCGGCACACCGGTGAACGTGAGCGGCGATTCGATCTCCCCCGGCAGCGTCCTGTCGAAGCTGAGCGCCGTGAGCGCGAGCGGCGAGAACCCGCCCAACGAGGTCGCCGCGCGCCTCGCCGACGGCAACTCCGGCACCAAGTGGCTCGTCTTCCAGACGAAGGCGTGGGCTCAGTACCAGCTGAGCGCACCGGCATCGATCCGCACCTACACCCTCACGTCGGGCGGCGACGAGCCCAATCGCGACCCCAAGGACTTCCGCCTGCTCGGTTCGACCGACGGGCAGAACTGGAACACCCTCGACACCCGCACGGGAGTGACCTTCAGCGGCCGCCAGACGACCAACACGTACACGCTCGGCTCCGCGACGAGCGCCTACTCCTTCTTCCGCCTCGACATCACCGCCAACAACGGCTCGGGCAACATCATCCAGCTCGCCGATTGGGACCTGATCGACCCGAGCGTTGCGCCGACGGCATCCCCCCTCGCCCTCACCATCAGCACCGGTCCCACCGACTCCGACACCGCGAAGACCGGCGTCGGATTCACCGGCCTCGCGGCGCTGCGCTACTCCGGCCGCCACCTCGCCGACGGCGCGGCCTCCGCCACGTCGACCCTCTTCTCGGGCGTCAACGTCGCGGTCGCCGCCGGAACGCAGCTGAACTACAAGGTGTTCCCCGTGCTCGACGGCGGACAGAGCTACGCCGCCACGTTCGTCGCGGTCGACCTCGCCTTCACCGACGGCACCACCCTCGACGGCACGGACGCGACGAACGTCTACGGGTACGGTGCGGCCGCCCGCGCCCAGGGATCGTCGAACTCGCTGTGGCCGAACCAGTGGAACTCCGTGACGATCGACCTCACGCGTTTCGCGGGCAAGACCGTCGACAGCATCCGCTTCGTCTACGACAACCCCGCCGACGCGGATGCCCGGGTGGAGAAGCCCGTGGCCGGAACGACGGTGAGCGGATGGCTGGACGACATCTCGATCGCTCCGGCTCCCGTGCGCGACACGTCCGACGGACTCGTGTCGTACGTCGACACGCGTCGCGGCACGAACTCCACGGGCGGGTTCTCGCGCGGCAACAACCTGCCGGCCGCCGCATGGCCGAACGGGTTCAACTTCATCACTCCGATGACCAACGCGGACAACGTCGGGACGCTATACCACTACCAGCGCTCCAACGACGGCCTGAACCGCCCGACGCTCAACGGCATCGGCTTCTCGCACGAGCCCAGCATCTGGATGGGCGACCGCAATCAGCTGGCCGTCATGCCCGCCGCGAACGACAACCCCTCCTCCGATCTCAACGCGCGCCGGCTGACGTTCTCGCACGACAACGAGATCGCGCGGCCCGACCTCTACAAGGTCGCCTTCGACAACGGGGTGACCACCGAGGTCACCCCGACCGACCACGGCGCCGTCTACCGGTTCACCTTCTCGGGCAACGCCTCCTCCGTGCTCGTGGACCAGCTCGTGAACTCCTCGAAGCTCTCGATCAACGGCACGTCGGTGACGGGCTGGGTCGACGGGGGATCCGGTTACCCCGGACGCACCCGCATGTTCGTGTACGGCCAATTCAGCCGCGGTCCGAGCGCGTTCGGCCCGACCACGGTGGGCAACCGCAACGGCAGCGCCCGCTACGCGGCGTTCGACACGTCGAGCGACAAGACGGTCGAACTGCGCATCGCGTCGTCGTTCGTCTCGCAGGACCAGGCGCAGCGCAACTACGGTCTCGAGCTCGACGGGGTGAGCTTCGACCGGGCGCACGCCGCCGTGACAGCGGCCTGGAACGACCGGCTCTCGGTCGTCACGGACGTGCAGGGCGCGTCCGACCCGCAGCTGCAGACGCTTTACTCGAGCCTCTACCGACTGAACCTGTACCCCAACTCGCAGTTCGAGAACACCGGCACCGCGCAGGCGCCCGTGTACCGGTACGCGAGCCCGACCCTGCCGACGCAGGGCAGTGCGACCGACACGACGACGAACGCGCAGGTCAAGGACGGCCGCCTCTACGTCAACAACGGGTTCTGGGACACCTATCGCACCGCGTGGCCGCTGTACTCGC
Source organism: Microbacteriaceae bacterium PS02067 (assembly GCA_029960085.1). GTDB lineage: Bacteria > Actinomycetota > Actinomycetes > Actinomycetales > Microbacteriaceae > Microbacterium. The sequence goes on along the minus strand of JASCPG010000016.1, from coordinate 12,224 downwards.
TGCTGTACCCGGGCCAGACCGAAGAACTCGTGAACGGCTTCGTCGAGCAGTACCGCAACGGCGGCTGGATCGCCCGCTGGTCCTCCCCCGGGTACGCCGACCTCATGACGGGGACGAGCTCCGACGTGTCCTTCGCCGAGGCGTACGCCACCGGCGCGATCGACACCCCACTCGCGCTCGAGGCCTTCGACGCCGCGGTCAAGAACGCCACCGTGCTCCCTGATTCGAACGCGGTCGGCCGGAAGGGGCTCGACACCTCGATCTTCCTCGGCTTCACCCCCGAGTCGACGCACGAGAGCGCGTCGTGGGGACTGGAGGGGTTCATCAACGACTACGGCATCGCGACGATGGCCGGAAAGCTCGCCGTCGACCCGAACACCCCTGAAGCGCGCCGCGCGGACCTCCGCGAGCAGCAGGCGTACTTCTCCGCCCGGTCGGAGCACTTCATCGAGATGTTCAACCCGTCCGCAGGAACGTTCACGGCCCGTAACGCCGACGGCTCGTGGCCGGCCGGAGCGGACTTCGACAAGAAGGCCTGGGGCGGCGCGTTCACCGAAGCCAGCGCCTGGACATTCGGCTACCACGCACCGCACGACGTCGCGGGACTCGCCTCGCTGTACGGCGGGCGCGACGGCCTCGTCGACAACCTGCACCAGTTCCTGGCAGAGCGCGAGAAGGCCGACCACTCCGGCATCCACGAGGCGCGTGAAGCGCGCGACGTCCGCCTGGGCATGCTGGGCTTCTCCAACCAGGTCGCCCACCACATCCCCTACGTCCTCGCCGAAGCAGGAGACCCGACCGGTGCACAGGAGTTGATCCGCGACATCGAGAACCGCATGTTCGTCGGCTCCGACATCGGTCAGGGGTACCCGGGCGACGAGGACAACGGCGAGATGTCGGCGTGGTTCGTCTTCTCCGCCCTCGGCTTCTACCCGCTCGAGGTCGGCTCGGGCGACTACACGATCGGTACGCCGCTGTTCGATCGGGCGACGGTGAAGCTCGGGGCGAAGACGCTCACGATCTCCGCCCCGGGCGCCTCCTCGGGCAAGACCTACGTCGCCGGAGCGAGCCTCAACGGCACCGCGATCGACACGACGACCTTCGACGGCAGCGCGCTGCGCGCCGGCGGCGAGCTCGACTTCACGATGAGCGCGACGCCCTCGACATGGGGCGCGAAGAATCTCGGAGCCTCGCTGGAGACGCCGACCCCGCTCGTCGACGCGACGAAGCCCGGCTACGGCACCACAGCCGCCGCGGACGGCACGCCGGTGGGCGCGCTGACCGACGACAACATGCGCTCCTCCGTCACCTTCCCGGGTGGCGCGGCCGACCTCACCTGGACCTCCACGAGCGGCCCGGTCGCCGTCGGCTCGTACACGCTGACCTCGCTGTCGATCGCCAACCAGCCCGTGTCGTGGACCCTCTCGGGCTCGACCGACGGCACGACCTGGAGCACGCTCGACACCCGCACCGACCAGTCCTTCGCGTGGGGCAACCAGACGCGACCGTTCGCGGCATCCGCCACCGGCTCGTTCACGCGGTACCGGCTGCAGATCCAGTCGGCGGCAGGGTCGCCCCTCTCGCTCGACGAGATCGAGCTGTTCGCGACCGCCGCGGGCGCCACGAGCCTGTCGGTGACGCCACGGGCCGACCAGAAGACCGCCGTGAACACGTCCTTCACGGCCGCTCTGGCGACGATCACGGGCGAAGAGGCATCCGCCTCCGGCTACCAGGCGAGCGTCGACTACGGCGACGGGTCGCCGAGCACGACGGCGACCCTCGAGGGCAACGGCCTCGGCGGGTTCGTCGTCTCGGCGCCGCACACCTTCACGAGCCCCGGCGTCTACACCGTCACCGTGACGGTGCAGGATGCCAAGGGCACGACGGCGAGCGCGCAGCTGCGCATCGAGGCGACGCTCGATCTCTCCCTCACGGGCGCACTCAACTCCCGGTGCATCGGCGACGTCGGCGGCCCCGCCGCGAACTGCGACGATCAAGGAAGCGGCTACGACCGCGCCAAGCTCGCCACCGCCGGGTTCGTGCAGGGCAAGACCCTCACGGTGCCGAACTCGACGCTCACGTACGAGCTGCCCGTCGTCGCCCCGGGTGCACCCGACAACGTGACGGGCGAGGGGCAGACGTTCCGCGTCGACCTGGGCGCTGGTGCCACGCAGATCTCGGTGATCGGCTCGGCGACGGAGTCCTCGCGCCAGCTCGCGGCGACGCTGACGTTCAGCGACGGCTCCACGCAGGCGTTGACGATCGGGTTCGGTGACTGGGTCGGCACGGCCAACAGCCCGGTGTACGGCGACTCGGTCGTGGCGCTGACGAACGGACGCCTCGCCGGCACCGGAACCGAGCCGGGCAACAAGCCCGCCGCGATCTTCGCGACGGCCCCGGTCGCGCTCGACAAGGACGGTGCGGGAGTCGCGAAGACGGTCGTCTCGCTGACCCTGCCGCAGGAGACGGGGACGCTCCGCGCGAACGGTCGCGCCCACATCTTCGCGATCGCCTCCGACGGCGACCGCTCGAAGAGCGTGCCGCTGTCGCTCGCGCAGTCGCCGGTGGCCGCGCAGACCGTCGGGGTCGCGTTCCAGGCCGAGCTCGCGAAGGTCGCAGGCGGCGTCTCCGCCGCACCGAAGGCGGTCGTGAACTGGGGCGACGGGTCGAGCGTCGACCGCGTCGACGCCGCGAACGGCGCGATCACCGGCGGACACACCTACCAGGCCGAGGGGACGTACACCGTGTACGTGACCGCGACCGACAGCGTGCGCTCCACGACCACCACGACGACGATCGTCGTGGCACCGAAGCCGGTCTACACGCCGACCCTGTCGGCCCCGACCGGTACGGTGCGCCCCGGTGCGACCGTGGCGATCACGGGCGCCGGGTTCGCGCCCGGCGAGACGGTCGACGTGGCGCTCGGATCGGCTGCGGCCGTGTCCGTCGCGGCCGGACGGGACGGAAGCCTCAGCGTGAACCTCGCGGTTCCCGCCGACGCGGTCGACGGCGTGTACCCGATCACCGCGGTCGGCGCCACCTCGAAGGCGGAGGCCGGCGCGAGCATCGTCGTGGCCGCCGCCCCGGTGGCGCAGGCGACGATGACGACGTTGTCGGCGGGGGCGGATGCCGTCGTCGGCGCTCCGCTCACGCTCACCGCCACGGTCTCCCCCGGCGCCGCCGCGGGCCAGGTGTCCTTCCGGGACGGCGAGACGGTCGTCGGCTCAGCGAGCGTCTCGGGCGGTGTCGCCGAGGTCGAGATCGTGCCCGCCGCGGCAGGCGAACGCACCTACATCGCCGTGTTCACCCCGGACGACGAGACCCTGTTCACGGGTTCGCAGTCCGCGCCACTCACCGTGACGGTCGCCGCGGCCCCCACCCAGGGCAACCCGCAGCTGACCCTCTCGGCGACCTCGGTCGTCCAGGGGGGCGCCCTGACGGCGACGGTCGTCGGCCTGCAGCCGGGCGAGCGCGTCCGCTTCGAGCTGCACTCCGACCCGATCGTGCTCGGCTCCGCCATCGCCGACCAGCAGGGGGTCCTCCGCGCCTCGCTGACGATCCCGATGTCGGCTCCGGCCGGCGCGCACACGCTCGTCGCGATCCCGGCGAACTCGCCCCAGGCGAGCGCCGCCCTGAGCGTGACCGCCGCCGACTCGGGCAACAACGCGGGCACGGGGATCTTGGGCCGCACCGGCGGAACCCTGCCGTACGTGCTCATCTGGGTCGCGGCCCTGCTCGTGATCGCGGGAACGGTGACGGTGCTCGTCGTCTCCGCCCGTCGGCGCCGCCGGCGGCTCCAGGAGGGCGACGAGACGGATACCGACCTCGAGGCGACGCAGCGCGGGGAAGCGTGACATGAAGAAGCGTGACATGAAGAAGAGGCGTGAGATGAAGAAGACGATCGCAGACCTGTCGCCCACAAGCGGCACGCGTCGACGGGTGACGAGTGCGCTCCTCGCCGCCGCGCTCGCTGCGACCGGTGTCCTCGCGACGGCGGCCCCGGCGACCGCGGCAGACCCCACGTGGGTGACCGATCCGGCGTCGCGGGTCAACACCCTCGACGGCACGGGCAACGGCGGACAGTTCGTGGGGTCGATCAACAACTTCCCCGGGGCCACCGTCCCGTTCGGGATGGTGCAGTTCTCCCCCGACACGACCAGCACGTACGCGGGATATCAGTACCACAACGACACGATGACGGGGTTCAGCATGAACCACGCCTCGGCCGGGTGCAACGTGTTCGGAGACATCCCCGTGCTTCCGGCGACCGGAGCCATCGGCTCCAACCCGAAGAACGCCACGCAGCGCTACACGCACGACGGCGAGATCGGCGAACCGGGCTACTACTCCGTGCGCTTCCCCGACTCGAACATCGTCAACGAGCTGACGGCGTCCGACCGCGTGGGCCTCGCCCGCATCACGTATCCCGCCGGCACCCCGGCGCAGTTCATGGTGCGCCCGGGCGGTTCACTCGCGGGCAACAGCGCCGCCGACCTCACCGTGGTCGACTCGCGCACTGTCCAGGGCTCCGCGACCACGGGGAACTTCTGCGGCAAGGGCAACAGCTACAAGGTCTATTTCCAGCTGAGCTTCGACCAGGACTTCACCGCGCACGGCACGTGGGACGGGAACTCCGTCACCGCGGGCTCCAACACGGTGTCCTCCTCCAGCGCCGGCGCCTACTTCACGTTCGCTGCGGGGAGCACGCTCCAGGCGAAGATCGCCGTGTCGTACGTCTCGACGGCGGGTGCGGCGGCGAACATGGCCGCCGAAGCACCGGGCTTCGACTTCGACGGGACGCGCGCCGCAGCGCACGACCGGTGGAATGATGCCCTCGCCCGCGTCAAGGTCGCGGGCGGCACGGAGGGCGACCAGCGCGCGTTCTACGGAGCGCTGTACCGTTCGCTTCTCCACCCGAACACCTTCAACGACGTCGACGGGCGCTACATCGGGTTCGACGGCGCCGTCCACCAGGTCGAGCAGGGCCGCACGCAGTACGCCAACTTCTCCGACTGGGACACCTACCGCACCCTGATCCCCCTGCAGACGATGCTCTTCCCCGACGTGGCATCCGATATGGCGCAGTCCCTCCTCGTCGACGCCGACCAGTCCGGTTCACTCCCCCGCTGGCCGGTGGCCAACTCCGCCACCGGCCAGATGACCGGCGACAACGTCACGGCGCTGATCGGGCAGATCCACGCCTTCGGCGGTACCGACTTCGATGCCCGCAAGGCGTTGGGCTACATGGTCGCCGCCGCCGACGGAGGCGGCGCGGGCCTCCGCGGCTACGTGCAGCGGCCCGGTGCGAAGGTCTATGACGACCGCCGGTACGCACCGCAGGTCGAAGCCTTCCGCGGCGACCACCAGATCGTCGGAGGCTCCATCACCCTGGAGTGGTCGGTGGATGACTTCACCGTCGGCCGACTCGCCCGAGCGCTCGGCGACGATGCGACGGCATCCCGCTTCCAGGCGCGGTCGAACTACTGGCAGAACCTGTTCGACCCTGCCCAGAACGCGATCGCGCCGCGGAACGCCGACGGATCGTTCGTCGATGTCTCCGCCACGGGGCAGGGCTTCGGGCAGGTCGGCTTCGACGAGGGCAACGCCGAGCAGTATCTGTGGATGGTCCCCCAGAACATCCCCGGGCTCGTCTCGGCGATCGGAGGGCGTGAGGCGGCTGCGGCGCGCCTGGACACCTTCACGCAGACGCTCAACTCCGGACCGAACACGCCGCGACTGTGGGTGGGCAACGAGCCGAACTTCCTCGTCCCCTGGCTCTACAACTACCTCGGCCAGCCCGACAAGACGCAGGCGCTGCTCGACCGGATCCGGCACGAGCTCTTCTCCCCGGGCCCGGACGGCGCCCCCGGCAACGACGACCTGGGCGCCATGTCGAGCCTGTACGTCTGGGCGACGCTGGGCCTCGCACCGGCGACGCCGGGCACCTCGGTGCTGACCGTCAACACGCCGACCTTCGACCACACCGAGATCGCCCTCGGGAACGGCAAGACCCTCCGACTGGATGCCCCGGGGGCGAGCACCGGCGCGCGATACATCTCCGCTCTGTCGGTCGATGGCACGCCGTCGCAGAGCACCGCTCTGCCCGAGCGCCTCGCGATGAGCGGCGGAACGGTCGCGTTCACGCTCGCCGCCTCCCCGGGCTCCGGCTGGGCGACGGGAACCGATTCGGCGCCTCCGGGCTTCGGCGAGGGCGGCACGGGCTTCGCGTTCGCCGCGCAGCCCGGCATCGTCCGCATCGCCAAGGGCGAGACCGGGACGGCGAGCGTCGTGGTGCGGACGTTCTCCGCCGACCCCGCGCCGATCTCCGTCGCTGCGACCACGTCGCAACCGGGGCTCACGGCACAGGCATCCGCGCTCTCGACCGGCACGAGCGGCGCCCTCACCGGCACGGTGACGGTCACGGTCGACAACACCGTGCCGGACGGTTTCTACACGGCCACCGTCACCGCCGTCTCCGGCGCCACGACGCGTACGCAGACGATCCCCGTCCAGGTCGTGTCGGCGGGGAGCTTCGCCGCCGCGCTGTCCCTCATCGGGACGGCCACCGCCGACACGCGCGGCGGTGCGAGCTTCGACGCCTCGGGCAACAGCTACTCCCGCGAGCAGTTGGCGAAGGCGGGGCTCACGCCCGGCGCCGGCTTCGCGGTCGGGAGCCTCCGCGCCACATGGCCGAACTCTCCCGCAGGTCAGCCCGACACGGTCGCCGTGGCGGGGCAGACGATCACGGTGCCGAACAGCCCGACGACGATCTCGTTCGTGGGCGCGGCCCGGAACGGTGGCGGCCAGACCCAGGCGACCGTCACGTTCGACGACGGGACCACGGCGACCACTCCCCTCGCATTCGGCGACTGGGTCCTTCCCTCCGCGGGCGGCGCGCCCGTCTACGGCAACACCGTCGTCGCCCACCAGGATCAGCGCTACTCGGGCCCGACCGGCGTGTACGGCTCGTACGTGTTCGCCACCGCCCCGTACACGGCACCGGCCGGCCGCACGATCGTCAGCGTGACGCTGCCGGCCGGGGGCGACGCCGACAAGCTGCGCCTCTTCGCGATCGCGGGGAACGGCTCGGTGGTCACCGACTTCGCGGGCTCCCTCTCGCTCATCGGCACCTCGACCGAGCAGACCCGAGGCGGCGCGGACTTCGACACCGCGGGCAACAGCTACGCCCGTGAGGAACTGGCGAAATCGGGCCTCACCCCCGGCGCCGACTTCACGGTCGGAGACCTGCACGCGATGTGGCCGGCAAGCCCGGCAGGAACCGCAGACACGGTCGTCTTCACCGGACAGACGATCACGGTGCCGAACAATCCCACGATTATCTCGTTCGTCGGCTCGGGGCGCGACGGCGGCGGCCAGAGCCAGGTGACCGTGACGTTCGACGACGGGTCGACCGCCACGACGCCGCTGTCCCTCGGCGACTGGGTGCTCCCCTCGCCGACCAAGCAGCCGGTGTACGGCAACACCATCGTCGCCCAGCAGGAGCTGCGCCACTGCGACCCGAACGGCGTGCAGGGGTCGTTCGTCTACGCGACCGCGCCGTACACCGCGCCCGCAGGGCGCACGATCGTCAGCGTCCGGCTCGCCTCCGGTGGGGATGCCGATCGGCTGCGCCTGTTCGCGATCGCGAGCAACGGGATGCCCCCGCAGCCGGTGAGCACGTCGCTCGCCGCCATCCTCTCGAGCGACAGCGTCGTGGAGGGCGGCTCGGTGACGGCGACCGTCACGGTGAGCCCCACCGTCGCAGGATCGGTGAGCATCGCCGAACAGGTGGCGGGCGTGCAGGCTCGGGCCTTCGCGCGCGCCGCGGCGGCGGGAACGCCGCTCGTGGACGGCACAGCACAGCTGACGGTCACCCCGACCGGTGTCGGCGCCCACACCTACACCGTGACGTTCGCGCCCGACGACCCGGCGACGGTCGCGGCATCCACCGCGACGTTCACCGTGACGGTGACCGCACCGCCGACAGACGGTGGGAACACGGGGGGCGGGAACACGGGCGGAGGATCGGCCGGCGGAGGATCGACGGGCGGCGGCACCGGAAGTCCCGCCGGATCGGCGGGAACGGCGGGCGGAGGGACCGGCGGTCGCCTCAGCGTCACCGGTGGGTCTGCCGACGTCGTGACCGGCATCGCGCTCGGCGCGCTCCTGCTCCTCGGGGCGGGCATCCCGCTGGCGAACCGCGCTCGGCGGCGCCGGGCCGGCCAAGCGCGCGGCTGACCTTCACGCCGGGTACGGGATGCCACGACGACCGTGTCCCCCGCGCGCGTCCCCGCGCGTGTCCCCCATGCGTGTCCCCCGAAATACCTACAGACACGTGCGGCGGACACCGGAAGAATCGTCTTGCTGGAACGCTTCTGCGTTCGGTGCACGTGCCTCAGGCGCGCCGCACCATCGCGAGCAGGTTTTCGGGTAACCGGCTCGCACGGCGAGGGGCGGGCGGCTTCGCCGCCCCTCGCCTCCTCTTCTTCACGGGCCGACCGACGGGCATCCCTCAGGACTCGTCGCCGACTCTCGGCACCTCGTGCCAGAGGTCGACCGTCTCCTCGCCGTCACCGTCGGCGGAGCGCCCGACGATCGTCACAGCGACATCCTCATGCGGGGAGGACCGCACGATGATGTGCTGCGACCGCGTCTGCCACAGCACCCTCGCGACCTCATCACGCACGGCCTCCCGCCGCGCGGCGTCGATGCCGTCGAGACCGCCCTCGTCCTGCATCGACACGGACGAACCCGCGGCACGCGCCGCGACGAGGGCCGCCCGCACGCCGTCGTCGAGGAGTGCCGTGCCGCGGATCTCGTCGCGGAGGGTGGCCTCGGCGTTCCGGGCGAGCACGCGCGCGGTCGCGTCGAGGTGTCCGCCGACGGCCACAGTGTGCGCGAGCACGGGGCCTGCGACGGCGAGGGCGCGCTGAATCTGCGTCCGACGCTCGCGGCGCATCCCCTCCTGCGAAGCGAGCCACTCCGACGCCTCGCGCTGGAGCCTCGTCAGCTCGAAGGTGTCGCGCGCCGCACCGTCGAGAAGCCGTGTGAGAAGCTGTGCCACTCCGACCCACAGCACGGCGCCGACGAGTCCGAACGCCATCGCGGACGGAAGGCCGATCCACAGGGCCGATGACACGCCGGCGAGCGCCACGCCCGTCCACGCCGACCACGGCCTCCGGCGCACCATCACGATCGACATGAGCGCCCCGACGGCGCCGAGACTCCAGGTCGCATAGCCCGCGAAGCGCGCATCCGGGCCTGCCGCGAGCCAGCTCGCGTTCGGGACGATCGCGGCAGTCGTCACGGCGAGCACCGCCGCCCACCCGGGCAACAACGCCCGTTCGCCCAGGCGCGCGCGGACGGGATCGGCCGCCTCCTCGGTGCGGGCGTTCCAGAAGATGCACAGCCAGGTCGTAGCGAGGAACAGCGCCACCGACGCGATCTGGACGATCGGCAGCACGGGCGGTGTGGTCCAGAGCAGCGCTGCCGCGGCGAGGTACCCCGTGAAGGCCACGCCGAGGGCCGAGAGCACGGTGCGCATGCGGAGGGCGCGGAGGGTCATCGCGGGCGCTCCCACTCCAGCACGACCTGCGTCCCGGCATCCGACGTGTGCACGCGGGCCCTTCCGCCCGCGGCCGCCATGCGGGCGACGATGGAGCCGCGGATGCCGAGTCGATCGTCGTCGACCTCGTCGGGCGAGAAGCCGTCGCCCGTGTCGACGATCCGCACGAAGACACGTCGCGATCCGGTGCCCAGTTCGACGGAGAGGCCCCGTCCGCCGGCGTGCTGCACCGAGTTGGCGACGGCTTGCGTCGCGGCGAGCACGATCGCCCGTGCGACGCGTCCGGGGATCGGCGCGGCGTCGCCGCGCGCCGCCGATGAGACGCGCAGACCCGCGGCGAATGGTGCTGCCGAGCTCTCGATCGCGCCGACCAGGGCTGCCGGGGTGACCGGCTCGTCGGAGCCCTCGCCGGGGTCCTGCTCGGCGTTGGCGAGCCGGGTGAGCGCTTCGCGGGCCATCGCCGCGGCGAGGGCGTCCTCGCGGGGCGTCGCGGCCCGCTCTGCCGAGATGAGGGCGGCGAGGACGCTGTCGTGCATGAGGGCCGCGACGGCGACCCGCTCCGTCTCGGCGGCATCCGCCTCCGCTGCGGCCGCGTAGGACGACACCGCCGCGACACGGGCCCGGTCGATCTCGACGGCGACGGAACGCAGGGTCCAGCCAAGGGCGATGATGACGCCGCCGAGGATCATGGCGAACACGGCTTCCAGCACCACGGGCACGACGACCGGGAACGCGGTTCCGAGCTGCAGCAGGCGCCCGACGAGGTAAAGGGTCGGGATCGACACGGCGACGGTGATCTGCGCCGACAGGGGCGCGACCATCGCGGCAGCGGCGGTCGTGACGTTCAGGAGGTACCAGACCCAGGCCGGCGAGTCGGGCGGGGTGGCGACTCCCGCCGTCGCGATGGGCCACGCGCTGTAGACCGCGAACAGCGCCACGACGCACACCGTGCTCGTCACCCGCACCAGCACACCCGTGAGGAGCGAGACGACCATCAGCGCGATCGGCACGAACGCCGTGATCATCAAGGCGAGGTGCCACATCCGCTGCTCCTGGACGGAACCGACCGCGGTGAGGAACGCCTGCGCGGCGAGCACGGAGGCCCCGAGCCCGACCACGAGCTGGAGGATCCGCTCGACACGCGCCTGTGTGAACCGGTCTCCGCCTGCCGCGATGTCGCCCAGCGGGCGCCGGATGGCGGGATCGGCGGCGATCGGCGGCCGCTCAGCCGTCACCGGCGGTCTCGATGCGCTCGTCGTCGACGATCCCGTCCTCGATCGCGCGCTTGCGCAGATCGATCTTCGTCGGCGCGGGCCGCCCGACCTCGGTGTACTTCACGCGGATCCGCGTGATGTTCTCCTTCGCGGTCGAGTAGGCGATGCCGAGCCGGTCCGCGACGGCCTTCAGCGGAAGCCCCGCGGCATACAGCCGCAGCACTTCGCGCTCGCGCGTCGCGAGTTGGGCGTCGGCGAACGCACGATCGCCGTCGATCGCGCCCGCCCACTCGAGGTTGTCGAGGGGATCGCCGTTCGCGATCGTCACGATCGCGGCGATGACGTCGTCGGTGCGGGATGCCTTGCTGATGACACCGCTCGCTCCGGCGGCGAGCGCCTCCCGCACCGCGGCGGGGCGATCCGCGACACTGTGGATGAGCACCGGCGACCCGTCGCCCATGAGCTGGACGACGTTCTCGGTGACCGTCGTGCCGTCGCCGAGGGTGAGATCCAGCACGACGACGTCGGCGGGAAGCGCCCCCATCGCCGACCGCCACATCCGGTAGTCGCGCACGGAACTGCCCGAGAAGACGACCTGGATCGTCCCGATCCTCGCGCACGCGGCACTGAGACCCAGACGGACCGATTCGTGATCATCGATGAGCGCGACGCGGATCATGGCTGAAGCCTAGTTGGTGGCACCCGCGCGGCTGGGAAGGATGACATCGCACGCGCCCGAGCGCGGCACGCCGCGTCAGTCCGCCCGCGCGAGCACCGTCACGGCTTCGATGTGGTGCGAGTGCGGGAACAGGTCGAACGCGTCGATCCGCAGCGGCTCGTAGCCGTGCGCGTGGAACGTCGCGAGGTCGCGCGCGAGGGCGACCGGGTCGCACGCGACGTACACGACGGATGCCGGGGACAGTGCGGCGATCTGCTCGACGACGGCCCGGCCCGCGCCCGCGCGCGGCGGATCGAGCAGGACGACGCCCTGCGCGAGGCGCGCGCGCTCGGCAGCGCTTCCCTGCGCGAGCAGCCGCGCGAGGAAGCGGTCGGTGCGGTCGGTCTCGGCGCGGGCGCCGACCCATTCGGCGAGGTTCTCGCCCGCGTGCTCCGTGGCCCGGGCATCCGCCTCGACGCTCGTGACGCGCGTCGCGGGGCCGCCCGCCTCGGCGAGCGCGGCCGCGAACAGGCCCACGCCGCCGTACAGGTCGAGGTGGTGCGCGGCCGGGTCGACTCCCCCTGCGGCGTCGAGCGCCGTGCGGACGGCGCCCGTGAGGGTGGATGCCGCGAGACGGTGCACCTGCCAGAATCCGCCTGCATCGACGGCGAACTCGCGCCCGCCGACGCGCTCGATGACGCTCTCCCGCGCGGTCGGGTCCTCCGGCGCGCGCACGGAGCGGGGTCGGAGGGGGCGCCCGCCGCGACCGCGCCCCTGCGCGCCGCCG
>JASCPG010000164.1 GCA_029960085.1 Microbacteriaceae bacterium PS02067 | reverse complement strand
CATCGTCCGCGATGGATTGATTCTCTCCGCACGGCGCGGACCGCAGTCGCGGCTGCCCGGCCTCTGGGAGTTTCCCGGCGGCAAGATCGAACCTGGCGAAACAGCGCTTCAAGCCCTTGAGCGCGAGATTCGCGAGGAGCTCGACTGCGAGGTGGACGTTGGAGAAGAACTCACCACGACCACCTATGCATACGACTTCGGAGAAATCACGCTCACGACGTTCTGGTGCGAGCTGCGCGCCGGCACTCCC
>JASCPG010000163.1 GCA_029960085.1 Microbacteriaceae bacterium PS02067 | reverse complement strand
CCCCCCCCCCCCCCCCCCCCCCCCCCCCCCCCCCCCCCCCCCCCCCCCCCCCCCCCCCCCCCCCCCCCCCCCCCCCCCCCCCCCCCCCCCCCCCCCCCCCCCCCCCCCCCCCCCCCCCCCCCCCCCCACGACGGTGGTCGTGGTCATCAGTTGTCGGATGCCAGCAGTGCGTCGATCTTCTTCGCAGCGGCGGTGAGCGCGTCGGCGACGGAGACCTTGCCTTCGAACGCGGGCACGAGCTCGGTGTTGAGGA
>JASCPG010000162.1 GCA_029960085.1 Microbacteriaceae bacterium PS02067 | reverse complement strand
CCCCCCCCCCCCCCCCCCCCCCCCCCCCCCCCCCCCCCCCCCCCCCCCCCCCCCCCCCCCCCCCCCCCCCCCCCCCCCCCCCCCCCCCCCCCCCCCCCCCCCCCCCCCCCCCCCCCCCCCCCCCCCCTCAGGCTCATGACCGGCTCGCCACCAGTGCCGCCCAGAGCTCGGCGCGCGCCGGGAACGACGCGAGGTCGACACCCAGCACCTGCTGGGTCTGCGCCACCCGCGCGCGCACGGTGTGTCGATGGATG
>JASCPG010000161.1 GCA_029960085.1 Microbacteriaceae bacterium PS02067 | reverse complement strand
GATCCCGACGGACCGGAGGGTGAGGAGCGCCTGCGCGCGCGTACGTCGAGCCTCGCCGCACGCGCCGGGCTCGTGATCGCGCTCGGTGGCGACAACTCGATCACGTACGCCACGGCGCAGGGCGCGGCTGCCGCGGGGCTCATCACGCTCGACGCGCACTTCGATCTGCGCGACGGCGTCTCCAACGGTTCCCCCGTGCGGCGGCTCGTCGCGGACGGACTGGACCCGAAGCGCATCGTGCAGATCGGCATAGCC
>JASCPG010000160.1 GCA_029960085.1 Microbacteriaceae bacterium PS02067 | reverse complement strand
CATCGGCCGACGACGCTGCTGGTCCGGGTGCGCCGCTACCGGTGCACGCACTGCCGCCGGACCTGGCGGCAGGACACGTCGAAGGCGGCGGCGCCACGGGCGAAGATCTCGCGCGGCGGGATTGGGTAGGCACTCACGGCGATCGTGGTCGACCACCTCACCGTCTCCCGCGCCGCAGCAGGGCTTGGGGTGTCGTGGCATACCGCGAACACCGCGATCATCGCCGAAGGCAAGCGTCGCCTGATCGACGACCCG
>JASCPG010000015.1 GCA_029960085.1 Microbacteriaceae bacterium PS02067 | reverse complement strand
CCGCAACACCGTCCGCGTGTACGGCGCCCGCGGCACGGCGCTGGGGCGCCGGCGGCGCACCAGCGAGGCCCTCGCTGCGCTCGGACGAGCGGCGGAGATCGCTGGCGACGACCCCAGCGTTCTCCAGGCCGCCGAGGATGCGGTGACCCTCGCCGAGATATCGGGCGACGGCGAGGCGACCGTCGCACTGCGGTCGCACTACGCGGATCTGCTTCACGCGGCCGGGCGGATCGACGAAGCGCGTGAACAGCAGCAGCGATGGGCGGTCGAACTCTCCGTCCTCCTGAATGCCCACGGCGCCGACTGGACTGTCCGCGATTGAGCTACGCGACAGCTGAGATTGGTGGGCGGGAACTGCACGGCTGAAGAGGCTGCTCGTGGCGCCGGTTCACGGAACGTGCGCGGGGAGACTGGCTCGGTGATTGCGACTGTCACCATCGTGAACGTAACGGCGAGTCTGCTCGCGCTCGCGTGCGCTGGATGCCGTCTGGCGGCCGTCAGCGGAGGAGGTGCATGCAAGCCGGCGACGGTGATCACGGCGCCCCCGTAGCTGTGGCCGGCCAGCAGCACGGGCCCATCGATCTCTTCGATGACGGAGCGGATGTAGGCCGAGTCGCCCAGCAGGCTGCGGTTCGGCACGGCGAGCACGATCACTCGACCTGCGACGCCGAAAGCAACCGCTCCACCGCACCGCATGGCGTGACGAATACGTTCCAGAGTGACGCGGCTGCGGACCGCGGAGTGACGCATGGACGCGCAGCGCGCTCGAGTTCGGCGATCGGGAGCGGAAGGAGCGGTACTTCCCTAGCCGGCGGGGGCGCCACTGCGCCGGAGCGTCGACTATCCCTCTGGATGCAGCAGTGCGGTAGGAGCGTACGGACCGGCCGCCTCTCCGTCGAGCAGATCGCGTTCCTCGACGACGCGGTCCGCGGCTGGCGAGAGGGCGTCACGGTCACCTTGCGTCGGTGGCGGGATTGAGCGGCCGGCTGCCGAGATTCGAGATGTAGACACTTACTCGACTGTTCAGATGCCTCGAGATCTCTCCAGGAGCGTCCAGATCCATCGAAGCCCGGTCGCGTATGCTGGCTATCACCACCACCGGAGTGAAGCCGAAGTGCAGGATTCCGGGGGTTTTGGGCATCGGCGAGATCATCCGGGCCTGTGGCGCAGCTGGTAGCACACCTGCATGGCATGCAGGGGGTCAGGGGTTCGAGTCCCCTTAGGCCCACCGAGAACACCCCTGGTAGATCAGGGGTGTTCGTCATCTCAGGCCACCCAAGTGGGTTATGCGGTCCTTTCCGCAGGGTCAGGGACCGCTTCGGCTTTTCCGGTCCCTCCCGCGGACGCCGATCCGAACGCGACACGCTCGGGCCGCATCGGGATAGGCAGGGAGTGTTCTCCAGGGCAGCGGCGCCTCTCCGGCGTTCCTTGCGATGTACCGACGCGCCCTGGCGGAGGGGTTCGCTCATAACGGTGCTGGCTACGTCCGCGACACGCTCATCGCGATGAGCCCGTGGAACCTCCCACTGGAGGACGTCCGGTGCCGAGTCGACATCCTCGTCGGCGAGCAGGACACCGCACACTCACCTGACCTCGGGTCCACGCTCACCAGCCGGATCCCCGGAGCGCACCGCCGCATAGTCGGAGATGCAGGCGGCGCTCTTCTTTGGACCCGTGCCCAGCAAGTACTCGAGAGCTGGGAAGATGACGACCATGGCTGACGACGCAGCGAGCCGCCAAGCGAGATCCCGCGGAGGGGACGGGCAAGAGCTCACTAGCCCTGTGCTGGACACTGAGAGAACTTCCCTGCCCATCGACATCGTCCCCGCCGTGGAACCGGACGCGCCGGCTATCGTGCGATTAATCAGGATGTCGAAAGCTGAGTCGATGCCATGGCTCGACATCGTGCACACCCTTGCAGAGGATGAAGTCTGAGCAGCGGACATCCTGCTGCCGCATCACGACGTGCACGTCGCCCGGCACACGAGTAGCGGCGACATGGTCGCCGTGCTCGCCGTCAGCCCCGGCTGGTTGGATCAGCCGCACGTCACCGCAGCCGCGCAGGGGCAGGGCGTCGGCTCCCGGTTAGACCGTATAGCGCAGGAATCAGCACCGGCGCATCTCGACCTGTGGACATTCCAACGAAACGTCCTGGCCCGCGGCTTCTATGAACGTCACGGGTTCCAGGCGGTGGCTGAACCCGCGGGAGACAACGAAGAGAACGAGCCCGACGTGCTCTACCGCTGGACGCCACGCGGAACGTGGGCGTAGCTGTTCACGCGCCGCTGGCCAGCGAATCGGGCCCCTCGCCCACGTACAGACCGACGAGGATCCATTCGAGGAATCCCACCTCTTCTACGTTGTGGGTCACCCACGCAGCCTCCACACCTCTTGGTACGAGCACGTGGAAGATCGTTCGGTTCAGAAGCCGTCCGAGGCGACCGCGCATGCCGAGGGTGAGGACCGACGTGTAGCGCAGTTCGCGGCCGACTTGGATCCAGCGGTCCTCCCGCTCCACGACTGTCGCGCCGAAGAGGCGGACGACCCGTGTCGTTGCGGCCTTGTCGTAGCGAGTGATGAGCCAGGTCAGATCGAAGTAGTAGCCCGAGTCGCCGGCAAACCGCTCCACCCGCCTGACCCGTGCGCCCGCCCCGTAGCTGCCCGCCCGGCTGGGTCGTCTGAGTTCCCACAGCAGGTGGTCTGGATGCCACTCGCGGTCGCGCGTGACTTCCTGGTCGCGGTAGCCCATGTCGCCTTCGACGTTACGGAACCACCAGAGCAGCATCGCGGGAGTGATCCCCTACAGCGGGGCGTGCTCGACTACCGTTCGCCGTCGGCCATCGGCCGCACGGCTCGTCGTGACATGGGCGTCGCTGACGGACCGAGCGGAGCCGAGCGGTGGAATCCGCGGCGGCATCGGCATCCTGCGCATGAGTTGCTCCTTCGCTCCACCGGTACGGGGTAGACGTCACCATCGCTTCCCTGCCTTTCAGTGCCCTTGCGTCACCACCACCAGCCACGTCGCTAGGGCGGGCGCCCACGGACTGGTGCGAAAGCACGAAGCAAGGTGCCCGGCGAACACTGAAGTTCGCCGTCAGAAGTCTCGAGAAGGAAATCGCAATGCCAACACCCATCCACGCCGTCATCGGCGCCACAGGCGCAACCGGGCGCGTCATCGTCCGTGAACTGAGCGCACGCGGAATCGCTGTGCGCGCGGTCAGCCGGCGCACGCAGCGCAACGTTCCTGTCGGCGTGATCTCCGTCGCTGCTGACGCCCTCGACCCGGATAGTTTGCGACGCGCGGTGGACGGCGCATCAGTGGTCTACCACTGCGTCATGCCTACTTTCGAGAACTGGCGAAGCGACTTCCCGCGGGTCACGCGTGCCATCATCGCGGCCGCAGGCGCGAACGACGCTCGCGTCGTCTTCGCCGACGACACATGGATGTACGGCAAGGTCACCGGACCAATGTCCGAGCAGACGCCCGAGAACCCGGTGAGCCACAAGGGCGTCCTGCGGGCATGGCTTGGCGAGATGCTGCTCACCGCCCACCACCGCGGCGACGCCGAAGTGGTCATCGGCCGCGCCCCCGAACTGTTCGGCCCCCATGTCGGGTCGCTCCTCAACGCCAGCTTCATTGGAAACGCCGCCCGGGGCAAGCGAGCCATCTACATCGGCAACCCCGACCTTCCCATCACACCGATGTTCATCGATGACTTCGCCCGCGGACTCATCAAGCTCGGCACCGCCGAAGATGCGGCCGGACGAGCCTGGATGATCCCCACTCCGCCCCCGACCACCGGTCGGGACCTGGTGAAACTCGCGGCCCCGCAGCCGGGCCAGCGCGTCCGCCTCAGCCGGCTCAACAGCCGTGTCGGCAAAGCGCTTGGGCTGGTGTGGCCGCTGGCGCGGGAGGGAGCCGAAATGATCTACCAGTTCGAGCAGCCGTTCGTCATCGACTCCTCACAGTTCGCGGCAGCCTTCGGCGCGAACCCCACTCCGTACGCAGTATCGGTCCGTGAGACGGCCGACTGGTACCGACAGAACCCCTAGGCACGTCGCGGTGAGAGTGCCTTCACCTCCGCCATTCGAACCGAGCAAGCCTCGTGAAAGGACGGCGACCCACCATAGCCATTGCCCCGCGACACCGTCGCACGGAAAGGTGACCCATGTCCAGGCTTTCGTTGCCGCAGCCGCTTCCGCTCGAGTTCCCGCTGCGCTCCGTCCCCGAAGACCGCGTCTCGGTGCAGGAGTTCCCGCACCGCCGGCTGCGGATCACTATCGACCACGAACCGCTTCAGGGCATCACGCCGGAGATGCTGCTGTCCTGGTTCTCTCACATCGGCGAGACCATGCAGTATGCCGGACGCACCGTGCCGCGCTACCGCGCCTGGCACCCACTGGACCACATTCACTGGGAGCTCAAGCGTTCCGCGCCTGGCGGTGGAGCCGCCGAGGGCGCCCGCTTCCGAATCGTCGAAGCCATGGGCCGCGACGAGAGGTTCTATATCGACTCCGTCGACCGGGTGGAGAAGCTCGACCTCACCGGCATCCGCCTCGTGATGCGGATCGCGGGCGTGATGTTCTTCCAGCTCGAACACACCTGGTCCCGCGGCGACAACTGCACCCACTACACCTCCGTCATGGACATCGGCGCGCGCTCCGCGCTCGCACTGCCCATCAACGCCTACCTCCGCTCCCGCGTGTTCGTGCCCGGTATGGACCGTGCCTGGATCCGCCACAACGTCGAGGAAGTCGGTCTGTTCGAGCACCTGCTTCCCTCCCTGTACCCCGCCGCATCGCCCCGCTGACCCGAGAACGAGATGACCCTTCGACACCCCTCCCGTCTGCGCGCCGCCGCAGCCGCCATCCTCACCGCAGCACTCATCGCCGGTTTCACCGTCCCGATGGCTGGCGCCGTAGAACGGCACACCCCGGCAATCGCAGCGGGCGTCACCACCCCGAACCCGGCCTGGGCGGAAGAGCTGAAACGAGAACTGGCACAGCGCACGGATCCGGCCATGGCTGCGGCCGAGCTGGACGCAGCCGAGGAGCCGCCGTGTGACGTCACCTGGGTTGGGGGATACGGCGGCCGGTGGGATGTTGTCTCAAACTGGTCCCCGGCGGCAGTGCCGACTGTGCAGCAGGTTGTCTGCGCCGTAGGTAGCGAAATCGTCATCCCGAGCGGCGTGACTGCCGAAGCAGGACGTCTGGTCGCAGACTCGGTGGTCGTCATCGAAGGGGCGCTCGCCCTGAGCGGACCCTCAAGCGTTCAGACCGTTCACCTCGCTGACCGGTACGACCGGGGCGTCGCTCCACACCTCAGCATCGCTGACGGTGTCGCACTCACGGTTCAGGAACTGGAAATTCTCCACATCGGCGACGGTGCCGTCTCTGGCGGCACGGTAGTAATCGAGGAGAAGTTCCACGTCGACAGCTCCGTTGCGAACATGACCAGCTTCCTCATCACCGAACCGACCTCCACGACAGGCATCACGGGCACCGAGAGCCGAGTAGAGCTCGCCGGGGGCGCCAACCTCTGGGGTGTCTGGACGGTCGATGAAAGCAACGAGGTGAATGTCAGTGCCCGCGTTGGCTGGGGTCAACCCAGCTCGGTCACGGGCGACGGTGAGGTCGAAGCGCTCGAGGGCGGTCGGGCCCTGTTCCTGGACACCCTCGACATCGGCGCGTTGCTCGTCGGTGGTGAGGCTGTCGTAGAGACAGAAGAGAACGCCAACGTCGACATCCTCATCAGCGACGGCACGCTACGAGCCAACATCCCGGTGACATCGGACCGGGCGAGGATCTTCGGCGGTTCCCTCACCGGCCCGGGCGGCTACATCGTCAGCGACCAGCTCACCTGGGAGGGAGGAGAGCTGGCGACGAACACCACGACGGCTCGACTGCGCCTGGGAACCGGGTTGTCGTCCATCGCCGCCGGCGTGTTCGTCGACGCGGGTAGCGTTCTGGTCTTCCCTGACGCCCACCCGGAGATCGCACTCATCGACGACGCGCAGTTGAACCTCGGCGGCGGGCTCATCGACGCGGGCGCGAAGATCGCTGTCAGCGGTGGAGGCCGCCTCGCACTCGGCAGCATCGTCACCGTCGACGGCGCCACGTTGGATGTGGACTCGGCAATGGAACTCCTGCCGGAGGCGCTGCTCACCCTGGCGAACGACGCCACCGTTCGTCTGGGCGGCGAGGCCACCCTGAACGGCTCGGTGTCCGGAGCGGCCGGCACCCGGCTCGTCGCTGCGGGGGAGATTGAAGCGAGCGCGGGCGCCACCATTGGGACGGAAGGCCGGCTCGAGGTGGACGCCGGCGGGAGGATTGATCTGTGGGGCTGGACGAACGCAGCCTCCTCAGTCCTCGCCGGTGACATAGTCCTGCACGACGACGCGCAATTGCTTGCCAACGAGTTGACAACCAGCAGCCTCCTCGACGTGCGAGACACCGCGGATGTCATAGCCGGGCGCATTGACGCCTTGGCAGGGCGTGTGCAGATCGCAGAGCGCGCCGGCATCGACGCCAGCTCAGGAATGGTCGCGGTCGCACCCGGCGCCACCTTGTCGGGATCAGGTGCGGTCTTCGGCACGCTGGAAAACGATGGAAACGTCGAGCCCGGAACCGCGGACGGCTACCGCACGCTCACCGTGGACGGTGACTACCGGCAGTTGCCGGGCGGCGCGCTGCGTATTCGGCTGGGACAGCTGGAGCACGACGCGCTGACGGTCACCGGCACTGCCGAACTGGGCGGCGAGCTCAGTTTGCAGTCAGACGCTGACGCTGCCATCCCCGGCGAGTACGACATCATCCGCGCGACGACGCTCACCGGCGAATATGAGGCCCTCTCCGGGTGCTCGCAACTCGAACAGCACCCGACGTTCCTACGAGTGCTGTTGCGCTTGTGCGCCGACCTTCCCGAGACCATCACGGTTGACGAAGACGGCGGCACGATACGCATTCCGGTGACGCTCACCGGCGCTCCGAATGAAACGGCGGAGATCGGATGGGAGACCACAGACGGCACCGCCCTGGCCGGGCGCGACTACGTCGCCGCAGACGGCGCCGTCGTTTTCCAGCCGAGTGAGACCGAGAAGTTCATCGAGATCGAGGTTCTCGACGACCAACTGAAGGCCGGGGACCTCGACTTCCAGGTCCGGCTCACCGGCGCTGCCGGCCTGACGTTGGGCAACGACCGGACAACTGTCACCATCCTCGAGAACGAGCAGATGCCGGAGTGGGTCTCCCGCATGCTCCCCGGCATAGGTGGCGCCCGCGTCGGCGCTCTCACCAACGACGACGCGTATGCCACCATCCAGGGTCAGGCTTATCGGATTTCACTGGGCACCGGGCGGCAGACTGAGCTCACCGGCGCCGAATCCATTGCCGCCGTCAGCGATGACTTGCTGGTCGGTTCGTGCCGCGACGACCACGGCGATCTGCTGTGGTGCTGGACGGATACCGGAACGCTCTGGGAGTCGATGCCGCTACCGGGACCGGGCGACGTGGTCGTCGTTGGAATGGATGACAGCGGCCGCGTCTTCGGCCACGTCACACCGGACACCGGCAGTGGAGTGCAGAACGTCGTGTGGCCCAGTCCGGGCGAGAAGCCCGTCGCGTTCGACGCGCCCGGCCCGGTTGTCGGTGTGAACGGCCGCGGGGACCTCCTCTACGTCGATACCGCAGACAACACGCGCAGCTGGTATCACTCGTCAACGAGCGAGCCGGTTGGTATCACGATGCCTGCAGACGTCGCCGGAAGTCGAGTAGTCGCCACCGCTCTGTCCGAGGATGGTCGGGTTGTCGGCTCAGTCAGTGACCCAGGTGGCACGCCGAAGGCGTGGAGTTGGACTATCGACGACGGCGCCATGCTGCTCGGCGAAGGAGTCCCGACCGATGTGAACGCCCGAGGAGATGTCGTCGGAAATGTCGCTGTCGGGCCGAGCGCCTTGGACCGGGCATGGGTGTGGCGTGAGGGGGTGTACTCCATCCTTGATGATGTCGGCGACTTGGAGGGGAGCGGCTGGGGTGCATACACCAGCACTGCGGGCATCACCGATGACCGGGTCATTCTCGCGTCCCTCGGCGCCCTTGAGTACGACGATTACACCCACGTCCTGCTGTACCCGAACGGGCAGGCACCTCAGGCGCCGCGTCTCGAGTTCGGTGGGCGAATGGACGAGCAGCGCGTGGACGCAATGGCCGAGGACCGTGTCCTCGTCGTCGACCGCACCGTTGATGGCAGCAGGGTGCGACTGACGGCCACCGCCGTCAACAACGATGACTCGAACAGGGACCCGGTCGAAGGTCTTCGCGCCCAGTTCTTCATCGACGGCGAACTTCGTCACGAAAGCGAACCGTTCACCCTTCGGCCTGGTGAGCGGCGCGACGAGACTTGGGAGTGGGACACCACTGGCCTGGCATGGGCCGAGGGATCCGCAGCCGATCCGTTCGATATCCGGATGGCCCTCGTCGCCGACGATGGCCCTGTCGACGCCCTCACGGGCGAAGTGACGGTCGAACCGCGGCCCATCATCGCCGTCGCAGGCTGGGGAAGCGGTGACGGCTGGACGGCGCTCAGCGAGCAGCTGCACGCGCACCGCGATGACTGGCACATCGAGCGCGCCGCAACCGACGTGACCGCGGGACCAGACGGATACGTCGCCGCCGCCGCGGAGCACATCGCTGCACGCGTCGCGGAAGTTCGCGCCCTCACGAACGCTCAACGCGTCGACGTGATCGCGCACTCCACCGGCGGGGTCGCGGCCAGGTTGTTCATCGACCAGTACGTCGATGAGGGCGCCCGCATAGTCGAAAGGCTCATCCTGCTAGGTACACCGAACGCCGGGGCGGCGTGCGCCGACCTGTTCCTGGATGACGCGCACCTGGAGTACCGGACCGACGTGATGACGGTATTCAACGAGCGCGTCACCGGCACGCACGGCGTAACAGTCTCTGCCGCCGCCGGAGATGGGGAGCAGACGACATGCTTCGCGGACGAACCCGGCGACGGGTTCAGCACCACCGGGTCTGCGCTGTCCGGCTTCGGCGACGTGGCGACGTACGGTGTCCGACTGGAGCAGATGCTTGGCGACGAGGAGATCACAAGCGACTTCCTGCTGCCTCGGCTGACCGCCTCGTCACCGGCACCTGTGGAGAGCATGATTCACTCCGCCAGGGCGCTGCTCGACGGTGTCACCGGGTGGATCGCCGACGAGCTGTTCCCGCCCGAGCCCCCGCAGCTTCTCGAACTCGACTCGCTGGATGTCCCTGCTGGCGGCGGCACATACACAGTGAGCGTTCCTCGCGGGGCCACCAGCCTTGGCTTGACAGTGTCGGCTGCGGGCGACGTCGGGGCGGAGATCCGTGTGGGTCAGAGCGGGGCTGTCTTCGCTGTTCCGGCCGGGCCGACGGGAACGGCTGTCGACCGCAGCGTCGAGATTCCTTCTCCTGCGGCGGGGAACTGGATCATCCGGTTTGACACTGACCAGCCCCGCACCGTCTCGTTCGCGGTTTGGGTTGACGGCTTGCCGGTGACCGTTTCCGCTGGTCTTGTGCAGGAAGACGGTGCCGCCAACCCGGGACTGCGTGCGCAGCTCGGTCTTCCGGATTCGGCCTCAGCGCCTGCGACTCTGCACTCGCAGACCGTGGATGCGGAGGACTCGACCTTCCAGGTGTTCCTCCGCGACGACGGGACGGCTGGGGACACCATGGCGGGTGACCGCGTGTACGGCTCGGTTCTCCGTGACCTCGGCACCGGGTATGCCGGGTCCCGGGTGACCGCAGCGGTCGGAAACACCCGCGTCCTCGCCCTGGCAGCGGGGCGAGTGGGGCCCGGCGGGGAAGGACCCGGCGGCGACGTCCCGTCTGTTTCGGATATCGAGCTGGAAACACCATATTCAACCGATGTGACCGGTCGTCTGCGCGGTACGGACCCCAACGGTGACGACCTGACGTACTCCGTAGTCGAGCAGCCCGCGGACGCGACAGTCACCATCGCTGCCGACCGAGTGCTGATTCGACCTTCGCACAGCTTCGTCGGTGACCTCACCTTCACGTATGTCGCTGACGATGGTGTGCACGTGTCCGAACCCGCGACTGTCACCGTTCACGTCATTCGCGCGAGGGTTACTATCGAGGAGCACCCGACTGTCGGTCAAGGTGCGCTGGTCACGCTTCCCGTGGTCCTTCGCGGCCCGGCTGGCATTCTGGGCGCGACCGATGTCTCAGGCATCGAGGCGACGTGGCAGGGCGTCCGAAAGGCCGTCCTTCGCAACGACGCTCGCTATGGACTGCCCGTCGACCTCGGTGTCGATCTCGCGCCGGGTATTCACGACATGCTCGTGCACTTTCCCGGAGATGCCTTTCATGAACCCGCTGAACTGACCGTCCGGGTCAGGGTGGCAGCTAACACCGCACCGGTCATCAACGGTCTCGTGACACCGGGTCGTCCCGAGGCCGGGTACGACACCCGGTTCGACGTGTTCGCGTACGATGCAGAGCAGTCACTGGTGCGCTACGAGTTCGACGCGAACGGCGACGGCCAGTGGGAGTCCACGCTGGAACGTCCACTGGTGCCCTCCGTGTCATCAGGAAGCCGCAATGATCACGTCGTCCATCGTTACGACGAGCCCGGTACGTACAGCGTTCGGGTGCGGGTCACCGACCGATTCGGTGTAATCGCCGAACGAGAGATGACGGTCGATGTCGCCCCGCACGGCGACATCGGAGCGACCGACTTCATCCGCGACACCGCAGGCGTAGCGCACATGGCGTACGCAGACGCGCTCGGCACCGCCCCGTCCGTCTCGGCACACCGCGGTCGCTACCTGCTCCGCAGTTCCGAAGCGTACGAGGTGCCGGGACACCCGCCGGCGGCCGGAGCAGTGGACATCGAGGACACCTCCAGCGGGCAGATCACCCGCTACGAGCTGCCCGAAGACCTCCACTACTTCGACGTACGCATGTCACCCGAGCACCCGCTCGCTGTCGTCGGGCAGACCCTCCTGCGCCTGGACACCGGCGAGATGCAGGCGCTCGACGGCTATGCCGACCTGCACGCTCCCACTGTCTCCGACGACGGTCACTGGCTAGTGACCGCGGCATCTAGCGGCACAGGCGTGACCGTGCATGACCTTCAGGATGGAGGTCTGCATACGGTCGACCTGTCAGGTGGGTCTGCGCCTCGCATGAGCGGTGACGGATCGCGGATCGTGCGCGTCGACCACGGGGAAGTGGGCAAACTCCTCTGGGCTGACTGGCAGACGGGCGAGTTGAGTTCGCTGCAGGTGGCGCCCGTCGCGGTGGACTTGTTGGACCTGTCCGATGATGGGACGCTCGCCCTCGTCCGCGCCCTCGGTGACCTCGGCGCGGAGGCGGGTGACACCGACCTTAAGGACGACGTCTACATCGTTGACCTGGCGACCGGAAAGATCGACGAGGTGAGCTCAGACGCCGATCCGGACGCGGCAACGACAACACCGGTCGTCCAAGCGATGCTGACGGGCGACGGTTCCCACGTGGTGATGTTCGGATTCTTCGGTGACACCGACCACGCAGGGCTCTATCGCCGCAACATCGAATCCGGGCAGGTACTGCGCATCGACGTGGACCGCGAGGGCAAACCGGTCGAGACTGTGTACGCCGGCCAGTGCGACAACGACCAGTGCGACATCGGCATGCCGCCATCGCCTGCCGAGCCGCTGTCCTGGGTCTCCACGGACGGCTCGACGGTGATGTTCGCTTCGTACGCCAACGCACTGGTTCCCGGCGA
Organism: Microbacteriaceae bacterium PS02067; assembly: GCA_029960085.1. Classification (GTDB taxonomy): domain Bacteria; phylum Actinomycetota; class Actinomycetes; order Actinomycetales; family Microbacteriaceae; genus Microbacterium. The sequence continues at coordinate 38,095 of JASCPG010000015.1, read as the reverse complement.
CATCCACTTCCGCAGCCCCTGGCATCGCGAGGCAACAAGCACGATTCGGGAGCTGAACTTCTTCCGGTGGACAGCGCCAGATGGCCCGACCGATCCGACCGACCCCACGGACCCGACAGATCCCACCGACCCGACGGACCCCACCGATCCCACCGACCCGACGGATCCGACCGACCCCACGGATCCGACGGACCCGACGGATCCGCCCGACCCCACGGATCCGACCGACCCCACGGATCCGACCGACCCCACCGACCCCACGGATCCGACCGACCCCACGGATCCGACCGACCCCACGGAGCCGTCTGAGCCATCCGTGCCTGGAGGGGCTGCGCCTGGGACGGGTGCGGGTCCGGGGTCGCCGACGAATCCCGCCGATGGCACCTCTCCTGTTCGCGACACTCTCGCGGCAACTGGCCGCGCCATCGGTCTTGGTTGGGTATTCGGCGCCGCGGCACTAGTTGCCGGGATGGTGCTGCTGATCTGGCGGCGACGCAGGAGTGAGTGACGCGGCGCCGGCTGTCAGAACTGGAACGTTCTGACGGCCGCTACCCGCGGTGAGTCCGGATGAGTGACACGTAACCCCGTGGTCGCGGCGACCACGGGGTTTCGTGTTGTCAGGCTTTCGCGAGTGGCGGATTGAGTGGCCATGCAGGAGACGTTCCCAGTGCCGCGGTGATGGCGTCCGTGACTTGCCACGCGCGCTGTCGGTGCGCATCGGCGTCGCGTTGGCTCCCTAGTCGCTCGGCGATGCGAGCCAGAAGCTCGTCGCGAGGTCCGAGCACAGCGATGCCAGTGCCGGCCATGAGCAGCGGAGATCGCGAAGCGGCGAGTCGCTCGTATGCATCGGTGAGAAGAGGCGTGCCGAGGTGCACCGCGACTTCTGCGGCCTGCGCGACGTCGAAATCAGTGGACCACGTGCGGGTTTGAGGGACCGTGCGAAGGTTCCATCTGCCCTGCATCGCGCGCGCCTCCTCTCGACGCCCAGCCTCTGCCAGGGCGAGGACCGCAGCCCACCGCAGCGAACGCTGGCTCTCCGGCGCGGCAGCGGCGAGAAGGTCATCGGCAACTTCACTTACGCGACCCTCGATCCGGGCGAGGGTGAGCCGCTGTGTCCAACTGACCCACGCACCGCCCCACATGCTCGTACGGCGCATCGTCGCGTCAGTGCGCTCCATGAGCGCCTTCGCTTCCTCGAGCCGTCCGCCCTGGAGAGCGGCACCGGCGAGTTGCGCGGTGTGCTGGGCGCTGTACTCGGCTCGACCAGCTCGCGTCAGCAGGTCACCGGCGCGCTCGATATCTACGCTCCACCGGTCGATGTCTCCGCGTATCAGATGCAGGCTGGCTCGGTGAAGCCGCGCGACGATCTCGCCGGGAACCGCACCATCGGATGCGACAGGGTTGAGCCACTCGTCGAGCACGGCGAGCCGCTCCGCCTCACTATCGGGTCGCCAGACGGAGAACAGACTCGCGCTCAGGGCACGCGACCGCTGTGCGCCATCTGTTGCTTCGTGTAGCGCTGACTGCGCAAACAGGACGGCACGGGATCGGAGCGGTTCCTCGGCGTAGTAGAGCTCCATGGACAGTGCGGCCGAAAGATCAGCGCGTTCGGCCCCGGTCAGGGAGTCGGTGGCCAAGAGGTCTTCCAGGAGGGAGATAGTGTCGGTGTCGACTTCGCCGTACTGGCGCCAGTTCCACAGCGTCACTTCGCCGAGGAGGGACAGCACGCGCATGGTGAACGTCGTCTCGCCAAACTGCTGGGCGACACGGATCGCCTGGCGGAGCGCAGAAGCAGCTGCGACGACGTCGCCGGCGGCGCGGCGCTCGGCGGTGAGGGCGATGAGCGTCTCGGCTCGGCGCTGGAGTTCGAGGTCGTCCGTGGGAATCGAGGTGAGGGCTCGTTCCCGGAAAGTGGCGGCCTGTTCGAAGGCGAGGCTTCTTCGCGCTCTGTCTGCTGCTGCGGTGCAGGCGAGGTAAGCCCGCTCCTCAGCCATGCCGGCAGCGGCGCGGTACAGGTGGTAGGCAATGGCCTCGAGAGCGGGGTCGATGTCAGACGTGTGGCGGCGTTCCAGTGCGCCGGCGAGTCGTCGATGAGCGGTGAGGGTGGCGGTGCGGGGGAGGGCAGCGAGCACCGCGTCGCGCGCGAGACTGTGCGCGAAGGAGTGCCCAGCGTCGTGCTCGCGCCACAACCCCGCCCGGGTGAGTTCTTCGGCGCCGGTGAGGACCTGCTCCGGCGTCAGCGCGAGCGCGTCGGCGAGGACGGAAACGTCCACGTCCAATCCTGCAACGGCGCTGACGTCCACGAGGTCGCGCAGCTCGGGCGCGAGAGGAGCGAGTCTTTCCTGCACGAGCTCGGTCACCGTGTCGGGAAGCTGCTTCTCGTCGCCGGCGGCGAGAAGCTCGGTCAGGAAGAAGGCGTTGCCTCCGGTACGTTCACGCAGGCGTGTCGCGTATTCGGCGGCCGCGTCATCGGGGAGGCCGGATATGCGCTGCACTTCGGCAGCAATCTCCTTCACGCTGAACTCCGCGACGGGAAGCCTTTGCGTGGTGGTCTCGCGTTGTATTGAGGCAAGGGTGGCAGCCAGCGCCGGCCGGTGTCCCACTGGATGGCGCACGGTCAGCACAACCAGACAGGCCGCCGTCCGCACCGTCGCGGCAAGCAGTCCGACCGCATGTAGCGTCTGAGCGTCCGCCCACTGCATGTCATCGAAAACGATAAGCAGGGGGTGGACGCGTGCTGCCGCGAGGACGCGGGCGACGAGCGCTTCCGACAGACGGAACCGGGCTTCCTCTGCGTCACCATCAGCGACACTCGCCTGTATGACGGAGAGGTCGTCAGCCCCTGTCGGATCGGTCGCGTCGGGCAGCGTGGCCAGAATGCGCTGCCATGGCCAGAGCGGCGGAGTTCCGGTTCCTTCGACTCCGCGGGTCCACGCGACGCTGAGCTGGCTGCGTTCGGCGAAGTGCACCGCGCGTTCGGCCAGATAGGTCTTCCCGACGCCGGCGTGGCCTTCCAGCACCAGTACACCGCCGCGACCACCTGATGCGTCGCGCACCGCCTTCTCGATCTCGCTGAGGTGGGCGGCCCGGCCGATAGAGCCGCCCAGACCGTCGATTGGCTCCGCGGCCGCGGGTTCGACGGACGCCGCGGCGGCAACGTCTTCTCGCAGCAGCGCGGTGTGCAGACTGCGCAGGCGGGCTCCCGGATCGATACCGAGCGCGTCGGCAAGGATCTCCCGGAACTCTTCGTACAGCGCCAACCCGACGGCCGTGTTTCCGGCGTCGTGTTCGGCCTCGATACGAAGCGCCCAATGCGTTTCGCTGAGCGGGTCGCGCTCGGTCAACGTCCGGGCGAGGTCCGCCGCGGCACGTGCGTGACCCGTGCGCAGAAGAAGTCGCACGTCCAACTCGGAAACCCGGTCCCACTGGCGTTGCAGCCGCTGCGCTTCGAGTATCAGGTCCGAGCACGGGGATGCACCCTGGAATGGGTCGCCGCGCCACAGCTGCCGCGCCGCGCGCAGGCGCACGTGTGCTGCCTCCAGATCCCCTTCGTGCAGCGCTTCTTCGGCGGCCCTCACTGCCTGGGCGAAAGCGACGACATCCACCGCCTCCGCGCCGACATCCAGGACGTACCCCGGAGCGCGAGTCGACACGGAGATGCCCAGCGGTGCGAGTTGGCGTCGCAGTCTGGAGATGTAAACGTAGAGCGCGGACAGTCCGGACTGCGGCGGGCTGTCCTCCCAGAGCTGATCCATGAGCCGCTCCGCGGAGACGACCCGGCCAGGCTCCAGCGACAGCAGTGCCAGCAGCGCCGCTACCCGGCCCGGCTGCGGTGCGACCGGCGGCAGGTCGCTGACCACCGCCTGCATCTCGCCCAGCAGCCGGATGGACGCCCTCTCGACTGCCGTGACTGAGACGGCCTCCGCCGTTGTGCTCATCGCGTGCTGGTGGTGACGGTGCGTGCGCTGACGCCGGACGGCGGCGACCACGTCTGCACCGTCTTCGCCTGCTTTCCCAACGCCGAGGGGGGAGTGACGCGCATCACCGCGTTTCGGAGCAGGACTCCCGCCCGCGAGGGGACGTGGGCGAGCGCGCCGAGTGCGCGTGCGCGACGGGCAACCGGCTGTGTGCGTTCGCGGCGCAGCCGGTCGTAGGTGGCGAGGGCTAGATCCAGCGCCGCGGCGGCCGGTGCTTCATTGCGGGCAACGGGAGCGAGCAGCGCAGTGAGGGTCGCCGCGTCTTCCATCGCCTGGTTAGCACCTTGGCCGAGGTCCGGAGTCATCGCGTGTGCGGAGTCGCCGAGTAGTACGCAGCTTCCGCGCCGGAAGGTGGGCAGGGGCTGGGCGAGGTCGCTGATGGGATGCCGGAAGACATCTTTCGGGTCCGTGGCGTCAAGGAGGGCGGGGATCGGCGCATGCCAGGTGCCGAACAGTTCCCGCACCCGGGCGTATTCGTCGTCCACCTTCTCATCGGCGGGCATCGTCGCGACCGCGAACCAGTACACGCGGCCGTCTCGCAGCGGGGCCAGTCCGAAGCGCAGACCTCTGCCCCACGTCTCGCCGGCGGCACCGAGCAGGTCGACGGGACGGTGGGTGACGCCCCGCCAGCTGGAGTATCCGGAGTAGCGCAGTCCGGGGTCGCCTGGCCAGGAACGGCGAATCACGCTGTTGATGCCGTCGGCGGCTACGACGACGTCGAAGCGTTCCGAGCGGGGACGGGAATCCCGCCCCTCTATGTCGACGGTTCGGCCGTCTTCGCGCACCCCGCTGACGGTCGTGCCCAACTGCAGGCTTCCAGGCTGCAATGCCGTGACCAGCATCTCGTGAAGCTCCGCACGGTGGACCACCCGCAGTCCGCTGACGGCGTCTTCGGGGAGCCGAGCAAGCCACCCGCCGTCCGGCCGGCGCTGTCCGGCGTCCAGACGAGCAGCGTCGCCCGCGGTGATCCGGCGGAACCGCCGGCCGAGACCGAGCGAGTCCAGGGCGGCGATCCCGTTCGGGAACACCGACAGCCCTGAACCGACGGGCTTGAGCTGCGGCGCCCGCTCGTAGACCACCACCTCGGCGCCCGCGCGCTGCAGCCCTACAGCTGCACACAGACCGCCAATTCCCGCTCCCACGATTGCGACGCGCATCAAGAACTCCGTTCACTACAGGTGTAGAGGTGTGTGCGGCTGACTATACACCTGTAGAGTTCCGAGGGTGCAAAATTTGCCATCCGTCCCCCCACCGCGCGTCCAGGTGCTCGCCGACGCGGCAATCCGTGTCATCTCGCGCGACGGCCTGCGTGCCCTCACGCACCGAGCGGTAGACCGCGAGGCGGCGCTGCCCCAAGGGTCTACGTCCTACTACGCGTCCACACGGCTTGCGGTGCTGGAGATCATTGCGGCCAGACTCGCGGAACGAAGCCTCGGAGATCTCCACGCCTATTTCATCGCGCTCGCGAACACCGCGCCCGCTCCGACAAGAGAGGAGCGGATCGACCAGCTCGCAGGGCTGATGACCGACTTTGTCCGGGCGCTTCTCGCCCGGCCAGACGATATGCGCGCACGCTACGCGCTGGTGATGGACTACCTCGCCGCCGACCCGCTGAGCGGCGTTCTCTCGTCCGAGTCCCCGCTCCTCGCCGACGCCTATGCAGAGGCCCCAAAACTCCTTCGCAGATTCGGTATCGACGCAAGTCCGCAGCATGGCCGCGATCTGATGCTCCTCACCGACGCCATGACGTTCTCCCGCACGGTCCACGCCGCGTCGCCTCATCTGCAGCTCGATATCCGCGGGGTACTGGCCGCCTTTCTTCGTTCGCTTCCCAGCACCAAGGGCTGAGCCCCCGCAGAAAGGCATCGTGCAAGCTTGGCGACAGGTAGCCGGGGGAGAAATGATCCATCCGTCGATCCCACTGGAGGAATCATGTCGACCAACCTGGACGTGGCGCTCGTCGTCGAGCTTCGTGCCGCCGGCGTACCGCACGCCTACTCGCCCAACGACCCCGAGTACGTCTCGTCGCTGCTCGGCTTCAACCGCGACATCAGTCACACCCCCGAGGTGGTTGTGGTGCCACATACTGTCGACGAGGTCGTCACCACCGTGACCCTTGCCAACCGGCATGACTTGTCCGTGCGCGTTCTCGGGAGAGGACACGGGGCGCAGGCGCCCATCACTGACGGCATCGCCATCGCCACCGACCGGCTCGCCTTCGTAACCGTCGACGCCGAAGCACGCACCGCCACGGTGGGCGCCGGCGCCACCTGGACTGACGTCCTCAGCGTCGCGTCACCGCTCGGCTTGGCGGCGCTGTGCGGATCCGCCCCCCACGTCGGGGTCATCGGCTACCTGCTCGGCGGTGGCATCGGACCCGTCGGGCGTGCCTTCGGGTTCGCCGCCGACCACGTTCGATCCATCAGCGTTGTCACCGCCGACGGCGGACTGGTGCGCGCGAACGCCGAGTTCAATCAGGACCTGTTCTGGGCCCTGCGCGGCGGCAAGGGCGGCTTCGGAGTCGTCGTGGAAGTCGAGATCGACCTGTTCCCACTGGCCACCATTTACGGTGGCGCGCTGTTCTACACCGCTGAAGATACGCCGGCCGTGCTGCGTACCTTTGCCGAGTGGTCCCGTGACCTGCCCGACGAGATGACCACGTCGGTCGCAATGCTGCGGCTCCCGCCGCTTCCGGAGCTTCCCGAGCCGCTGCGCGGACGATTCGTCTGCGCCGTTCGCATCGGCTACGTCGGTCCCGGTGACGACGCCGAAGCGCTGATGGCGCCGATCCGTGAGGCCGCCCGGCCCCTCATCGACAGCGTGGGAGAGATGCCCTACGCCGAGATCGGCCGAATCCACGCCGACCCTGTCGACCCGATGCCAGTCATGGAAGGCGGCATCCTGCTCGACGAGTTCGATGCTGCAGCCGCGGACGCTTTGCTGAGCGCGTCGGGTCCGACCGCGGAAGCCCCGCTCGCCACGGTGGAAGTGCGCCGCCTGGGTGGCGCACTTGCCCGGATGCCGGAGCCGGCCAACGCCGTCGGCGGACGGGACGCCGCCTACGGACTCCACGTCGTGGGCGCACCGGTTCCCGACCTGTTGCACACCGTCATCCCCCAGGTCATCGGCGGCGTGTTCTCCGCGATGGAGCAGTGGGCATCAGGGACCACCCAGATCAACTTCTACGGCCGCGCCAACCAACCCGACAAGAAGCCGACGTCCTGGCCCGCGGACATCACCGCTCGCCTGCGCGAGGTCCGCCACAAGCACGACCCCGCTGGCCGCTTCCCCTACCCGCTTCATGGGGAAGCCGTCTGATGACCTCCCCACCCTCAGGCTCGGACGGTGCGTGGTGCTCCCCAACACTGCGCACCGTCCTCTTCATGGTCTTGACGCCGACACCATCGGCACGGCGGCCATTGAAGACCTACTCACCGAGCGCCCTGAAAGGTCACCCCTAGTGACGACGTCAGCATCCGATACCGCCCGCATCGTCGTGGTCGGACCGGCCTCGTGGAACCACCTCATCGAACTCGAGCATCTGCCGGCCCCCACCCCTCATATGGAGTTCGCCCGCCGCTCCGTCCACACCCTCGGCGGCACCTCCGCCGGCAAGGCGCTGCACCTGAACGACCTCGGCGCAGCGGTCGAGCTTCACAGTCTCATCGGCGACGACGCCGACGGCCGCCGCATCCGCGATGTGCTGCGTGAGGCCGGAGTCACGCTGCGCTCGCACGCGTCTTCGGCGACCGAACGCCATGTCAACCTCATGACACCCACCGGCGAACGCATATCCATTTACATCTCCACCCCATCGCCCATCACCCCCGGCGGACTCGCCACCATCGAGCAGGCACTGACCGACGCGGACATCGCTGTCCTCGATCTGAGCGACACCGGCGTCAGGCTGCTGGAACGACACAGCCGCATCGGTTGGGACGCTGAGGTGTGGGTCGACCTGCACGATTACGACGGCATCTCCGCCTACCATCAGCCATTTCTCAGCGCCGCGGACGTCGTGTTCATGAACGCCGACCGCACCCGGGACCCCTGGGCGCTGCTCAGCACGTGCGTCACGGCCGGACCCCACCTCGCCGTCTGCACCCTCGGCGCAGACGGCGCCATCGCCATGGACCTCTCCGGAACCCGGTACACCATCCCGGCCGCCGCCGCAGCGGTTGTAGACACCAACGGTGCGGGCGACGCCTTCATGGCCGGCTTCCTGCACGCCACCACCCTCGGCCGCGATGTCTCGACGAGCCTCGCCGCAGCCGCTCAGCAAGCCACGGCCGCTCTCAGCACCGTGCACATGCACCCCGTCCTCACCGACGCGCTCGTGTCCAACTGACACGCTCCGTAGCCACCACAACCCTTCCTATACACGGTGAATCGCCCCGGGTCTCGTGGAGGGTCTGATTCCCCGAGAGGATGAGACCTATGCAAGCACCGAGGAAGTATCCGCCGGAGCTTCGTGAGCGTGCGATGCGGCTTGTCGCCGAGGCCAGGAAAGAAGACCCGGAGCTGTCGCTGAACGCGGCGGTGGTCCGGATCGGGCAGCGTGTCGGGGTCAACGCCGACACGCTGCGGGGCTGGTGCAAGCAGGCCGCGATCGACGCGGGCGAACGTCCCGGGACGACCACGAGCGACGCGGTTCGGATCAAGCAGCTCGAGGCGGAGAACCGGGAACTCAGGCGCGCCAACGAGATCCTCTTGGCGGCGTCCTCGTTCTTCGCGCGGGAGCTCGACCCGCGACTGCCGTGGTAGTTCAGTTCATCGACGATCATCGTGACCGGTTCGGGGTCGAGCCGATCTGCCGCGTGCTCACCGAGCACGCCGTGCCGATCGCCCCGTCCGGTTACTATGCGTTCAAAGCGAGGCCAGCATCCGCGCGGGCGGTCGCCGACGCAGAGTTGATCCTAGAGATCGAGCGGGTGTTCTGGGATCAGAAGCTCGGCCGCAGCGACGACGTATGCGCCGGCGTGACCGTTCCGCTGGAGGTCGCGAACGGCGAGGGAAGCTACCGGCCCCTCTAGATTCCGCGATGGCGCGGCCAGGTGCAAAGCCGATGGGCTCTATTGCTGGGGCGGACGTTCGTAGTCGGTGCCGTGGAACTCACACACCCATATTTTCTCGCTTCCCTTTCCCGGCCATCACTCCGCGTGAGCGAAAGCGGTCACCCGCACTGTCCGAAAACCTGTCCGTTTACTCCCCGTAGCCGTCCGCAAACGTCCAGAGATAGACTGAGCCCCAGACGGCATCTGCCGCCTGGGGCTCAGTGAATTGCTGGGCTCAGAGACCGGAAGCGTGGCTCTGAGGGCCTCCCGGAATCAGACCCCGAAGTACAGCTCGTACTCGAACGGGTGCGGGCGCGCGGCGAGCGGCTTGATCTCGTTCTCGATCTTGTACTCGATCCAGGTCTCGATGAGCTCCGGCGTGAACACGCCGCCCGCGAGCAGGAACTCGTGGTCGGCGCGCAGCGCCTCGAGCGAGTCGAGCAGCGAGTTCGGAACCTGCGGGATGTTCTTCGCCTCCTCGGGGGGAAGCTCGTACAGGTCCTTGTCTACCGGCTCGTGCGGCTCGATGCGGTTCTTGATGCCGTCGAGGCCCGCCATCATCTGCGCGGCGAAGGCGAGGTAGGGGTTGCCCGAGGCATCCGGCGCGCGGAACTCGATGCGCTTGGCCTTCGGGTTCGAGCCCGTGATCGGGATGCGGATCGCGGCGGAGCGGTTGCCGGCCGAGTAGACCAGGTTGACCGGAGCCTCGTAGCCCTTGACCAGGCGCTTGTACGAGTTCAGCGTCGGGTTCGTGAACGCGAGCACCGCGGGAGCGTGCGCGAGGAGGCCGCCGATGTACCAGCGCGCCGTGTCGGACAGCCCGCCGTAGCCCTTCTCGTCGTAGAAGAGGGGCTTGCCGTCGAGCCACAGCGACTGGTGCGTATGCATGCCCGAGCCGTTGTCACCGAAGAGCGGCTTCGGCATGAAGGTCGCGACCTTGCCCCACTGCTCGGCGACGTTCTTGACGATGTACTTGAACTTCAGGATGTCGTCGGCCGCGTGCACCATCGTGTCGAAGCGGTAGTTGATCTCCTGCTGGCCACCCGTGCCGACCTCGTGGTGGGCGCGCTCAAGGATGAGGCCCGCCTCGATGAGGTGCAGCGAGATGTCGTCGCGGAGGTCGGCCGTCTTGTCGACGGGCGAGACCGGGAAGTAGCCGCCCTTGTACGGGGTCTTGTTGGCGAGGTTGCCGCCCTCTTCGGTGCGGCCCGTGTTCCAGGCGCCCTCCTCGGAGTCGACCGAGTAGAACGAGGCGTTCTGGCTGACTTCGTAGCGCACGTCGTCGAAGATGTAGAACTCGGCCTCGGGGGCGAAGAACGCCGTGTCGGCGATGCCGGTCGAGGCGAGGTACTTCTCCGCCTTCTTGGCGACCTGACGCGGGTCCTTCGAATAGATCTCGCCATTGCGCGGGTTGTAGATGTCGAAGACCATGACGAGCGTCTTGGCCTCACGGAACTGGTCGAGGTAGGCCGTCGACACGTCCGGGATCAGCTGCATGTCCGACTCGTGGATGTTCGCGAAGCCACGGATCGACGAGCCGTCGAACAGCTGACCGACGGTGAAGAACTCCTCGTCGACCGTCGAAGCGGGAATGTTGAAGTGCTGCTGCACACCAGGCAGGTCCGTGAAACGGATGTCGAGGAACTTGACGTCCTCGTCCTTGATGAACTTCAGCACCTCGGATGAATCTTTGAACATGGAGTCTCCAAGATCGGGTGTGGAACGTGCCCGACGAAAGCGGGCTCGGCTCGACGCTAGCGGGGGAGGGTTGCTCCCCAGTATCTCGCGTGTTTCGGGCATGTTACGACCACGCCGGTAGGCTGATGCGGTGACGGACGACGCACGAGAGAACCCGTACCCCGGCGCGCGTCTGGGCCTTCCGGCATCCGGTCAGGGCAGCATCGCGCGGCCTGGCCGTCGCATCGCGGCGCTCGCGATCGACTGGGCATGCGCCGTCGTGGTGTCGATCGCCTTCTTCGCCTACGACTCTCTCGCGACCCTCGCGGTGTTCGCCGCGGTGCAGCTGGTGTTCCTGCCGACGCTCGGCGGCAGCCCGGGTCACCGCCTGCTCGGCATGCGTCTGCAGCTCGTCGGGGGCGGCTGGGTGGGTCTCTGGCGACCGGTCGTGCGTACGGCGCTCCTGTGCCTCGTGATCCCCGCGGTGATCTGGGATCCCGATCAGCGCGGCCTGCACGACAAGGCAGCCGGCACGGTGCTCCTGCGAGGCTGACCGCGCTCAGTCAGTCGATAGCGGTCGATCGCGGCGGGCAGGCGGCGTCAGCGGGGGCGCGGCGCGCGGGCGCGCATCGGGTCGATCCCCTTCGGGATCGGCAGCGACGTCACCGACTGCGACACCGACTCGACGCGCTTGACGACGGCTGCCATCGTGGTGCGGTCGACGGTCTTCGGCAGCGACTTGATCGTCGACGAAAGCTTCGAGATCGCGACATCGCCCTCGTCGTGACCGACGTAGATGACGTTGATCGGCACCCCGGATGCCACGCGCTGCACCTTCATCTTCTCGTCGTTGACGAGGCGCGTGAGGCGCCCGCGAGCGCCCTCCGCGACGATGACGACGCCACCGCGCCCGACGACGCGGTACACGGCATCCTGTGACTTCGGGTTGACCCCGACGGGCATGTCCGAGGCGACCCAGTTGCGCCCGAGCGACGTGGACAGCACGTGCCCGGAGGCTCCGGGCATCCCGTCGAGCTTCCGGTACATCGCGCGCGTGGAGAGCCGCGTGAGGAAGATCATCGCCCCCAGGACGCCGAACATGAGGCCCGTGAAGCCCCACAGGATGACGCTCCACACCTGTACAGGCGGCAGGAGGAACCCGATCAGCACGCCGAGCCCGGCGCCGACGACGACGGCGCCGATGAGCGCCCACGGCAGCCAGGTGTACTCGGCCTTCGTGAAGGTGTAGAGCGAGCGCAGCTGCGCGAAGAATCCGGGGCGCTTCTCGGGCGCGGAACTGCGGGATGCCATAGGGACTAGCCTACCGTCGAGCTCGTATCCTCATCACCGACTCCTCCACACGGGGCGATCTGCGCGGGTTCTCCCCAGAACGCTCAGCTCGCGGTCGTGAGGGGCGGAAGGACGACGAGACTCGGCGGCATGACTCCCTCGTCGGTTTCGCTCCTCGACACCTCGCCCATGCTCCGCCGCCTGAGCGCAGACGAGACGCCGTTCGCGGGGCGGTTGCACGGGGGACAATCGCCGGCCGTGCACGTCGACGTCACGCACGTGCCGGACGAGCTCTGGCGTTGCGACCCCGACGGCAACCTCCTCATGCCCCGTGAGCTGTCGCGCACGCCGACGGGCCTCGAGGCGGTGTTCGTCCCGTGTACGCGTCGCCTGATCGAAGTGGTGCAGTCGACCGTCGCACCGGGAGCGTGCGTCACCATCGGCGTCAGCCTCCTGCGCGCCGCCGCGGAGGCGCGAGCGCACGGGTTCGACACGGGGTCCTGGTGGATCGACGCTTCGGGGCGCCCCGTGCTCGCCCCGACCGCGAGCGGCGACTGGATCGTCGAAGCCCAGGCGATCCTCGATCGCCTTGCCGCCAGCGCTCGATCCGAACTCCGAGAGGCACTTGCCGCGACCACGCGGCTGATCGCGGAGCCACGATGGTCGAGCGGCGCCGCAGACGCGTGCGAGGACCGGCTCTTCGCCGCTGCCGACCCCTGTCAGATCGATGCCGCAGAACCGCGGGGGCTCTCAGAAGATGTCGCGCCGTTGCGCGCGACCACGCTGCGTCGCGACACCCCCATCGAGACGTGGACGGAGCGGTTCGCCGACGAGGGCTGGGCACACCGGCTGCGTGAAGCGCGGCGTGCGCTGCTCACGGCGCCGTCACTCGTCATCGATCGGTGGCGGGAGCGGCAGGCGCAGCGTCCTGCACGCACGGACTCACGGAGCGAGTCCGCCGCGAAGACGCGGACCGAGGCGCGGGCGATGTCGCGAACCGATCCGGAGGCGAAGGCCCGGATCCGCTCGCCCGCGCACACGCCGACCGATACGCCCGCTCCGGCGCCGCGCCGCCGGGCGCCGCTGTTCGTCGCCGTGGGGGCGGCCGCGGTCGTGATCACCGTCGGTCTGCTCTGGCCCGGAGGCTCGGATCCCGCCGATGCCCGACCCGCGGCGATGACGGATGCCTCCTCACCGACGCCCTCGACTCCGGTTCCGAACCCGGCCGGGCCCGGCGGCGACGCGGAACCCTCGACGGGGACGCCGACGGAACCCGCTGCTCAGAACGAGCCGACGGCGATCGCGTCGGCGGCGCTGCGGGCCCTTCGCGCCTGCGCCGGCGACCGCGCCGCGTGCGAAGGGGTGCTGGAGGATCCGGCGAGGCAGCCACCGTCGGGCGTCGCCCTCTCGGATGCGCGATCGACGACGACGCTCCTCGACGAGTACGGGGGAGTGACGGTGTTCCGCGTCGAGGCACCGGACTCCCCGCCGCAGATCCTCGTGCTCGTCAGCGCCGACGGAAAATGGCTGGTCCGCGACGTGTACGACGTCGCGGACCAGCCATGATCGGTGGGGTCAGATGCCGAGCTGAGGCCCGAAGTCGGCCGCCTCGAGGCGCGCCTTCACGGCGCCGAGGAAGCGCGCGGCATCCGCACCGTCGACGATGCGGTGGTCGTACGACAGCGCGAGGTAGACGTACGAGCGGACGGCGATGGCCTCCACACCGTCCACCTTCACGACGCCCGGCTCCTTGACGACCGCGCCCGTGCCGAGGATCGCGGACTGCGGCAGGAACACGACGGGCGTGTCGAACAGCGCACCGCGCGAACCCGTGTTCGTCACCGTGAACGTGCCACCGGCGAGCTCGTCGGGCTTCAGCTTGTTGTCACGCGTGCGGGCCGCGAGGTCGGCGATCTCGGAGGAGATGCCGGCCAGCGTCTTGGCGCCGGCGTCGCGCAGCACCGGCGTGAGCAGCCCGCGCTCGGTGTCGACCGCGATCGAGATGTTCTCGGTCGCCGGGTAGACGATGTCGGTGCCGTTGACGGTCGCGTTGATCACGGGGAACGTCTGCAGCGCCTCCGCGGCAGCGAGGACGAAGAACGGCAGGAACGACAGCTTGCCGCCCGTCTTCGCGACGAAGTCGTTCTGCACGGCCGAGCGGTAGGCCGCGACCTTGGTGACATCGACCTTGACGACGGTGGTGAGCTGCGCCGTCTGCTGCATCGAGGCCACGGCGCGCTCGGCGAGGACCTTCCGCAGTCGCGACATCGGCTGCGTCGTGCCGCGCAGAGGCGACACCTCCAGCGCGAGCGCTGCAGGTGCGGCCGCAGCGGCGGGAGTGGCCGCGGGTGCGGCGCTGGCAGCCTCGGCGGCCTTCAGGACATCTTCCTTGCGGATGCGACCGCCCACGCCCGTGCCCGTGACCGTTGCGAGGTCCACGCCCTGCTGCTGCGCGAGGCGGCGCACGAGCGGGGTGACATAGGTCGTGACGTCGTCGTCGACTGCAAGCGCGGGGGCGGCGGCAGCGGGAGCCGCGGGGGCCGGGGCGGCAGGTGCAGGGGCTGCGGCCGGTGCCGCAGCAACGGGAGCCGGTGCAGCGGGAGCCGCCGGCGCGGGAGCCGCCTCGACGGGAGCGGGGGCGGCTGCTGCGGGAGCGGCGCCGGAGCCGATGCGCGCGAGCACCGCGCCCACGGCGACGGTCTCATCCTCACCGACGACGATCTCCTGCAGCGTGCCGGCGACCGGCGACGGGATCTCGGTGTCGACCTTATCGGTCGAGATCTCCAGCAGCGGCTCGTCGACGGCGACGTCATCTCCGACGGCCTTGAGCCAACGGGTGACGGTTCCCTCGGTGACGCTCTCGCCGAGTTCGGGGAGCACGACATCCTTGGCGTCGCCCGACGGCGCCGGGGCGCTCGGAGCCGCCGCAGCGGGAGCCTCAGCCGGTTCCGCCTGCTCGGGCGCGGGGGTCTCGACGGCGGCGGGCTGCTCGACGGCAGGAGCCTCGGCTGCGGGTGCATCACCCGCAGCGGGCGCGCCCGACCCGTCGCCGATCTTCGCCAGGACGGCGCCGACCTCGACGGTCTCGTCCTCCTGCACGAGGATCTCCTCGATCACACCGCTTACGGGCGACGGGATCTCGGTGTCGACCTTGTCGGTCGAGATCTCGAGCAGACCTTCGTCGGCCTGGATCGTGTCACCGACCTTCTTGAGCCAACGGGTGACCGTTCCCTCGGTGACGCTCTCGCCGAGCGCGGGGAGGACCACGGATGTGCTCATGACTGTGTCTCCTTCAGAAAGTCCGATGTCGTTCTAGCTTAGTGACCCGCGCACGTGGCCGGTGTCAGAGTGCGTGCAGGGGCTTGCCTGCCAGGGCGAGGAACACCTCACCGAGCGCTTCGCTCTGCGTCGGGTGCGCGTGGATGAGCGGCGCGAGGTCTTCGGGATGCGCCTCCCAGGCGACGGCGAGCTGCCCCTCGGTGATGAGTTCGCCGACGCGGTCGCCGATGAGGTGGACGCCCAGGATCGGCCCCTCGGCGGCGCGGACGACCTTCACGATGCCCGCCGTCCCGAGGATCTCGCTCTTGCCGTTGCCCGCCAGGTTGTACTCGTAGACGGCCACACCGTCGCCGTGGATCCCACGCGCCTGCGCCTCGGTGAGGCCGACGGAGGCGACCTCCGGGCTCGAGTAGGTGATGCGGGGGATGGATGCCTCGGGAACGGGGACCGGGTCGAGGCCCGCCAGCTGTTCCGCCGCGAAGATGCCCTGGGCGAAGCCGCGATGGGCGAGCTGGAGCCCCGGCACGATGTCGCCCACCGCCCAGACATGCGGCACAGTGGTCTGCAGCCGCTCGTCGACCGTGACGAAGCCGCGCTCCAGCGCGACACCCGCCTCCTCGAAGCCGAGGTCCGCCGTCGCCGGTCCACGTCCGACGGCGACGAGCAGGTAGTCGGCGTCGAGCGTGGTGCCGTCTTCGAGACTCACCTGTACACCGGCATCCGTCTGCGTGATGCCCGCGAAGCGGACCCCCAGCTTCGCGACGATCCCGCGCTTGCGATACGCCCGCTCGAGGGCCTTGCTGAGAGCGACGTCCTCGTTCGGGACGAGGTGGTCGAGTGCCTCGACGATCGTCACCTCCGCGCCGAACGAGCGCCACACGCTCGCGAACTCGACGCCGATGACGCCGCCGCCGAGGATGACGACGCGCTCGGGAACCACGTCGAGCGCGAGCGCGCCCTCGCTCGTGATCACGCGGCCCCCGATTTCGAGACCGGGAAGGCTCCGACTGTAGGAGCCGGTCGCGAGGATCACATCCGTGCCGCGGTAGACGTCATCGCCGACGGCCACCCCGCGGTCGGGGAGGAGGCGTCCCGTGCCCGCGACCACCGTGATCCCACGTGCCTTCAGGAGCCCTTCGAGCCCCTTGAACTTCTTCGCCACGATGCCCTCGCGGTACGACGTCACGGCGGCGGGGTCGATTCCGGCGAACGTCGCGGAGACGCCGACACTCGCGGCGCTGCGCACATGGTCGGCGACCTCCGCCGCGTGCAGCAGCGCCTTCGTCGGGATGCATCCGCGGTGCAGGCACGTCCCGCCCACTGTGTCCTTCTCGATCAGGACGACGCTCTTTCCGAGTTCGGTGGCGCGGATCGCCGCGGCGTAGCCGCCGCTCCCGCCGCCCAGGACGACGACGTCCGACGTGTACTCGCTCATCTCGTGCCTCCTTCGACGAACCTGAGGAGGGTTCGCACGGTTGCCGCGGTCGGACCCTTGTCCGTCGCTCCGAAACCGCTCTTTGCGGACCCACTGCCGGCGATGTCGAGGTGCACCCAGGGGATCGGGGTCGCTTCCGGCTCGTCGGATGCCGCGCCGACGAACCGCTGCAGGAAGAGCCCCGCGAACAGCGATCCGCCCGAGGTGTCGCCGATCTTGGCGTTCTGCAGGTCGGCGATGGGGGAGTCGAGTTCGTCCTCCATGTGCGCGGGGAGGGGCAAGTGCCATGCGAGTTCCCCCGCGCGTTCCGCCGCCGCGAGGTACTCGCCGACCACCCGATCGTCGTTGCCCATGACACCGGTGTGGCGGTGACCGAGCGCGACGATGATCGCACCGGTGAGCGTCGCGACGTCGATGATGACGTCGGGGTGCGTGCGGCTGGCGGCGACGAGTCCGTCGGCGAGGACGACGCGCCCCTCGGCATCCGTGTTGAGGACTTCGACGCTCGACCCGTCGGCGATCCGCACGACGTCGCCGGGGCGCAGCGCCCGCCCGGACGGCATGTTGTCGGCGAGGCACAGCCACCCGGACACGCGGACGGGGAGCCTCAACTCGGCGGCGGCGCGGACGACCGCGAGCACCGTGGCGGCCCCCGCCATGTCGAACTTCATGCCGACCATGCCCGCGGGGCTCTTCAGCGACAGGCCACCCGTGTCGAACGTGATGCCCTTGCCGACGAGCGCGATGTGGCGAGTCGCACCCTCGGGCGCGTAGTCGAGGTGCACGAGGCGCGGCGGGCGGTCGGATCCCTGACCGATCCCGAGGATGCCCCCGAAGCCCTGCTCGGCAAGTTCCGTCTCATCGAGCACCGTGACGTCCACCGGCAGCCCGGCGAGTGCCTCGAGCGAGGCCTCGGCCATATCCTGCGGGCCGAGCCACTGCGCCGGGGTGTTGACGAGGTCCTTCACGAGCGCGGCGGCGGCGGCGACCGCCTGCACCCGCCCCTGCGTGCCCTCGTCGGGCTCCGACCCCCAGTGCAGGGTGACGGCGGTCGCACGGGCCGGCGACGCGTCCTTCTTGTAGTCGTCGAAACGGTAGCCACCGAGCAGGATGCCCTCGGCGACGGCCTCCCAGAGGGTGTCCTCCGCCTCCGGCGCCGCGATCGCGAGCCGCGCGTACCCGGTGGTGGTCCGGACGACGGCACCGACGGCGTCGCGCAGGGTCGAGGCATCCGGCTCCGCGCCCGTACCGACGACGAGCAGCGGCACGCCGGTCACCTCCGGCAGGTGGACGCGCACGATCGACGCGGGGCTCCCGGTGAATCCGAGCCCGACGAGCGCGGACTCGAGGCCCGGCCATTCCGACAGTGCTCCGACATCACGCCCCGCGTCGAGCGGGGGGAGCGCCAGCACGAGCGCATCGGCGTCGGCGGTGGGCAGGGGAGCGGTGGACATGGACAGCTCGGGAAACGCCATTCCTCCATCCTAGGGACGCGCCGCGCACGCGGTCGGGTGCGTCGTGTTCGCTGTCAGCGGCAAGCCGCCCCCGGGCGCGCGGCGGCTCGTACAGTGGACGTATGCCCTTGAGTGGTCCCCTGTACGAGCTTGTCGCGTCGGCTCCCCCCGTGCCGCCGGGGCTTCCGCTCGTCATCGCACTGACGGGATTC
This sequence comes from Microbacteriaceae bacterium PS02067, assembly GCA_029960085.1. Lineage (GTDB taxonomy): Bacteria > Actinomycetota > Actinomycetes > Actinomycetales > Microbacteriaceae > Microbacterium. Next base: position 19,717 of record JASCPG010000015.1, on the reverse strand, counting down.
ACGGATGCCGGCAGTGCCGTCTCGCGGATGATCGAGCACTTCCGGGACGACCTCGACCCGTCGCCCGTCGTCGCGTTCTCCGCCGACGTCCTGCTCGACTACCGGGCGCGCCGGCCGTCGATCACGTTCGACGGGGATCATCTTCTCGACTACCGCCCGCAGCGGCTCGAGCTCTCCCTCGCGCACGATGCGCTCGGCCAGCCGTTCGTCCTCCTCGCCGGCTACGAGCCGGACTTCGCGTGGGAGGCGTTCGCGGAGACCATCGTGGGTCTCGCGGAAGGGCTGCAGGTCTCGACGGCGACGTGGGTGCATTCGATCCCGATGCCGGTCCCGCACACCCGTCCGATCGGCACGACGGTCAGCGGCACCCGGAGCGAGCTCACTCAGGCGCACTCGGTGTGGAAGCCGCACACGCAGGTCCCCGCGACGGTCGGGCACCTTCTCGAGCTGCGCCTCGCCGCGAGCGGGCTCCCGACGGCCGGGTTCGTCCTGCTCGTTCCGCACTACCTCGGCGACACGGAGTTCCCGGCGGCGGCGCTCGCGGGCCTCGACAGCATCTCGGTGGCGACGGGACTCGTCTTCGACGCCGACACGATCCGCGAGGAGAACCGCGATTACGTCGCGAAGGTGGACGATCAGGTCGAGCACAACGACGAGCTCACCACCATGCTCCACACGCTCGAGGAACGCTACGACTCCTATATGGCCGGCTCGACCCACGCGCAGCCGATCATCCACACGGGTGATCTGCCGAGCGCGGACGAGTTGGCCGCCGAACTGGAGAGGTTCCTCGCGGACCGCCGGCCGGACGACGACAAACGCGGTCGCCGCTGACGGAATGCCGGGCCGCCGCGGCGCGTTCTCTCCTCACACGCAGTGCGGATGCGGCATCGACCTGAGCGCGAAAGCGCGCCCAGGCGTTGCGCCGATTCCCGCTCTGGGGTATGAGACAATAGGACACCGACCCGTTGTCTCACCGGTGTCACTCCCTTCACGGGGCGGCGCAGGGCTTGACAAGGGTCTTACTAGTGTCCGAAACCCCGACGCAGCGCGTCGGTGAAAGGCGAGACGTGACCTCCGGCACGAAGACAACCCGCACCCGCAAGGCAGACGACACCGACGCGGCGGCAGAGGCCGTCGACACCGCGCCCGCGAAGAAGGCGCCCGCGAAGAAGCCCGCCGCGGCGAAGAAGGCGCCCGCGAAGAAGCCCGCCACCAAGGCATCGCCGGCGAAGTCCACCAAGAAGGGCTCCGACGACGAGGACATCGACGACGAGGTCGAACTCGACGACGAGGAGATGGGCGACGAGGTCGACGAGACTGATGCCGACTCCGACGACGCGGAATCCGAGGACACGCAGAGCGCGAAGGGCGGCAAGAAGGCCGCCACGGACGACACGGACGACGAGGACGACGAGGAAGAGGACGGCAAGACGAAGCCCGTCTTCACCGAGCCGCTGCCGACCGGTGCCATCGTCATCTCCTCGAACGACGACGAGGACGTTCCGGTCTACTCGACCCAGATCACCGGCGCGACCGCCGACCCTGTCAAGGACTACCTGAAGCAGATCGGCAAGGTGCCGCTGCTGAACGCGGCCGAAGAGGTCGAGCTCGCGATGCGCATCGAGGCGGGCCTGTTCGCCGAGGAGAAGCTCTCCCACATGTCGGCGGCGGAGAAGTCGTCGCAGCTGGGCCTCGACCTGCAGTGGGTCGCCCGCGACGGCCAGCGCGCCAAGAGCCACCTGCTCGGCGCGAACCTCCGTCTCGTCGTCTCGCTCGCGAAGCGCTACACGGGTCGCGGCATGCAGTTCCTGGACCTCATCCAGGAGGGCAACCTCGGCCTCATCCGCGCCGTGGAGAAGTTCGACTACACCAAGGGCTTCAAGTTCTCGACCTACGCCACGTGGTGGATCCGTCAGGCGATCACCCGTGCGATGGCGGACCAGGCGCGGACGATCCGCATCCCGGTCCACATGGTCGAGGTGATCAACAAGCTCGCCCGCGTCCAGCGGCAGATGCTGCAGGATCTCGGGCGCGAACCCACGCCCGAGGAGCTCAGCCGCGAGCTGGACATGACGCCCGAGAAGGTCATCGAGGTGCAGAAGTACGGCCGCGAGCCGATCTCGCTGCACACTCCGCTCGGCGAGGACGGCGACAGCGAGTTCGGTGACCTCATCGAGGACACCGAGGCGGTCGTCCCGGCAGACGCCGTGGGCTTCACGATGCTGCAGCGTCAGCTCGAGTCGCTCCTGGACTCGCTCTCCGAGCGCGAGGCGGGCGTCATCCGCATGCGCTTCGGTCTCGGCGACGGCCAGCCGAAGACCCTCGACCAGATCGGCGACACCTTCGGCGTGACACGCGAGCGCATCCGCCAGATCGAGTCGAAGACGATGGCGAAGCTGCGGCATCCGTCGCGATCGCAGTCGCTGCGGGACTACCTCGAATGAGCGAGGCTCCCAACGACGGCAAGGCGCTCACGGTCACGACCGACGCGGGCACGTACAAGCGCATCCCGATCCGTACGCGGGTCGTCATGCCCGGCGACGACCTCGACGCGTTCGTCGCCGAGTACGCGTCCCCTGTGGTCGAAGCCGGCGACACGCTGTTCGTGACGGAGAAGATCGTCGCGATCACGCAGGGACGCTCGTACACGCTCGACGAGATCGCACCGCGCAAGCTCGCGTTCTTCCTGTCGAAGTACGTCACGCGCACCCCCTACGGGATCGGCCTCGGAATGCCGGAGACGATGGAGATGGCGCTGCGCGAATGCGGGACGCCGCGGATCCTCTTCGCGGCCGCCGTCTCCGCCGTGACGAAGCTGTTCGGGCGGCGCGGCGACTTCTATCGCATCGCGGGGGACAAGGCGCGCGCGATCGACGGGCCGACGAGTGGCACGATTCCGCCCTACAACAAGGCCGTCGTGCTCGGACCGACCGATCCTGCCGGCGTCTCGGCGCGACTTCGTACGCTGCTGGGCGTCGATGCGGAGGTCGCCGTCGTCGACATCAACGACATCGGCGGAAACATCCTCGGGTCGACGCTCGACAAGCAGGGCGAGCAGCAGCTCGTGCGCATCCTGTCCGACAACCCGCTCGGGCAGGGGCATCAGTCGACACCGATGGGCGTCATCCGTAAGGCCTGACACCCGCGATCGCGGCGCGGCTCGGTTCGGGTCAGAAGCCCATCGCGGCGCGGTAGCGGGGCAGGTGGCCGTGGCGGATGCCGGTGGCCGTGGGCTTGTTCTCGAACACGCCCGCACCCCAGTTGCCCTCCACGAGGACAGGTCCCTGCGCTGTCGCGACGATGTCCCAGCCGACGTACCGCACCTGCGGCACGACGAGCGCGACCTCGGTGATGAGCGCCCGCACGGCGTCCATGTCGGGCAGGCGGAACGCCGAGATCGTCGCCCCCGTGTCGGGGTGCGTCGCGTACAACTCGCCGTGGATGTCGTACCCCATCCCCATCGCCCGGCCATCCTCGTGGAGCGCGGTGTAGAAGCCGCCGAAGGCGCCCTGGTCGCTGACCTTGCCGCGTCCGAACTTCTGGGCCATGTTGACGATCTCGACCGTGCCGTCGTCCTTCACGAAGGTCGTCACGCGCGTGGTGTTGGCGGTGCCGGGCGCGATCGCCTCGAGATCCGGATGCTGGAGGATGCGCTCCTCGACGAGCACCTGGCCCTTGCCGACGAGTTCGGCATGCAGCGCCGCCCAGTCGGTCGTGCCGGCGGTGTCGTAGCGGCTGACGCCGAAGCCCGACTTGCTCACCGGCTCCTTGCCGATGAGGACGGGATGCCTCGCGGCGAAGGCTTCGAGCGCTTCGGGTCCTGATTCGCGGAGATCGAGCCACTCACGACCGAGGAAGCGGTCGAACAGCTGGTTGAACTCGATCTTGTCGTGGAAGTGGTGAACGTAGCCCGGGTCGTCGTACTTCTTCGACAGTTCGAGGGCGAGGGGGCTCGTCACCCAGGTCGCGCGTTCGGCTCGCGAGAGGATCGCGAAGTCGAACTCCATGTAGTCGTTGAAGCCGACGCGCCGGAAGCCCGCCGACCACAGCATGTCGGCGAGCACGAGCGGGTAGCTCTTGCCGTGGATGCGCGCCGTCTTGTGGGCGCGGTCCGTCACGGATCGCACGTCGAACCCCCGTGCGCGCTGCCAGAGGAAGCGGAGACGATCGGTGAGTGCGAGCGCGCTCGAAGGCATGAACATCCTTCCGGACCGGTGACGGGGAACGTCACCAGTCTACGGGGGAGTGCTCAGCGGGCCTCTGCGAGGCGAGCGGTCTCGTCGTGCCACGAGGTGGCGACGGCGCGCAGCTTCTCTTCGTACTTGCGTCCGTGGTGTGCGCAGAAGAGCAGTTCGCTGCCGTTGACCTCGGCCGCGATGTAGGCCTGGGCGCCGCACGAGTCGCAACGGTCGGTGGCGCTGAGACGGTACTCGAGGACGGCGGGCTCTGCGGTGGTCGACATGCTCATTTCGGTTCCTCCTCGGTACATGCGATGCGATGCTCGGTGATGCGTGTGACACATACAACCACGCGAAACCTGCGGGTATGCCGCGATCCGGTCACATTTCGCTGTGCGCGTACGCGGCCCACGCCCCGGTCGCCTCCGCTCTCCTGCCGGCCGTCGTGTCGCCGCCGGCGTGTCGCCGGCCCGGCTTAGTCTTGGAGATTGTGACCGCCGAGTATTCCGCCCACCATCTCCAGGTGCTCGAGGGGCTCGAGGCCGTCCGCAAGCGCCCGGGCATGTACATCGGCTCGACCGACTCGCGCGGACTCATGCACTGCGTGTGGGAGATCATCGACAACTCCGTCGACGAGGCTCTCGCGGGCTTCGGTTCGCAGATCGACATCGTCCTCCACGGCGACGGCAGCGTCGAGGTGCGCGACCGGGCCCGGGGCATCCCCGTCGACGTCGAGCCGCGCACGGGCCTCACCGGCGTCGAGGTCGTCTTCACCAAGCTCCACGCCGGCGGCAAGTTCGGAGGCGGCTCCTACGCCGCCTCCGGCGGTCTTCACGGCGTCGGCGCGTCCGTCGTCAACGCCCTCAGCGAGCGGCTCGACGTCGAGGTCGACCGTGGCGGCAAGACATATGCGATGTCGTTCCACCGCGGCGAGCCCGGCATCTTCGCGGGGCCCGGCCCGGATTCTCCGTTCACGCCCTTCGACAAGGCATCCGAGCTCCGCGTCATCGGTAAGGCCGCCCGCGGCGTCACGGGAACGCGTATCCGCTACTGGGCGGACCGTCAGATCTTCACGAAGGATGCCACGTTCCACCTCGGCGAACTGGAGCAGCGGGCCCGTCAGACCGCCTTCCTCGTCCCGGGTCTCGAGATCGACATCGCCGACGAGCGCGGTGACGAGTCGACCACGACCGCGTACCGCTTCGACGGCGGCATCTCCGAGTTCGCGGAGTTCCTCGCGCCCGACCCCGCCGTCACCGACACGTGGCGCCTCACCGGTTCCGGAACCTTCACCGAGACCGTGCCCGTGCTGCAGCCCGGGGGAGCGATGGTCCCGACCGAGGTCGCTCGTGAGTGCGAGGTCGACATCGCGCTGCGGTGGGGGACGGGCTATGAGACCGTGACCCGGTCGTTCGTGAACATCATCGCCACGCCGAAGGGCGGCACGCACCAGGCCGGCTTCGAGCAGGGCCTCATGAAGGTGCTGCGCGCACAGGTGGATCAGAATGCGCGGCGCCTCAAGGTGGGCACCGACAAGCTCGAGAAGGACGACATCCTCGCCGGTCTCACCGCCGTGCTGACGGTCCGGCTGCCGGAGCCTCAGTTCGAGGGGCAGACGAAGGAGATCCTCGGCACGCCCGCCGTCCGGGCGATCGTCGCGAACGTCGTCGCGAAGGAGCTCACCGAGCGGTTCGCCTCGACCAAGCGCGAGGACAAGGCGCAGACCGCGCTCGTGCTCGAAAAGATCGTCTCGGAGATGAAGGCGCGCATCTCGGCGCGCACGCACAAAGAGACGCAGCGTCGCAAGAACGCCCTCGAATCGTCCTCCCTCCCGGTGAAGCTCGCGGACTGCCGCACGAACGACGTCGCGCAATCCGAGCTGTTCATCGTCGAGGGGGACTCCGCCCTCGGGACCGCGAAGCACGCCCGCAACAGCGAGTATCAGGCGCTCCTGCCGATCCGCGGCAAGATCCTCAACGTCCAGAAGGCGTCGATCAGCGACATGCTCGGAAACGCCGAGTGCGCCGCGATCATCCAGACGATCGGCGCGGGCTCCGGTCGCTCGTTCGACCTCGACGCGGCCCGCTACGGCAAGATCATCCTCATGAGCGACGCCGACGTCGACGGCGCGCACATCCGGACGCTCCTGCTCACGTTGTTCTTCCGGTACATGCGCCCGCTCATCGAGGCCGGACGCGTCTATGCAGCCGTGCCGCCGCTGCATCGGGTGATCGTCGTTAACCCCGGCTCCAAGCCCAACGAGACCATCTACACGTACTCCGAACAGGAACTGCACGGTCTGCTCGGCAAGCTGCAGAAGTCGAATCGACGCTGGCAGGAGCCGGTGCAACGGTACAAGGGACTCGGCGAGATGGATGCCGATCAGCTCGCCACGACGACGATGGACCGCGTCGGGCGCACTCTCCGGCGTGTGCGCGTCGAAGACGCGGAGAGCGCGGCAGCCGTGTTCGAACTGTTGATGGGCAGCGACGTCGCTCCGCGCCGCGACTTCATCGTGTCCTCGAGCGACCGCCTCGACCGCGAGTCCATCGACGCCTGAACCGGCCCGGAAACGCGCGGGGCCCGAAACCGAGCTGGGGGGATCGGTTTCGGGCCATCGCCGCGGCGCTCGCGTCTCGTCGCGATGACGCTGTCCTGATCGCAGGAACAGCGTCCCCGAAACCGCAGACCAGACTGCTGAGCGCTCGTAGAAAGCCCCGACTGGGGACCGGTGCTTTCGGCTGTCACCACAGTACGAGCGCGCGACATCAACCCGCGCCCTACGAATGGCGAGCCCGGTTGCGACTTTCGTATATTCCTCTGAGGAGGTCAGGACTCCAGTGGAAGCGATGCCGACACGACCCATCCTTCCGGCCGTCGCTCGGCCGAGAACGAGCCGCCGAACACGCGGAACCGCTCGCGGAGCCGCATGATGCCGTAGCCCGACGCGGGAAGACCGGCGGTGCGCGCCGGGGGCGAGTCGTCACGGAACTCGAGGTGGGCCCACCCGCGCTGCACCGTCAGCGCGATATGGACGTTCGTCGCTCCCGTCGCGTGCTTCAGGACGTTCGTCGAGCTCTCGCGCATGACGCGCGTCAGAGCGACGAGCGAGGTGCTCGGCAAGCGGACCTGGTCGGGGATGTCCGTCGTCACCGAGATGCCGGCTCTCGTCAGCTCTCGGGTGACGTCCGCGACCGTGCCGGGGATGCCGTCTCGGGAGGGGACCCGCTCCGGCGACAGGCTCTCCTCGCCGCGCACCATCCCGAGCACGCGCCGAATGTCGGTGAGGGCTTGGACGGCCGCCTCACGGATGGCCGTCTGGGATTGGGTACGGGTTGTGGAGTCCTCCGTGTGCTCGAGCACTGCCGCATGCAGAGCGACGATCGTGATCTCGTGCGCGACGATGTCGTGCAGCTCGTCGGCGATGAGATCTCGTTCGTGCCGAAGCTGCTCGGCGACCTCCTGTTCGGTGGCCTCGAGCCGCGTCGCCAGCATGACGGCCCTCTCGTTCTGTTGTCGGACGGCGAATCCGATCGAGCCGCTCACCGCCCCGAAGAAGAAGACGACGACAGCCGAAAGTGATTCCAATCGGATCGCGGGCGAGAGCACAGCCGCGATGATGGCGACCGCCAGGCCGAACCCGTAGAGGAGAGTCAGCATCCCGCTGCAGGTGAGCGCAACGAGCCCCGCGATGAGAGCGGTCGCGATGAGGCTGTCCCGCGCAACGCCAGCGATAGCCGCCCCGATCGTGAGCAGAATCAGCACGACCGCGGCGATGGAAGGGCGCCAGGCGAAGAGCCCGATGCAGAGGGCAATCCCTGTCGTCACGACCGCCTGAAGGATCGGGACTTCCATCCCGCTCGTCGCCCGGAGTAACGAGTCCAAGATCAGGAGGACGGCCGCCAGGGCTATCAGCAACCGTCGAACGACCGGCCGCACGGGTCGATACGACCAGAACGGCGCACGCAGGTAGTGGGCGGTCATCGCCCGCAGGGAACTCACCACGCGATTATCTCGTGGGCCGCCTTACCAGAGGCGGAGCATCTTGCCGAGAACATCCCATACACTCATGTTGTCACCTCCACAACGTCTCGAATCGATTCTTCGTACGGACGTCATCGCGCACGACCGACGAACGGCGAAACCACTTGCGACTTTCGGCGGATCTGTTGTGCGCAGGGAGATCGGACGCACTCCGTAGGATGGCGATGTGACGGAGCGGATACGTGTGATCATCGTGGACGACGAGTCGCTCGTGCGAGCGGCTCTCCGCGTCTTCCTGGAGTCGGACGACGGATTCGAGCTCGTCGGCGAAGCGGACAACGGCGCCGATGCGATCGTCGTCGCCCGAGAGGTGCGCCCCGACGTCGTCCTCATGGATGTGCAGATGCCGAAGATGGACGGCATCGAGGCGACACGCCGGCTGACGCAGGAGCTGCCGGGCCTCAAGGTCGTCGCGCTGACGACGTTCTCCGCGGAGCGGGTGATCGTGCCGATGCTGGGCGCCGGGGCATCCGGCTATCTCGTGAAGGACACCTCGCCGGAGCGCATCCTCGACGCCGCGCGCCTCGCCCACGAGGGCGGGTACGTCCTGTCGCCGCGCGTCGCCAAAGAGCTCATCTCCTCGGTGCAGAACACCGAGCCGGCGCCCACGCGCACGATGGGTCGCGAGGAGGAGCTCACCGAACGCGAGCTGCAGGTCGTGAAGCTTCTCGCACAGGGAATGTCGAACGCGGAGATCGGTGCGGAGATGTTCGTGTCGGAGGCGACCGTGAAGTCGCATCTCAGCCGGATCACTGCGAAATGGGGGGTGCGCGATCGCATCCAGGTGCTGATCCGCGCGGCGCAGCTGGGTCTCGTCAAGATCACCTGACCGACCCGCGCCTCAGGAGATCGCGGCCCCGATCGCACCGACGACGGCATCGAGCGCCTGCCCGGACGCGTCGCGCTTGGCGCCCGCTGCGGGAAGCTGCCGCACGGATCCGTCCGATCCGACGGCACGGGGCTCCACACCCACCCACGCGATCGTGAGTGCGTCTTCGCCCTTCAGGAACCGCTGTGCGCGCACTCCACCGGTGGCGCGACCCTTCGGCGGGAACTCGGCGAAGGCGGAGACCTTGGCGCTGCCGGCATCCGTCCCCGCGATCGCCTGAGACGAGCCCGCGACCGTCACGACGACGGCCTCGTCATCCCCGTCCACGGCCTGGAACGCGATCACCTCGGCGCCGTCGGAGAGCCGGATGCCGGCCATTCCGCCGGCGGCACGCCCCTGCGGTCGGACGGCGCTCGCGTCGAAGCGCAGAAGCTGCGCGTCGGATGCCACGAAGACGAGCTCCACGCCATCGGGAGCGAGGCCCGCGCCGACGACCCGGTCGCCGGGCTTCAGGGCGATGATCTCGACATCGTGCTTGCCCGCGGGCAGCTCCGAGGCCGCGACGCGCTTCACGGTGCCCTGACGGGTCCCGAGGGCGATGATGCCGTCACCCAGGGGCACAACCCCGACCACATGCTCACCGGAGGCGAGCCCAAGGTACTGGTCGGCGCGGGTGCCTGCGGCAAGCTGCACGGCGGTCCCCGGAACCGAGGGGAGGTCGACGGGGGAGAAGCGCACGAGTCGCCCGGCGCTCGTCACGGCGCCGAGGTCGCCGCGCGTCGTGGCATCCACCGCGGAGAGGATCGCGTCGTGCTTCGCGCGTCGCGTCGGCACGACGATGCCGCCCTCGCCGGTGAGTTCGGCGCGCACCATGCGCCCGGTCGCGGAGAGGAACACACGACAGGGTGCGTCGGCGATCTGGAGGTCGGCGGGGGCTGCGGCGCGCGAGCGCGCGGCGACCGGTCCGCCGTTGAGCAGCAGGGTGCGCCGCGGGGTGCCGAATGTCTCCGCGGCCGCGTCGAGCTCGCGCGCGACCTGGGCGCGCAGGAGGCTTTCGCTCCCGAGCAGGTCCTCGAGCTCCGCGATCTCGGCCTTCAGCGTGTCACGCTCGGTCTCGAGCTCGATGCGGGAGAACCGCGTGAGGCGGCGCAGGCGCAGTTCGAGGATGTATTCCGCCTGCGGCTGCGACAGGTCGAACACGCTCATGAGGCGCGTGCGGGCCTGCTCGCCGTCGTCCGAGGCGCGGATGACCTGGATGACCTCGTCGATGTCGAGGATCGCGATGAGGAGACCTTCGACGAGGTGCAGGCGTTCCTTCTTGCGCGCGAGGCGGAAGCGGCTGCGCCGCGTGACGACCGAGAGCCGGTGATCGAGATAGACGCGCAGGAGCGGCTTGAGGCCGAGCGTCTGCGGCTGTCCGTCCACGAGCGCGACGTTGTTGATGCCGAACGAGTCCTCGAGCGGGGTCAGACGGAACAGCTGCTCGAGCACGGCGTTCGGGTCGAACCCGGTCTTGATGCCGATCTCGAGCCGCAGGCCGTTGTGGCGATCGGTGAGGTCGACGACGTCGGCGATGCCCGTGACCTTCTTGGCCTTCACGGCATCCGTGATCTTCTCGATCACACGTCCCACGCCGACCATGTACGGGAGCTCGGTCACGACGAGCCCCGTGCGGCGCGGTCCGAGCGACTCGACGGATACCTTCGCCCGCGTGCGGAACGTGCCGCGGCCCGTCTCGTACGCTTCGGCGATCCCCTCGAGGCCGACGATGATGCCGCCGCCGGGGAGGTCCGGCCCGGGTACGAACTCCATGAGCTCGGTGGTCGTCGCCTCGGGGTTCTCGAGCAGATGGATGGCCGCCGCGACCACCTCGATGAGGTTGTGCGGCGCCATGTTGGTCGCCATGCCGACGGCGATGCCGGTGGCGCCGTTGACGAGGAGGTTGGGGAAAGCGGCCGGCAGGACATCGGGCTGCTGGAACTGGCCGTCGTAGTTCGGGACGAAGTCCACGACGTCCTCGTCGAGGTTCTCGGTGAGGGCGAGCGCGGCGGGGGCGAGTCTCGCCTCGGTGTAGCGAGCCGCCGCGGGGCCGTCGTCGAGCGAGCCGAAGTTGCCGTGCCCGTCGACGAGCGGGACTCGGAGGGCGAACGACTGCGAGAGCCGCACGAGCGCGTCGTAGATCGCCGAGTCGCCGTGGGGGTGCAGCTTTCCCATCACCTCGCCGACGACGCGGGCGCTCTTGACGTGTCCGCGGTCGGGGCGCAGCCCCATGTCGGCCATCTGGAACAGGATGCGGCGCTGCACGGGCTTGAGACCGTCGCGGGCGTCGGGGAGCGCGCGCGAGTAGATCACCGAGTAGGCGTACTCGAGGAACGAGTCCTGCATCTCGGTGGAGACGTCGACGTCTTCGATGCGGCCGTGACCTTCGGGAACGGACTCGGTGCGGGACGCTGCCATGGACCTGCGATGCCTCCGTGCGGATTGCGACGAGAAGGGGCCTCGCCCGCCGTGTGCGAGACTGGCCCCGATGTCCCTCAGCCTACCCGCGGACCCGCCCGCGGCCCGGAGCCTCACCGGTGTCGTGCCACAACTGCTCGCCTCCCTCGATGCTCGGCCCGACTGGTTCCCGGCGGCCCGATCGGCGATCCTGGTCCTCGTCGACGGCCTGGGCCGCGGCAACCTCACGGCACGGTCAGGCCACGCCCGCTTCCTCGCGTCCCACCTGGCGAAGCGGGATGCCGCACGCACGGTCTTCCCGTCGACGACGGCCACCGCGCTGACGAGCCTCCTCACGGGAACGGATGCCGGTGTGCACGGCATCGTCGGCTACCGCGCGCGCGTTCCCGGGACGATGACCGCGCCGAACCAGCTGAAGGGGTGGGAGACCGACGGCCTCGACCCGCTCGAGTGGCAACGCGCTGAACCGCTCTTCGAGCAGGCCGCGGCGGCGGGGCGCCCCGTCTTCGTCGTGTCGAAACCCCAATACGCCGCCACGGGCTTCACCCGGGCGATCCAGCGGGGCGCGACGTTCCTGCCCGCCACGACGCCCGAGGAGCGGTTCGCGGTGGCCGCGGAGGCGGCAGCGACCCACCCCGGCGCTCTCGTGTACGTCTACGTCCCGGAGCTCGACACCGTCGGGCATGCCCGCGGCTGGGAGAGCGACGAGTGGCTGCAGTCACTCGAGCAGGTGGATGCCGGCATCCGCCGCCTCCACGAACGCGCACCGGCGGACACCGGGATCCTCGTCACGTCCGACCACGGCATGGTGGACGTTCCCGCCGAGCGTCACGTGCTGTTGCGCACCGGTGACGATCTGCTCGACGACGTGGCGCTCGTCGCGGGGGAGCCGCGCATGCTGCAGCTCTACGTCGACGACGGCGCGGCAGCGGCGGTCGTGGCGCGCTGGCGCTCCTCGGAGCAGTCGCGCTCGTGGGTGATGACCCGCGAGGAGGCCGTCACTGCGGGGCTCTACGGCCCGGTGGTCGCCGATGAGGTGCTGCCGCGGATCGGCGATGTGCTCGTCGCGGCGCGCGGATCCGTCGCGTACTACGACGACCGACTGGTCGACAAGAAGGCCCAGCGGATGATCGGACAGCACGGTTCGCTCACGGATCAGGAGCGCATCGTGCCGCTCATCCGTCTCGGCGCCTTCGCGCGCTGAGTGCCTGAGGCGGCCTGAGCTCAGCCGTCTTCCGTGCGAGCGCCGAAGACGATCTCGTCCCACGACGGCATCGACGTGCGTCCCTTGCGCCGGGATGCCTCGCTCATGACCGTGTCGTCGATCGCCTCGTCCTCGGCGGCGTCCGTCTCGTCGTAGCCGGGCTCGAGAGCGTCGAAGAGTGCGACCGGATGCTGCGCCTCGGCGGGCTCGTCCGCCGGCATCGGTTCCCGCTGCCCGCGACGGCGACGGAGCGCTTCGAGGAGGTCCGCGGTCTCGGCGGAGGTCACCGAGGCATCCGGCGCGCGCTTGATGGCGGCCTCCTGCACGGCGGCGGTCACGGTCGGGCGGACGTCGCGGGTGACGATCTCGACCTCGGGCTCGAGCTTGCGCGGTCCGAAGGCCCCCGAGTCGAATCGCGACGAGTCCTTGAGCGGCGACGCGTCGAGGGCGCGCAGGCGCGGAATGAGGCCCTCGGGGAGCGACCCCTGACGGGACAGTTGCGTGGCATCCGAGTTCTGCGGGGAGAGCGTGGAGCGGCGCGGGTCGAAGCTCCACCGCGCGTCGTGGTCGACTTCGCTCGCCGAGAACTCCAGCTTGACGATCCAGCCGGTCTCTTCGCGCCAGCTCGTCCAGCGCTCTCCGGTCGCGCCCGCGTCGGCGAGCTTGGCTCGGACGGCGGTGCCGAACGTCGGCTGGACGCCGGGCTCGAGTTCACCGGCCATGAGCACCGGGACGGCGAGGGCCTGGCCGACGATGTGCTCGCGCTCGGCGAGGACGGGTCGCTCATACCGCTCGACGTCTTCACGGCGCACACCCAGGAGCTCCGCGACCTCCGCGGCGGACATACCCGCCCGGATGTGCGACTGGATCTCGCGCGGGTTGGCGCGCGCGGCACGCGGCTCTGCGCTCTGCTGGGCGCGGCGCAGTTGCGAGCGCAGCGTCTCGTCCACGGGGAGCGCGTACCGCTCACCCGACTCGGTCGCGACGACGAGGATTCCCTCTTCGACTCCGATGACTTTGAGCTGCTCCATGCGAGACACGCCTCCAGTTCCTGCGAAAGCACGACAATGGTGCCGCGGCCATGGTGACACGGCCCGATGCGCCCGCAGGGAATATCGCGGGCGCGCCGCGAGTTCTGCTCGTGGCACCCGCCGGAAAGCGGGGTGAGCACGGCCCACATTTGCGAAATGTATCCGCGTCGTGCAAACTATGGCCGCCTGCGACCCGAAAGTGCAGGCTGCAGACGTCAGATACTGGAAGTGAGAGCATGGCGACCGACTACGACGCCCCCCGCAAGACCGAAGACGACAGCGAGTCGATCGAGGCGCTCAAGGAGCGCGTCCCCGACAAGCTCTCGGGTTCCGTCGATGCGGAGGACGCCGACAACCCCTCGGGCTTCGAACTGCCCGGCGCCGACCTCTCGGATCTCGACCTCGACGTCGTCGTCCTGCCTGCGCAGGAAGACGAGTTCACCTGCATCGAGTGCTTCCTCGTGAAGCACCGCACCCAGATCGACCACGAGACGTCGGTCGGCGCGATCTGCATCGAGTGCGCCGCCTGATCACGACACACCCGGCATCCGCCGTGCGTCAGCCTCGCTGAGCCCGACGGATCGCCGAGACGACCCGGTCCGGGGTACGGGTGGAGAACACCCACTCCGTGACCGGGTCTCTTTCGTCGAGCACCGGAACCCGCACGACCCCGTCGATCCCCCCGCGCAGAGCGTGCCACGCCGTACGGGGCAGCCCCGGACCGCGGACCTCCCGCGCCTCAGCGCCCACGAGCCCGGTCGGATCGCCGAGGAAGCGCACCGGGATGTGCGCGCGCCCGACGCGCAACTCGCCGCCCTGCACCGCCACGACGGGCGAGAGCAGGACGAGCGCGGCGATGATGGCGACGGCGACCGCGAGCCCCGCGAGGAGCGCGACCGTGGCATCCAGCGGCACGAAGACGAGCGAGACCATCGGCGCCGCCACCGCTGCCGCAAGAAGGGTCCAGAGCGAGGGCGTGAGCCGCTCGCGGTAGAGCGGCGCCGCGCGCACGGGCGACGGGACGGCGGTCGGGTCTGCGTTCTGGGGGGCGTGCATTAGCCTCGTGGGGTGATCGAATCCGTGGACGTTCCCATCATCGCATCGCACGTTCCCGTCTACGCCCACCCCGGCGACGCGGGAGCGGACCTCGTCTCGACGGAGACCCTCACCCTCGCGCCCGGACAACGCGCTCTGGTCGGCACCGGCGTGCGCATCGCCCTGCCTGACGGGTACGTCGCGTTCGTCGTCCCGCGCAGCGGACTTGCGGCGAAGCACGGCATCACGATCGTCAACTCTCCCGGCACGGTCGACGCCGGCTACCGCGGCGAGATCAAGGTGTCGCTGCTGAACACGGATGCCGACGAGGCGTACGCCATCACGGCCGGTGACCGCATCGCCCAACTGATCGTCATGCCCGTGCCGAGAGTACGATTCCTTCCGGTCGACGAGCTTCCCGACTCCACCCGAGGAGAAGGCGGATTCGGCTCGACCGGCTATCAGACAGGAGAACCCGCATGAGCGACGAGCTCACCGCGAAGTCGGCCCCCGAGGACCGCGCCACCGTCGGACCGTTCGATGAGGCCGAGGCGAACCCCGTGCGCCCCTACATCGACCTGGGGGGCATCAAGGTGCTTCCGCGCGAAGGCCTGAACCTGCGGCTCGAAGTCGAGGAGCAGACGCAGCGCATCGTCGCCGTCGGTCTCGACTACGCCGCGTCGACCCTGCAGGTGCAGCCCTTCGCGGCCCCGCGCACGAGCGGGCTCTGGGACGAGACGCGCGAGCAGATCCGCCAGCAGATCCGCCAGCAGGGCGGCCGCGTCGAGGAGCGCGAGGGCCCCCTCGGCCCCGAGCTGCTCGCCGAAGTGCCCGTCGCGACGGGCGCGGACGCGAAGCCCGGCATGCGCCTCGCGCGCTTCGTCGGTGTCGACGGTCCGCGCTGGTTCCTCCGCGGCGTGATCGGCGGGGATGCCACGAGCGACGTGGATGCCGCGGCGAAGGTCGAAGACCTCTTCCGTTCCCTCGTCGTCGTCCGCGGCGGGACGCCCATGCCGCCGCGCGACCTCATCCCGCTGAAGATGCCGGCCGCTCCCGGCACCGCATGAGCTCCGACGCGCACCCCGACGGCGAGCAGGCGGCCGATGAGGCGCCCGCGGACGCCCTGACCCCGCCCGCGGCATCCGACGTGCTCGGTCAGGCGCTCGGGGGAGCGGCGCGTCGCGCCGGGTTCGACCCCCAGCAGGACGCGACGACCGGCGAGGTCGTGTGGCGCGCCATCGGCGGGCCGCGCGGGATCGCGGAGTCGCTCCTGCCGACGCTGCTGTTCGTCGTGAGCTACATCGTCTCGGGGAACAACCTGATCCTCGCGATCGCGCTGTCGGTCGGCGCCGCCGTCGTGCTGACGGTCATCCGCCTGGCGGCGCGGCAGCCGTTCGGCTCCGCCGTCGGCGGTCTCATCGGCGCACTCATCGCCGCCGGCTGGGCTCTCGTGACCGGAAGCGCCGTCGACGCGTTCCTCTGGGGCCTCATCCTCAACGCCGTGTACGGCGGCGGGCTTCTCCTCTCGGCGCTCGTCGGCTGGCCGATCATCGGCCTCGCCGCAGGGTTCCTCATGGGAGAGGGCGTCGCGTGGCGGCGCGACCGCCGCAAGCGCCGTGCGTACTTCTGGCTCACGATCATGTGGGCGGCCCTGTTCGCCGTCCGTCTCGCCGTGCAACTGCCGTACTACTTCAGCGGCGATGTGGCCGGGCTCGGCACCTGGAAACTCCTCCTCGGCATCCCGCCGTTCGCCGTGCTCGTGGCCGTCACGTGGATCGTGGTCCGCCGGGTCAACCCGCGCCGCGCGGTCTCCGACAGTGGCGCTGAGGCGTGATAGATTTATCTTGACATCAAGATAAATTCTTCCCTCGAGGATGCCGTCCTTCGGGTAAGGCAGACCTCACTAGCCGCCGCGGTCGCAGCCGGGGAAGATGGAGAGACGGAAGCGCCTGTTCGGCGTGCGCCGCGCCCCCGAAGAAGGAGAGCAACGTGTCCACTGTTGACAGCTTCGGTGCCAAGAGCACCCTCACGGTCGGGGGAACCGACTACGAGATCTACCGCATCGACACCGTCGCCGGTTACGCGAAGCTCCCGTTCAGCCTCAAGGTGCTGCTCGAGAACCTGCTGCGCACCGAGGACGGCGCGAACGTCACGAAGGCGCAGATCGAGGCGCTCGGGAATTGGGATGCCGATGCGGAGCCCGACACCGAGATCCAGTTCACGCCCGCCCGTGTCGTGATGCAGGACTTCACCGGCGTCCCCTGCATCGTCGACCTCGCCACGATGCGCGAGGCCGTCACCGCCCTCGGCGGCGACCCCGACAAGATCAACCCGCTCTCGCCCGCCGAGATGGTCATCGACCACTCCGTCATCGCCGACCTCTTCGGCACGGAGAACGCCCTCGAGCGCAACGTCGAGATCGAGTACGAGCGCAACGGTGAGCGCTACCAGTTCCTGCGCTGGGGCCAGACCGCCTTCCAGGACTTCAAGGTCGTCCCCCCGGGCACCGGCATCGTCCACCAGGTGAACATCGAGCACCTGGCGAAGGTCATCTACGACCGCACCGGCCGCGACGGCGTCCTGCGCGCGTACCCCGACACCTGCGTCGGCACCGACTCGCACACCACGATGGTCAACGGCCTCGGCGTGCTCGGCTGGGGCGTCGGCGGCATCGAAGCCGAGGCGGCCATGCTCGGCCAGCCCGTCTCGATGCTCATCCCGCGCGTCGTCGGCTTCAAGCTCACAGGCGAGATCCCCGCCGGCGTCACGGCCACCGACGTCGTCCTCACGATCACCGACATGCTGCGCAAGCACGGCGTCGTCGGCAAGTTCGTCGAGTTCTACGGCAAGGGCGTGGCATCCGTGCCGCTCGCCAACCGCGCCACGATCGGCAACATGAGCCCGGAGTTCGGCTCGACGGCCGCGATGTTCCCCATCGACGACGTCACGCTCGACTACCTGCGCCTCACCGGTCGCGACGAGCAGACGGTCGCACTCGTCGAGGCGTACGCCAAGGAGCAGAAGCTCTGGCACGACTCCGCCAACGAGCCCGTGTTCAGCGAGTACATGGAGCTCGACCTCGGCACGGTCGTGCCCTCCATCGCCGGGCCGAAGCGTCCGCAGGACCGCATCCTCCTCTCCGAGGCGAAGACCCAGTTCGAGAAGGACATCGTCAACTACGCGACGCCCGCCATCTCGCACTCGATCGTCGACCTCGAGGGCGACGGAACGTTCCCCGCATCCGACCCGGGCCCCGTGCCCGGCGATGAGCAGCCCGAGACGGGCGAGGTCATCATCTCGAGCGGCGGTCCGGCTTCGGCATCCAACCCCGTCAAGGTCACGACGCCCGACGGCACCGCGTACCTCCTCGACAACGGCGCGGTCACCCTCGCGGCGATCACGTCCTGCACGAACACGTCGAACCCGTCGGTCATGATCGCGGCGGGCCTGCTCGCCAAGAAGGCCGTCGACAAGGGCCTGAAGCGCAAGCCGTGGGTCAAGACGACGCTCGGCCCGGGCTCGAAGGTCGTCACCGACTACTACGAGAAGTCGGGCCTCGACAAGGCGCTCGAGGGCCTCGACTTCTTCACCGTCGGCTACGGCTGCACGATCTGCATCGGCAACTCGGGACCGCTCATCGAAGAGGTCTCCGCCGCCATCAACGAGAACGACCTCGCCGTCACGGCCGTCCTCTCCGGCAACCGCAACTTCGAGGGCCGCATCAGCCCCGACGTCAAGATGAACTATCTGGCGTCCCCGCCGCTCGTGGTCGCCTACGCTCTCGCCGGGTCGATGAACTTCGACTTCGAGACCGACCCGCTCGGCAAGGACCAGGACGGCAACGACGTGTTCCTGAAGGACATCTGGCCCGCGCCGGAAGAGGTCCAGCAGGTCATCGACTCGTCGATCTCCCGCGACCAGTTCATCACCCAGTACGCGACCGTGTTCGACGGTGACGAGCGCTGGAAGAGCCTGCCCACCCCCGAGGGCCCCATCTTCGAGTGGGATGCCGACTCGACCTACGTGCGCAAGGCGCCCTACTTCGACGGCATGTCGATGGATCTCACCCCCGTGAGCGACATCCACGGTGCGCGCGTCATGGCCACCCTGGGCGACTCGGTCACGACCGACCACATCTCCCCGGCGGGCAACATCAAGGCGGGCACCCCGGCCGCGCAGTACCTCACGGAGCACGGCGTCGCGCAGAAGGACTTCAACTCCTACGGCTCGCGCCGCGGCAACCACGAGGTCATGATCCGCGGCACGTTCGCGAACATCCGTCTGAAGAACGAGCTCGTCGCGGCGGTCAACGACGGCCAGATCATCGAGGGCGGGTACACGCGCGACTTCACGCAGGCCGGCGGTCCGCAGTCGTACATCTTCGACGCGAGCAGCAACTACCAGGCGCAGGGCACCCCGCTCGTGGTCTTCGGCGGCAAGGAGTACGGCTCCGGCTCGTCGCGCGACTGGGCGGCCAAGGGCACGTCGCTCCTCGGCGTGAAGGCGGTCATCACCGAGAGCTTCGAGCGCATCCACCGCTCGAACCTCATCGGCATGGGCGTCGTCCCGCTGCAGTTCCCCGAGGGACAGTCCTGGAAGAGCCTCGGCCTCGACGGCACCGAGATCGTCTCGATCGAGGGTCTCGAGGAGCTGAACAGCGGCACCACCCCGAAGACGGTGAAGGTCACCGCCGCCCCGAGCGAGTTCTCGCCCGAGGGCAAGGAGACGGTCGTCTTCGACGCGAAGGTCCGCATCGACACACCCGGTGAGGCCGACTACTACCGCAACGGCGGCATCCTGCAGTACGTGCTGCGTTCGCTCGTCTGAGCCATCCGCCGCGAGAGGCCCGGCATCCCCACGTGGGATGCCGGGCCTCTCGGCATCCCGGCCGGCTGGCCCTTGCCCCCTCCGACCCGTCGCCGCAACCCTCCCCATG
>JASCPG010000159.1 GCA_029960085.1 Microbacteriaceae bacterium PS02067 | reverse complement strand
CATCGGCCGACGACGCTGCTGGTCCGGGTGCGCCGCTACCGGTGCACGCACTGCCGCCGGACCTGGCGGCAGGACACGTCGAAGGCGGCGGCGCCACGGGCGAAGATCTCGCGCGGCGGGATTGGGTGGGCACTCACGGCGATCGTGGTCGACCACCTCACCGTCTCCCGCGCCGCAGCAGGGCTTGGGGTGTCGTGGCATACCGCGAACACCGCGATCATCGCCGAAGGCAAGCGTCGCCTGATCGACGACCCG
>JASCPG010000158.1 GCA_029960085.1 Microbacteriaceae bacterium PS02067 | reverse complement strand
CCCCCCCCCCCCCCCCCCCCCCCCCCCCCCCCCCCCCCCCCCCCCCCCCCCCCCCCCCCCCCCCCCCCCCCCCCCCCCCCCCCCCCCCCCCCCCCCCCCCCCCCCCCCCCCCCCCCCCCCCCCCCCCGCCCCCCCCCCCCCCCCCCCCCCCCCCCCCCCCCCCCCCCCCCCCCCCCCCCCCCCCCCCCCCCCCCCCCCCCCCCCCCCCCCCCCCCCCCCCCCCCCCCCCCCCCCCCCCCCCCCCCCCCCCCCCCC
>JASCPG010000157.1 GCA_029960085.1 Microbacteriaceae bacterium PS02067 | reverse complement strand
AACGCCGTCGAGCAGGCGAAGGCCCTCGGCGTGCTCGGGGCGGAACTGCGCGCACAGGGCGTCCGCGACCTGCCCGAGATCGGCGCGCTGCCCACGTCGGTGCTCGCCTCGGAGATGCCGGCGCAGGTCGGTGGGATGCCGGTGTTCGGCGTCGCCGACGACACGCTCTCGGCGCACGGCTTCGAGCCCGTCGGGTCGTTCGTCATCTCGGGCCCCGCCGCCTCCGGGCGCACGAATGCGCTCAAGGCGCTCGTGGTCGCGATGGAGCG
>JASCPG010000156.1 GCA_029960085.1 Microbacteriaceae bacterium PS02067 | reverse complement strand
CAGGCGGTGGTCGCGTTCGTGATCGTCAAGCAGAGCTACCTCGAAACGCACTCGCCGGAAGGCCTCGCGGACGCACTGCGCAAGTGGGTCGGCGAGCAGATCGGCCCGATCGCCCGCCCCCGCGACGTCTACATCGTCGGCGAACTGCCGAAGACGCGCTCGGGCAAGATCATGCGGCGCCTCCTCCGCGACGTCGCCGAAGGCCGCGAGGTCGGCGACACGACGACCCTCGCCGACACCGCCGTCATGAGCGTCATCTCGGCACAGGT
>JASCPG010000155.1 GCA_029960085.1 Microbacteriaceae bacterium PS02067 | reverse complement strand
GTGCCACGTTCCTCGAGCCAGCGTCCGAAATCGGCCTGCAACTGAAACTCCACCCGGGAAACGCCGCGATCACCGGGAGGCAGCTGCGTGCCATCTGCGGGGACGCTGACATCTGACGCGTCCGGCGGGTCCCACCGCGCGACTTGAGGCTTCAGCATGCGGAGTTGGCCAGAGTTGGTCGACAACAGCGACGTGCTCGCATCCAGCGGAACCAGATTGAAGACGATCGCTCGTCGGAGGATGCCGTCCTCGCCGGGTATCTCCTGGAATGTACAGAC
>JASCPG010000154.1 GCA_029960085.1 Microbacteriaceae bacterium PS02067 | reverse complement strand
CACCCAGCTCGGCGACCCGGTGCTCATCCTCGACGACGTGTTCGCCGAGCTCGACGCCGACCGGCGCGCCCGCCACGCGGCGCTCGTCGAGGGGTACGAACAGGTCGTCGTCACCGCCGCGGTCGAAGACGACGTGCCGAGCGCGCTGCGCGCGCGGACCGTCCGGGTCGTGGCCGGCGGGATGGTGACGGAGGGTCGGGATGCCTGACGCGACCCCCTCCACGCCGCCCACCCCGCCGGGTGACGCCGATCGCACGACCGTCCCCGTGTGGGTGGGGA
>JASCPG010000153.1 GCA_029960085.1 Microbacteriaceae bacterium PS02067 | reverse complement strand
ACCCTGCGACGACCACGGCGGGCACGAGCCAGGCAAATGCACCACCGAGCACCACCGCGAGGGACGGAGCCCCGACGATCCCGCGGGCGAGGACGAGCGCCCCCGCGGCGAACGCGACGAGCGGCAGCAGGGCGAGCGCGACGGCGGATGCCGCGTATGCCCACAGCCAGCGGGTGGGCGCGGCGGCGCGCGCGGCGGGCCACTGCGACACGGAGGTCCCGCCGATCCGCTCCGCGGGAGAGCCGGCCCAGGTCTGGTCGGCGCGCACTCGCCCGAACAC
>JASCPG010000152.1 GCA_029960085.1 Microbacteriaceae bacterium PS02067 | reverse complement strand
CCGCGAGAGCGCGGGCCAGCATCGTCTTGCCGCCCCCGGGCACGTCCTCGATCAGCAGATGCCCTTCGGAGAGCAGGCACACGAGTGCGGCGCGCACCGCCGCGGGCTTGCCGTCGATCACACGGGAGACCGAGGCGAGGACGGCGTCGGTCGAGCGGGCGAACGACTCGGCGGTGATCGGGGCGGCGGACATGGCGGTCTGTCTTCCGGGTCGGGTTCTCCGCGTCGTCGCGGGCGGGTGAGTCGATGCTATCCCGCCCCGGCGCGCGGTCGTCCGGAC
>JASCPG010000151.1 GCA_029960085.1 Microbacteriaceae bacterium PS02067 | reverse complement strand
GTATTACGCGGCCCTCCGGGCGGCGCTGCTCTCGGCCGTCGCCGACACGGTCGCCGATCCGCGCGTCGTCATCCTCACCCCGGGATCCCTCAGCGAAACGGCCTTCGACCAGGCATTCCTCGCCAACGCCCTGGGCTTCCCGCTCGTGCAGGGCAGCGACCTCGTCGTGCGCGACGGGTTCGTGTGGATGAAGCCCGCCGGCTGGCCGCACAAGCGGCCCACAGACCGCATCGACGTCGGCATCCGCCGCGTCGACGCTGCCTGGTGCGACCCGCTCGAAC
>JASCPG010000150.1 GCA_029960085.1 Microbacteriaceae bacterium PS02067 | reverse complement strand
CGTCACGGCTGCCGTCGACGCCGTGCAGCCCTACGGCTCGCGCGTCTCGCTCGTGCTGAAGGCCGCCATCCGCCCGGGTTACACGGGCGAGCTCGACGGCAAGATCGAGCGTCTCGCACGCGCGATCGACGAGCGGGGGGCCTGAACCCGAGTCCGGGTGCCCGGCCGGGCATCCGTGTCGCGTTCAGCTCTCGAGCAGGCGGCGCAGGTGCGGGGCGACGGCTTCGATCTCGATGAGGAATCAGTCGTGGCCGAAGTCGCTCGAGATGACGACGAGGTCG
>JASCPG010000014.1 GCA_029960085.1 Microbacteriaceae bacterium PS02067 | reverse complement strand
CCGCACGGCTGACGCGGCCGACCCGACTGCGAGATGGCGCGGCCCCGGGCCGTCACGCCGGCGGCCGCACGACGGCCCGTCTCGGCATCGCCGCAGGAGCCGCGTGACGGCCCGTCTCGGCGTCGCCGCAGGAGCCGCGTGCGAGATCACCCGCAGGTGTCGGCCCGGTGCGACCAGCGCGTGCGCCGCCCGCGTCGGCTGACGACCGCGGCCGAGCAGGACGATCCCGTCAGGCTGCCGCGAGTCGTGTCGCGGCAGCCTGAGCGGGGTCAGCGCCGGTGGCTGCGGTAGTACTCCAGAAGGGCGCGGGTCGAGGCATCCTGCGCCTCGAACGCGGCCTGGTCGCCCTCGATCGCGGGCGCGATCTGCAGCGCGAGCTGCTTGCCGAGCTCGACGCCCCACTGGTCGAACGAGTTGATGCCCCAGATCACGCCTTGCGTGAACGTGATGTGCTCGTACAATGCGACCAGTTCGCCGAGCACCCGCGGGGTGAGCGAGGGCGCGAAGATCGACGTCGTCGGGCGGTTGCCGGGGAACGTCCGCGCCGCGACGAGCGCACCCGTCGTGCCCTCCGCCTCGACCTCTTCGGCCGTCTTGCCGAAGGCGAGGGCCTTCGTCTGCGCGAGGAAGTTCGCGAGGAAGAGGCCGTGCACATCGCGCCCGCCGTCCTCGAGGGGGTACGCCGGGTTCGCGAACGCGATGAAGTCGGCGGGGATCAGGCGCGTCCCCTGGTGGATCAGCTGGTAGAACGCGTGCTGACCGTTCGTGCCCGGCTCGCCCCAGAAGATCTCGCCCGTGTCGCTCGTGACAGGCGAGCCGTCCCAGCGCACGCGCTTTCCGTTGGACTCCATCGTGAGCTGCTGCAGGTACGCCGCGAAGCGCGACAGCTGCTGCGCGTACGGCAGCACGGCGTGCGACTGCGCGCCGAGGAAGTTCGTGTACCAGACGTTGAGGAGCCCCATGAGCACGGGAACGTTGGATGCCAACGGCGTGGATGCCATGTGCTCGTCGACCGCGTGGAAGCCCGCCAGCAGTTCCCGGAATGCCTCCGGGCCGAACTCGATCACGAGCGACAGGCCGATGGCCGAGTCGACGGAGTAGCGTCCGCCCACCCAGTCCCAGAACCCGAAGGCGTTCGCGGTGTCGATGCCGAACGCCGCGACCTTGTCGAGGGCGGTCGACACGGCGACGAAGTGGTGCGCGACGGCATCCGTCTTCTGCGCGTCGGACCCGTCGATCGCGCCCGTAGCCGCGAGGCCGGCCCAGAGCCAGTCGCGGGCGAGGCGCGCGTTGGTGAGGGTCTCGAGCGTCGTGAACGTCTTGGATGCCACGATGAAGAGGGTCGTCTCGGGGTCGAGGCCCTTCGTCTTGTGGGCGAGGTCGAACGGGTCGATGTTCGAGACGAAGCGCGCCTCGATGCCCGCACCGAACGGCTCGAGCGCGGCCGAGATCATCACGGGGCCGAGATCGGATCCGCCGATCCCGATGTTGACGACCGTCTTCACGGGCTTGCCGGTGATGCCCGTCCATTCGCCCGAACGCACGCGGTCGGCGAAGGCCGACATGGCATCCAGCACCTCGTGGACGTCGTGGTCGACGTCCTGGCCGTCGACGACGAGCGCGGGGCTCGCGCCGACCGGGCGGCGCAGGGCCGTGTGCAGGACCGCACGGTCCTCGGTCGTGTTGATGTGGTCGCCGCGGAGCATCGCGGCGTAGCGGTCTGCGACGCCGGTCTGCTCGGCGAGTCGCACGAGCGCTGCGACGATCTCGTCGTCGATGAGGTTCTTCGACAGGTCGACGTGGAGGTCTGCGAGGTCGAAGCTGAAACGCTCGACGCGCGCGGGGTCGTCGCGGAACCAGCCGCGAAGATCGGGGACGAGGGCATCCTTCAACGAGGTGAGGTCGGCCCAGGCGGGGGTGGTGGTGGCATCGATCGGCGTGGTCACGGAACCCACGCTAGCGCGCGCGACACGGAAAGGGCCGGTCGTGTCTTCCGACCGACCGGCCCTGCATCCCGTTTGCACCAAAGGTTCGCAGAAGAGAGGAGCTTCCGCTTCGCCGTTCCCGTGGAGTCTGTGTCGGGAGCGGCGATGGATCGACTGTATAACGAAGAGGTAACGCTCGTGGGGTTCTGGGCTCAACCCATATCCGTCGCATAGCGATCGGTCAGGAACCCCGGCCGCATCACGACCCGATGCGCACGACTCCCGCCGAGACGGTCACCTGCACACGGTGATCCGAGGAGGAATCGACCTGGAGGTCGTTGCGGAACTCGCCCGCAGACGCCTCCGAGCTCACCGCATAGCGACCGGTCGGCAGCGTCAGGTCCATCCGGCCGGCGCTCACGTCGGCCGTGACCGTGCGGGGAGCGGAGCCGGACAGGCTGCCGGTGACGGCGCCGGCGCTGAGGTTCAGGTCGGCCTCGGTCGTGTCGGCCAGATCGAACGTGAGGCGCCCTGCCGAGGCATCCACATCGAGCCGCTCGGCCGTGCCGGAGACGTCCATCGTGCCCGCGCTCAGCGAGAGGCTGAGGGCACCGAACGTGCCGTCCGCCCGCAGTTGACCGGCGCTCACGGAGAGGTCGGCGTCCACCGCCGTGTGCTGGAGGGAGGAGGGGAGGGTGAGGGTCGCGGTGTCGGCTTCGCGGCCGAACAGGCTCCACCCCTTCCACCAGTTGCGATCGGTGCGGACGACGAGGCTGTCGCCGTCGCGGCGCAGCGTCCAGTCCGAGGAGACACCGGTCACCGTGAGGCTCGCCTCGTCGCCGCCGTAGACGATCTTGAGGTCGGCGGCGGCGACATCGACGTCGAGGTTGCGGATGCCGGTGGCATCCGCCGTCAGCGTGTCGGTGCGCACGGAGGCGGCGCGCGCCGCGGAGACGGCTCCGATCGTGAGGGAGCCGACGATGAGGAGCGATCCGAACACCATCGCGAGGACGGCGATGACACGTGCGGAGGATCGGGGTCGGGGGGATTCGGTGAGGGTCATCGGAGTGCTCCGTTCGGAGGGGTGTGGTCGCCGTGTTCGAGGTGGGCGAGCACGGCCAGGACGCGCCGGTTGCCGTGCTCGTCCTGTTCGAGGCCGAGCTTCTGGAAGAGCGACGTGATGTGCTTCTCGACGCTCGCCTCGGTGACGAAGAGGGTCTGGGCGATCGCCTGGTTGCTCCTGCCCTCGGCGATCAGGGCGAGGACGGTCCGTTCGCGCTCGGTGAGCCGGGCCATGCGCTCGTCGCGAGCGCGCCGGGTGAGCAGCTGCGCGACGACCTCGGGGTCGAGGACCGTCGCTCCCGCGCCGATCCGCTCGAGCGCCTGCAGGAAGTCGCGGATGTCGGCGACACGGTCCTTCAACAGGTAGCCGAAGGCCGCCGCCTGACCCGTGATGAGCTCGCTCGCGTACCGCTCCTCGACGTATTGGCTCAGCACGAGCACCGGGAGGTCGGGCTGCACGGCGCGCAGGGCCAGCGCCGCGCGGATGCCCTCGTCGGTGAACGTCGGCGGCAGCCGCACGTCGAGGATGCACAGCTCCGGTGCGGTCTCGGCGACGCGCTCGGTCAGCGTACTCGCGTCAGGGAGGGCGGCGACCACGTCGTGGCCGGCGTCCTGCAGCACGCGCACGATGCCTTCGCGCAGGAGGGCGGAGTCTTCGCAGATCAGGATGCGCACGGGACGCTCACCTCCAGCGAGGTCGGGCCGCCGAGGGGACTGTCGAGGCGGGTGGTGCCGCCTGCGGCGACGATGCGGTTCAGGATGCCGTCGAGTCCGCCGCCGGGGAGCACGCGGGCCCCGCCGACGCCGTTGTCCTCGACCCGCGCCCACAGCGAGTGCACGCCGCCGTCGTCCCGGGAGCGCACGACCACGCGCGTTTCGGACGCGCGGGAGTGCTTCGCGGCGTTCGTGAGCGTCTCGGCGATCGCGAAGTAGACCGCGGCTTCGGCGGTGCGGCTGCAGCGCGAGTCGACGCGTACGTCGAGCTGCACGGGCACGTGGGAGCGGGCTGCGAGGGCGCTCAGAGCCGCGTCCAGGCCGCGATCGTCGAGGACGGACGCGTGGATGCCGCGAGCGAGCTGGCGGAGCTCGGTGATGGCGGCCTTCGTCGAGGTGTGCGCCTCGTCGATCAGCTCCTTGGCGGCATCCGGGTCATCGTCGATCTTCTGCTGCGCGAGCCCCAGGGTCATCGCGACCGAGACGAGTCTCGGCTGGACACCGTCATGCAGGTCGCGTTCGATGCGGGTGCGCTCGACCTCGCCGGCGCGGACGGCGCTCTCGCGCTGCGTGCCGGCGGTGCGGGCCTGCTCGGCGAACTGGGCCTCGCGGGAGGGCACCAGGATCGCGCGGGTGAGCACAGCATGCAGCAGCGCGATCCCGACGAGGAGCGCGAGGCTCAGGATGAGGCCGACGACGCCGCCGAGCACGGCCCACTCGCCGGGCACCTGGGCGCGCACGATCGGCAGGACGACGCTCTGCGCACCCATGAGGGGCGCGAACAGGAGGGCGACGCTCGAGGCGAGCGCGCCGACGAGAGGCAGCACCGTGAGGCCGAGGATCGTCGCGATCGCCACGGACGCGATGCCGCGCCACATCGGGCCGTCGATCGACTGACGCCCGAGGCTGCGCAGCCATCCGGCGAAGCCGGGGCGCTGCCGTGGAACCGCGCGGAGGGAGCGCAGCCCGTAGTCGTAGAGGCCCTCGACCCGCTCGTACTCGACCCAGGCCGTGGCATACAGCGCGTAGACGAACGCGACGAGGAAGAGGAGGCCGATGCCGAGGGCGGGCAGAAGCCCCACCCCTGCGCTCAGGAGCCCGACGAGGATCGAGAGGGCGACGATGCCGAGGACGCCGACGGCGGCGAGCTGGGCGAGCGCACCGAGGTGGCGCCCGAAGCGGACGGCGCGCGACGGGCGGTGCGGCCCGCCGGCAGCACCGCTGGAGAGAGGGGCGGCGGCGAGGGAGGCGGGCGCGGGCGGCAGAGGGGATGCCTCGCGGGCGGGAACCGCGTCGGGCGGGGCGTTGCTGGTCATGGTTCCACGGTAGGTCCGGGCGACGCCCCGGCACAGGAGAGCCAGCCCGAGAAGTCGGGGTGGGGATAACCCCCGGCTCGCCCGCCCGCCGGTAGCGTGAGGCCATGAGCGGTTCCGATTCGCGAGGCGTCACGCGGCGCCGGGCGTCGATCGGCGTGGCACTCGACTGGTTCTTCTTCACCTTCGCGGGACTCGCTGCCGTGTGGCTCGCCTACCTGAGCCTCACCGAGACTTTCCATGTGGGCTGGTGGGGCATCGTCCTCGGCATCGCGTTCTGGGTGCTCCTGGCCTATCTCGTGCTGCCGCGGCTCCATCGCATCCTCACCACCATCTATGTGCCCGACTACTTCATCGGCCGCGCGCGCACGAGTGACGGCCTGCTCGGCGACCCCGTCAACCTCGCACTCATGGGTTCGCGCGAGCAACTCGAAGCGGCGATGGCGCGCGCCGGGTGGACGGCGGCCGACCCGGTGACCCTGCGCAGCTCGTGGCGCATCGTCACCTCGACCGTGCTGCGCCGCAGCTACGACGAGGCGCCCGTCAGCCCGCTCTTCCTCTTCGGCCACCAGCAGGACCTCGCCTACCAGCAGGAGGTCGACGGCAACCCGGCACAGCGGCATCACGTGCGGTTCTGGCGCTGCCCCGACGACTGGCTGCTGCCAGGTGGACGCCGTGTCGACTGGCTCGCGGCGGCGACGTTCGACACGGCGGTGGGCTTGTCGCTCTTCACGCTCCAGATCACGCATCGCATCGACGCCGACACGGACGTCGAGCGCGATCACGTCGTCCGCACGGTCACAGGCTCGGATCCGGCCATCGCGCTCGAGGTCCTCCGCGACTTCTCCACCGGCTACCACGCCCGCAACGGCGGCGGCGATTCGATCCGCACCGACGGCGACCTGCCGATCGTCGACCTGCGCGCGGTTGCCGTCCCCGCGACGGAGGGGGTGGATGCCTCGTGACCGACCGCTCCGCGCACGCCAAGCGCCCCGCCTTCGAGCCCGCGACGCGGCTGCTCGTCCCGACCGGCTACAACCCTGCGATGCGCCGCCCCGCCGCGACGATCGCGGGCGTGACGCTGCTCATCCTGCGCGTCGCGGCGGGCATCGGATTCCTCGTCCAGGCGGCGCTCTTGCGGCCGTCGTCCCTCGACGTCAGCGTCGACGGCGATGCGCTCGGGCCTCTCGTCGTCGTCCTGGTCGGTGTGTCGCTCCTGCTCGTCGACGCGGTGCTCGCGTCGTTCATCTGGCTGGGCTGGAACTGGCCGCGAGTGCTCGTGATGATCGGCTCGGTGATATCGCTCACGACCTCGTTCGTCGCGTGGTGGTCGAGTGGGCGCGAGATCACGGTCGATGCGGGTCTCGCCACGATCGCGCTCGACGTGCTCGTGCTGCTCGCGCTGTCGAGCCGCAGCGCCGCCGCGTATGCCCGGCGCAACGAGCGGCCGTGATCTGCGGCTTTGACAGGATGGAGGGGTGACCCCCGACATCCGTCTCATCGCCGTCGACATGGACGGCACGCTGCTGCTGCCGGACGGGACGATCCCGCCCGCGACATGGCCCCTGCTCCAGCGGCTGCGCGAGCGGGGCATCGCGTTCGCCCCCGCGAGCGGTCGGCAGCTTGCGACTCTGCAAGGGATGTTCGGCCACGTCGACGCGGAACTCGACTACATCGCCGAGAACGGCGCATACGTCGTCCGCGGTGACACGGAGGTGAGCTCGGATGCCATGGAGCCGGACGTCGCGGCATCCGTCACCCTGCGCCTGCGTGAGCTGGTCGCCGGAGGCGTCGTGCGCGCGGGGCTCGTCGTCTGCGGCAAGACGTCGGCGTATATCGAGAGCACGGCCGCCGAGTTCCTCGCGGAGGCGGAGAAGTACTACGCGAAGCTCGAGGTCGTGCCCGACCTCCTCGCCGTCCGCGATCAGGTCCTGAAGCTCGCGATCTACGACGTCGACGGAGGCGAGGCCCACACGGCGCCCGCGTTCGCCGACCTCCGCGCCACGCATCAAGTCGTCGTCTCGGGCGAGCACTGGGTCGACATCATGAACGCGACCGTCAACAAGGGCGTCGCCCTGCGGAATCTCCAGGCGGCACTAGGCGTGACGCCCGCCCAGACGATGGCGTTCGGTGACTACCTCAACGACATCGAACTGCTCCAGGCGGCGGACTGGTCGTACGCGATGGACGACGCCCACCCCGATGTGGCGGCGATCGCGCGGTTCCGTGCGCCGTCGAACGCCGATGCGGGGGTCCTGCGCGTCATCGAGGAGCTCCTCGCCCGCGCCTGAGCGAGGCGAGGGGCGTAGCGTGGATGCCATGGTCACGATTCCCACGGTCACGCTCAACGACGGCACGGCGTTCCCGGAGCTCGGCTTCGGCACCTACAAGCTCACGGGCGACGAGGGTATCGCCGCGATCGGCACGGCGATCGACGCCGGATACCGGCTGCTCGACTCCGCGGTCAACTACGGCAACGAGGCCGAGGTCGGCGAGGCGGTGCGGCGCAGCGGCATCCGCGACGAGCTGATCGTCACGACGAAGGTCCCCGGGCGTGAGCACGGCTACCAGGAGACGATCCATTCGGCGCACGCGTCTCTCGAGCGGCTGGGACTCGACCGCATCGACCTCTACCTGATCCACTGGCCGAACCCCAGCGTGAATCGCTACGTCGAGACCTTCCGCGCCATGATCGACCTGCAGAAGGACGGCAAGGTCGGATCGGTCGGCGTCTCCAACTTCACCGAGGCGATGCTGACGCGCCTCATCGACGAGACCGGTGTCACCCCCGCGGTCAACCAGGTGGAGATGCATCCCTATTTCCCGCAGGAGAAGCTGCGCGCCTTCCACGCGACGCACGGCATCCGCACGGAGAGCTGGTCGCCGCTCGCCCGCCGCAGCGAACTGCTCACCGAGCAGGTCATCCAGGACGTCGCCGCGGCGCACGGCGTCACCCCGACGCAGGCCGTGCTCCGCTGGCACACGCAACTCGGTTCGACGCCGATCCCGAAGTCCGCCGACGCCTCACGTCAGGTCGAGAACGCCGACGTGTTCGGTTTCGCACTGACGGATGCCGAGCTCGCCGCCATCTCCGGGCTCGAGCGCGGGCGGCTGTGGGACGGCGACCCCGACACTCACGAAGAGATGTAGTCGCTGCGCGTCACGCGCGATAGGTGCGCGGACGGGCCCGCGTGAGCACGCGGTCGAGCCCGTAGAACAGGTACCCCACGGCGAGGAGCGCGACAGTGAGCCCCGCGATCCACAGGACGACGCCGCCGAGGCCGTTCGTCTCGACATTCATGAACGGATACGGCACCGTCGTTCCTCCGGCGAACCGACCACCCAGCGCGCTGTAGATGAAGGCGAACGCGAGGTAGGAGTACGGGATCGTCGCCCACAGGATCGGGTCGTACCAGACCAGCCGGCCCTTCGGGACGAACAGCAGCCAGTCGACGATCACGAGGACGGGCGTGATGATGTGCACGAGGTTGTCGGTGAGAGTGAACGGCTCGTACGCGCCCGGTTGGGTGAACAGGCCGGGAGCGAGGACGAACAGGTAGATGAGCATCGTCACCGTGATCGCCATCATGACGGCGGCGGCGCCGCGGGCCGAGGGCGTCGAGAATCCGTCCCATCCCTTCCGCTGTGCGTCGCGGACCGTATAGACGGCCGACCACACCATCCAGACGAGGCAGAGCACGTTGCTCAGCACCGTGTAGTAGAGGAATGCGGACCACGTGGGCGTCGCGGTCCACAGGCCCGAGACCCGCGCGATCCCGAGCAGGATGACGAAGGATGCCAGAGCCCGGTACGCGAAGGACAGCGTGCGGTAGGGGAGGACCATGGCTGACATCGTAGGGGCGCGGCTGCCGATTCCGCGCGGGCTTCCGGCGACAGGGCGCGAACGGGAGCCCGGCGGACGCCGTCAGAGCCTCGCGTCGGCGGACGCGTGAGACGGGGCCGCGACGCTCCTCAGCGCCGGGCGGCGCCGGTTGTCAGAGCTGGGCGCCGTCGTCCCACGGGTCATCCAACTGCGGGTTGCGACCCCGCCACGACTCGTACGCGAGGAGCCACCCACCGGAGATGATGAGCGCGATGAAAAGCCCCAGCAGAATGCTGCCGAGCACTGCGCCGACGATGACGCCGACGACGAGGAGTGCGACGCTGCCGAACACCCACCCCCACCGCCCGCGCGGCCAGCCGGTCTTCTCTTCCGCGGGCAGGTCGTCCTCGGGCAGCGTCATGACTCGATCGTAGGCGGCACCGAGTAGGAGATCATCCAGTCGACACCGAAGCGGTCCGTGAACATCCCGAACGCGCCGCCCGTGGCATCCCATGGCGGTGTCTCATACGGAGCGGTCACGGTGCCTCCCGCCGACAGGCCGTCCCAATAGCCCCGCAGACGTTCGCCCTCGTCGCCGCTGATCGACACGGCGAAACCCGCGGGTGGCGCGGACGGCATCGTGCTCGGGACGTCCGAGACCATGAGGGTGAGTCCGTCGCTTGTCTCCAGCTGACCGTGCATGACGAGATGCTCCTCGCCGGGAGGGGCCATGTCGGGATAGTCGGCGAACGTCATCACCTGCAGCGTGCCGCCGAGCACGGAGTGGTAGAACTCGAGGGCCTCGCGGGCGGTGCCGCGAAGGTTCACATAGGGGTTGAGCGTCACTGTCATGCGCACAGTGTGAACCTCACCTCGGACACGCGCAATGGAGTGGCTTCAGCGCGAGCGGTGGTCCTCGGGGGCGAGCCGCGGCCCGCGGCGCGGTTCGAACACACCCGACAGGCCGAGCAGGCGGATGACCCGCTGGCGATGCCCGCGCCAGGGTTCGAGGAGTTCCACCATGCCGTCATCGTCGACGCGGTGGCCGGTCAGCGCATAGCCGACCTGATGGGCGAGGTGGTAGTCGCCGACGCTCACGGCGTCGGGGTCGCCGAACGCGCGGATGCGCGCTTCCGCACTCGTCCACGGCCCCACCCCGCGCAGGCTCGTGAAGACGCCGTCGCGTTCGTCGGGGGTGTGCGCGACGGTGCTCGCCTGCTCGATGGATGCCCGTCGCCGGGCGGCCTCGACGATCGTCCGCGATTGGGGCGGCTCGAGCCCGGCACGATGCCAGGTCCAGCTGGGGACGCGCTGCCAGTGCTCGGGCGGAGCGAACATCGGCCACGGTGTCGGTCCGGGCGCGCGCTCGCCGCACCACGTGAGGATCATCCGCCACGCGCCGAACGCCTGCAGGCCGGTCACCTTCTGTTCGAAGATCGCACTCGCGAGGGCATCGAAGACAAGGTCCGTGCGCCCGAGGCGCAGGTCGGCGTGGCGGCGGTGCACCTCGGCGACGAGGGCGTGATGGCGGGGGTCGAAGCCGGTCGGGTCGTCGTCCGCACCGCACAAGCGCGGCAGCTGATCGAGGGCCCATTCGGCTCCCGGGCCCCACGCCGCGGCGCGGATGCGGGTGCGCTCGACCCGGATCGCGAGGGTCGCGACGCCCATCGGCGTGCGGCTGGCACGCCAGATGACGCCGCCGACGCTCGTCTGCGCGGGGTCGTGCGTGCCGCGCTGCTGCAGAGCGATCGCACGGTGCGCGTCGATCGCGGCCCGCGGGCGGTACTCCGTCTCGATGGGGCGGCCCGGTGCCGGGTGCGGGTCGCGCAGTCGGGATGCCCGGGTACGCGAGGCGGCATCCACGGCGGCGTCCGCCCTGGCATCCACCCCCGCGCTCATGCCGTCACCCTACGTCACGGTCCTGACACGGCGCGGATCGGCGCGGGCGCCGGGCGGGGCCGCCGGGCGAGGGGAGCGTCAGAGACGGTCGGGCGACGGGGTGCCGTGGCCGAACCGGATCACGACGTCGGCGTGCCGGTCGAAGCGGTAACCGATGCCGCGCACGGTGCGCACGATGTCCTCGTAGCGGCCGAGCTTGGCGCGCAGGCGCCGCACGTGCACGTCGATCGTGCGCTCGCCGGGCGCCTCGCCGTCGTCCGCGTGGCTCCACAGCGACGAGACGAGCTCGGTGCGCTCGATCGTGCGGCCTTCGCGCAGCACGAGGTACTGCAGCAGCTCGAACTCCTTGAAGGTCAGGGCTGCGCCCTCGCCGTCGATGTGCACGCGGCGGCGCGAGATGTCGATCGTGACGCCGCCGGCGGCGTGGTCCGGGTCGGGCTCGTCGGCCTTCGTGCGGGCGACAGCGCTCGGCTCGTGGAGGGCCAGGCGCACGACGTCGACATCGCGACCGCCGGCGTGGGCGGGGGCGAGGGCGACGGTCGCGTAGGTCTCGGCGTGCGGGGCGAGCTCGGAGATCGTGCGGCGCAGCGCCGACACGAGCGTCGAGAGCGAGACGCCGTCGGCGGCGGCCTTGAGCTCGTCGAGGCCGACGTACAGGGCGAAGCCGCGCGGCGCGTTCGTGCCGGCTGCGACGAGCGGCGGCACGGCGGGCGACGCCGCATCCTCCACCGCGTGCAGGTGACGGGTGGTGCGGACGGTGGGCTGGGCGAGGAGGGCGGTGGTCGACATGAGAAGAGGTCCTTCGGGGGCGGAACCCGGGCTGATCGCCTGGAGCGGGTTCGAGCGTGTGCTGCGGAAGCGGCCTTCGCGGAAGAGGAGCGAGGTGGGCCGGTGTGCGAGGCATCCGAGATCCGCGTCGTGGGCGGAGGCGTGCGGTGACTCGGGGGTCGCCTGCTCCGATTCAGAGGCGGAGGGCTGACCCGGCGGGGATGACCGTCAGATACACATTCGACAGCACATGGCAACGCGCGGCATCATGATGCCGGCAGTTCCGTTCGCCTCCCGGGCGGACAGAGTGCGTGCGTTGTCAGTCATGTGGCCGATTATGACGAACGGGGTCCGTATGTGTCAAACTGCGCTGTCTCGGCCGGGACGACATGACGCAATATGACAGAGTGCTCAGTCCCGCACCTTCGGCAGAATGGACGGATGCCGCAACCGCCGCACTCCCCGCGCCGTATCCGCATCGTCGGGGCATCCGGCTCCGGCAAATCGCACCTCGCGATGCGGGTGGCCGAGCGCACCGGTCTTGCGCGGCTCGACCTCGACGCCGTGTTCTGGGATGCCGGGTGGACGCACCGTGATCTCGATGAGGCGCGTGTGCTCGTCGACGACTTCATCGCCGCGCACCCGGAGGGGTGGGTCGCCGACGGCAACTGGACGAGCAGGCTCGACGGGCTGCTCTCTCCGGGCACTCCAGGCGGTGCGGACGTCATGGTCTGGGTCGACCACCCCCGCCACGTCGTGATGCGGCGCATCATCGCGCGGACGGTGCGCCGCGGCATCCTGCGAGAGGAGCTGTGGCACGGCAACCGCGAGCGCATCTCGTCGTGGCTGCGCTGGGCGCCCGAGCAGAACATCATGCGGTGGGCGTGGACGTCCTATCCGCGTGTGCGCGAGCGCCTGCAGGGTGCGATCGCCCACGGCGAGGCGATCGTCCAGCTGCGCGGCCAGCGCGCCGTGGACGCGTGGCTCGCGTCGCTGGAGCCCGGCGCGCCGGAGCGGCGTAGCGTAGAAGGATGACCGAGTTCACCTTCGCGAACGAGACGGATGCCTCGCGCTTCACTCTCCACAAGGGCGACGACCTCGTGAGCGTGCTCGACTACCGCGACGACGGCCGCACGATGGCGCTCACGCGCGCCTACACGATCCCGACCTTCCGGGGGCACGGCTACGCGGGCGAACTCGTCGCGCGCGCCGTCGCCGACCTCGAGGAGCGCGGAGATCGCGCGGTGAGCCCGGTGTGCTGGTACGTCGCCGACTGGTTCGACCGGAACCCGTCGCATAGCGCCCTGCTCGCGCAGCGCTCGGTCGGCTGAGGCGCGGTCAGGTCGCCGACCCCCTCGGGCTCGCGCGCCGGTCAGTCCTGCGTCTTCTCGAGCCAGCGGCGCAGCTCGTCGGCGACGGGCTCGGCCGTGCGGATGAGCGTCTCGTGGTGGTGGCCTTCGACGACGAACGTCGTCGCGACGGGAATCGCGGCGGCGACCTCGTCGAACCACTCCTGCGGCACCACCGCGTCGAGCTCGCCGCGGATGACGAGCGTCGGCGCGGTGATGCGCGGGTAGGCATCCTCGGGCCGGTGGACGAGCATCGCGGTCATCTTGCGCCGCAGATTCGGCCCTGTGCGCAGATACTCGCGGGTGCCGAGCAGAAGCACCTTGCCGCTCTCGCCGAAGAGGTCGCGACCGAGCCGGACGAGCTGGGTGAACGCATGGCGGTGACGGCGATCGACAGTCGGAGCGACGAGGACGAGGCGGCCGACGACGTCGGGATGCCGCACGGCGACCTCCGTCACGACCTGGGTTCCCATGGAGTGCCCGAGGAGGATCACCGGGCCGCGATTGAGCCGGCGCAGGTATGCCGCCACGAGATCGGCCATACGCTCGATCGTCGGGGTGCGCGCAGGTTCGGGCGCCTCGCCATACCCCGGAAGATCCACCGCGACGACGAGTGAATCGTCGTCGAAGCGTCGGACGAGATCGGCGAAGACCTTCCGCCCCATGCCGATGCCGTGGACGAGCACGAGGGTGGCGGTGGACCCGTCGCGCCCGCGCCGCTCGGCGATGAGGGTCGATCGATCATGGGTGAACTCCTCGATCGCGCCGTCGCGCGTCGGGACTCCCGTGAGCTCGTCGATCGCAGCGTCGACGGCTTGCGCGGCGGTGTCGACGGCCTCGCCCGCGGCATCCGCCAGAGCGTCCGCGGCGTCGCGCGCGACCCCGGTGACGTTGTCGGCGGCGGCGGAGAAGTCATCCGGGACCATGCTCTCGAGGCTAGGACCTGGTCGCCGTGCGAGCCTGAGCGTACGGTGAAGGCCATGTGCCGGAACATCCACACCCTTCACAATTTCGAGCCGGCCGCGACGGACGACGAAGTGCACGCGGCGGCCCTCCAGTACGTGCGGAAGATCGCCGGCACGACCAAACCCTCGAAGGCCAATCAGGCGGCCTTCGACCGGGCCGTCGCCGAGATCGCGCACGCGACGCAGCACCTCCTGAACGATCTCGTGGCGGTCGCACCGCCGAAGAACCGCGATGACGAGGCCGCGAAGGCGCGCGCCCGCTCCGCGGACCGGTACGAGGCGCTGCGGGCGTTCCAGAGCGAGAAGAAGGCGGCGCGCGCGGCATCCTGACCGCGGCCGCGCGGCATCTGTCCGGGGCATCGCGCTCGGCATCCGCCCCGGGCATCCGTCCGCGGCTCTAGCCTGGAGCCGATGACGTCTCCCGCCACTGCCAGCATCCCCCTCGACCGCGGGCAGCGCTGGCGCGCCTTCTGGGTGTGCGTGTCCGTGGCCGCCTTGACGATCCTCGATCTCAGCAAGGTCAATGTCGCGCTGCCGTCGATCGAGCATGCGTTCGGCGCCGCGTCGACAGAGCTGCAGATCGTCGTGTCGGGGTATGTGCTGATGTTCGGGCTCGCGCTCGTGCCGTTCGGCCGGCTCGGCGACCAGCGCTCGCGCAAGACCCTCTTCATCGTGGGCCTGAGCCTGTTCACGGCGATGTCGATCGTGTGCGCGCTCGCGCCGACGATCGAAGTGCTGCTGATCGGTCGGCTCGTGCAGGGCCTCGCGGCAGGTATCCAGATGCCGCAGGTCATCGGGACGATCCAGCAGCTGTTCGTCGGCAAGGAGCGCGGGCGCGCGTTCGGGCGGTTCGGGGCGACGATCGGCATCGCGACCGCGTTCGGCCCGACTCTCGGCGGACTCATGATCGCCGTCGGCGGCGCGCAGGACGGGTGGCGCTACATCTTCTGGCTCAACGTGCCGTTGTGCCTCGCCGTCCTTGCGGGCGTCATCTGGCTGCTGCCGCACACCCGCACCGCGACTCCGGGCCGAGCGCACCTCGACCCGATCGGCCTCGTGCTGTTCACCGGGACGATCGTGTCGCTGCTGTGGCCGTTCCTGTTCACGACGGGGTCGCCTGGCGACGACCCGCGGCGCTGGTGGATGCTCGCGCTGTTCGCCGCCTTCGCCGCCCTGTTCGTCTGGTGGGAGCACCGCTACGCGGCATCCGGCAGGGCGCCGCTCGTGCCGTTCGGCCTGTTCACGGTCGCCTCGTTCCGCAACGGCACGCTGATCGCGGCGACCTACTTCACCGCGATCCCGGCGCTGTTCCTGCTGACGACGCTGTTCCTCCAGCTGGGGGTGGGGCTCGAACCGGTCTTCGCGGGCATGGTGTCGATCGGGTTCGCCCTCGCGAGCGCCGTGAGCGCGTGGATCGGCGGCAACCTCGTCGGCCGCCTCGGACGCCCGCTCGTCGTCTGGGGGCTCGTCATCGTGCTCGTGTCGGTGGCCGTGCTCACCCTGGTCGCCTACACGACGCCGGTCGAGGTCGTCCCCTACGCGATGGCCGCCGTGATGCTCGTCGCCGGCGTCGGCGCGGGCTTCGTCGTCGCGCCGAACCAGACCCTCACCCTCGCCGAGATCCCGACGAGTTCGGGCGGACTCGCGGGATCGGTCGGACAGCTCGGGCAGCGGATCGGCACGGCGATCGGGACGGCCGTGGCGCTGTCGCTCTTCTACGCGGCGATCTACCGCGACGGGGCGTCGGGGGAGCACGGTATCGCCGTCTACCACGACGCCTACGCGTTCGGCATGATCTCGGTCGGGCTCTTCCTGTGCGGCGCGCTGGCCCTCGGCATCACCGACCTGGTGTCCCGGCGCCGCGCGCGAACTCGCGCATAGGAGCCGCGCACCGGGCCCTGCGGTCGGATGCCGGGCGTCGATCCCGCGGGGCGCGGCGGGCCTCGGGAGCGATGTCGGAGCCCCGATCTACCGTGGGGGCATGCGCATCCTGCACACCTCGGACTGGCACATCGGGCGGACCTTCCACGGTCATTCGACGCTCGATGCGCTCCGCGGCGTGCTCGAGACGCTGACGACGCAGGTGCGGGAGAACGACGTCGACGTCGTGATCGTCGCCGGCGACGTGTTCGACTCCGCGACGCCTGCCGCGGCCTGCTACGGGCTCCTCTCCGACACGCTCGCCGCCCTCGCCGACACGGGGGCCCGCGTCGTCGTGACGAGCGGCAACCACGACTCCGCCGCACGGCTCGGGTTCCAAGCGGGGCTCCTGCGCGAAGGCATCCACGTACTCACCGACCCCGAGGCGGTCGGCACGCCGATCACGATCGACGACGCCGACGGACCGGTGCACGTCTACGGCATCCCGTTCCTCGAGCCGGCGCTCCTGCGCCACGTCTGGCCCGACGCGCGCACGCAGGCGGCGGCGCTCGGGCACGCGATGGATCTCGTCCGCGCCGACCTCGCCGCACGCGGTGGACGCTCGGTTGCGGTCGCGCACTGTTTCGCCGCGGGCGTCGAGCCGACGCCGCATCTCGAGCGCGACATCCAGCAGGGCGGCCTCGACGTCGTCCCGCTCACGACCTTCGCGGGCGTCGACTACGTCGCACTCGGCCACATCCACGGCCGCAACCGGCTCGCACCGCACATCCGGTACGCCGGTGCCCCGCTGCACTACAGCTTCGGCGAGGGCGACAAGCCGCGCGGGTCGTGGCTCGTCGAGCTGGATGCCGACGGGTACGCCGACGCGCGGTGGCTCGAGCTCCCCGTGCCGCGCCGGGTGCGCACGCTGCGCGGGCGCTTCGACGATCTGCTCGTCGATCCGGACCTCGCCGGCGACGAGGATGCCTGGGTCTCGGTCGAATACACCGACGACCTGCCGCAGGCCGACCCCATGCGGCGGCTGCAGGAGCGGTTCCCGTTCTGCGCGAAGGTCGTCCACGCGCCGCTGGCGCGCACGGAGGGCGACGAGCGCACGTATGTGCAACGTGTCCGCTCCGCCCGCTCCGACGCCGAACTCGTCGAGGCCTTCCTCGTCCACGTACGGGCGGGGGAGGGGGCGACCGAGCGCGAGTCGGAGCTTCTGCGCGACGTGTTCGACGAGCACGTGCGGGTGCGCGCCGACGAGCGCGTGCGCGTCGGGGCACCCGGGTGAAGCTGCACGCGCTCGAGCTCACCGGGTTCGGCCCGTTCCGCGAGACGCAGCGGGTCGACTTCGACGCCTTCGATCGGGACGGACTGTTCCTGATCTCCGGGCGCACGGGCACCGGCAAATCGAGCATCCTCGACGGCGTGAGCTTCGCGCTCTATGGCACGGTGCCGCGCTACGAGGGAGGCGAGAAGCGGCTCCGCAGCGACCACAGCTTCGTGACCGACCCGACCGAGGTGCGGCTCGAGTTCACCGCCGGCGACACGCGCTGGCGCGTCACCCGCGCGCCCGAGTACGAGCGGCCCGCCAAGCGCGGCGGCGGGCTCACAACGGAGCCTGCGCGCGCCGAACTGGAAGAGCTCGTCGGGGGAGTCTGGGTCGGGAGGGCAGCGAAGCCCCGCACGGTCGGCGAGACGCTCGGGGAGGTGCTGGGGCTCAACGCGCAGCAATTCCAGCAGGTGATCCTGCTCGCGCAGAACAAGTTCTCGCGGTTCCTGCTCGCCCCCGGCGACGAACGACAGACCCTGCTGCGGACACTCTTCGGAACGCGCCGCTTCGAGGACTACCGCGAAGCTCTCGAAGTACGCAGGCGTGAGGCGCGGGTGACGCGCGATGCCGCGACGACCCGGGCCGAGACGCTCGTCGCCCTTGCCGAACGTCTCGTCGACGAGCACGCACTGGGCGGTGAACCGGACCCCGACGGGGCGGATGCCGAGACGGCGTCCTCCCTCGACGAGCGGCGCGGTGCGCTCGTGGCCGCTCAGGTGCGCGCCGACTACCACGTCGAACAGGGGCTCACCGCGCGCACGCGGGCCGACGAAGCCCACACTGCGGCCGTCGCGCGACACGCGGCGCTCGCCGCCCGGTACCAGCGCGGGCGCGAGCGCGAGGCGATGCGTGACGCGCTCACGACGCTCGAAGCCCGCGTCCCCGAGATCGCGGAGCTGCGGGAACGGGTCGTCCTCGCCCGCGCCGCGCAGGCACTGCGCGCGCCCCTCGATGCGTTCGCGCGCGCCGAGGCCGATGTCACCGCCGCCGTCGAAGCCGAACGCGATGCACTCGCTCGCTGGACCGATGCCGGCGGTGAGGCATCCGCAGACCTCGCGGCGCACCTCGAGCGACTGGCCGTCGATCTCGCCCGCTGGGAGGCCGCCGCCGCGCAGGAGCGCGAGCTCGACGCGCTGCACACGCGATCGGCGGAACTCGCCGCCGCGATCGGCGCGGCCTCGGAGGAGCTCGGGGCTCTCGATGCCCGGCTCGCGGGCATCCCCGCCGCTCGCGCCGCCCTCGACGAGCGCCTCGCGGCGGCCCGGGACGAGGCGGCGCGCCAGGACGACCTCCGCCAGCGCCACGACGAGCTCGCCGCACAGCTCGCCGCCGCACGGGAGGTCGCGCGGCTGAGTGAACGGAGCGCGGCCGCGGAGCGCGCGCATCAGGCCGCGATCGACGTGGACGTCGCGGCCGCGCTGCACGTGCGGCGGCTGCTCCAGCGACGCCTCGACGGCTACGCAGGAGAGCTCGCAGCGGACCTCGCCCCGGGCGACCCGTGCGCGGTCTGCGGATCGACGACGCATCCGCACCTCGCGCCGCGCGAGCCGGACAGCGTCACCGATGAGGATGTCGCTGCGGCGGAGCGCGAGCGCGAGCGTGCGTCGTCTGCGGCGACCGCCGCCGCGGAGGTTGCCCGGCGGCTCCGCGACGACCTCAGCGCGGCGCGCGCGCGTTCGGGCGGCAAGACGGAGGACGTCGCCGAGGAGTTGCTCGCCGAGGTGCGTCGCGCGTCAGAGGCCGCCGACGCCGCCGCCGTGCGGCGCGACGCGCTGCTCGCAGAGCGCACCGACCTCGACGCGCAGCAGACGCGGGACGAGGCCGCGCGCGCGGAGACCGATGTCCGGCGCACCGCCGACCGCGAAGCGCGCTCCGCCATCGAATCCGACATCGCCCGCATGGCTGCCGCCGTGGCGGAAGCCCGGGGTGATGCCGCCTCGGTCGCCGCGCGTGTCTCGGACGGCGAGGCAGAACGCCGGCGCGCGCGCGATCTCGCGGACGCGCGAGCGCTGGCGCAGGAACGCACGCGCACCCTCACGACAGTCCGGGCCGACGTCGAGCGGGAGCTCGCGAGGAGCCCCTTCGACGGCGCGGATGCCGTGCGGGCGGCTTTCCTCGATGCGGCGACGATCGACGACCTCGACGCGCAGGCAGCCGGCCACGCCGCCGACCTCACCGCCACCCGGCAGCGCCTGCTCGAACTCGAACTCGAACTCGTCGACGAAGGGGACGAGATCGACGAGGCCGCGGTCGAGGCCGCCGTGCGCACCGCCGTGGAGACCGATGCCGCGCGCACCGACGCGATCGCCGCGCACCGCGACGCGGAGAACACGGCAGAGCGACTGCGCGCGCTCGCCGTCGACGCCGACGGCGCCGCTGCGGCCGTCGCCGAGGTCGAGCGCGACGCGGCATCCATCACTCGGCTGGCGGACACCGTCGCGGGCCGTGCGCCGAACACCATGAAGATGGATCTCGAGACGTTCGTGCTCGCGGCGGAACTCGAGGAGATCGTCACTGCGGCGAACCTCCACCTCAGCGAGATGTCGGCGGGTCGGTACTCGCTGCACCACTCCGACGCGCGTGCCGCGCGCGGGCGCGCCTCGGGCCTCGGCATCGACGTGCTCGACGCTCACACGGGGCGCCTGCGCACGCCGCAGTCGCTGTCCGGTGGGGAGACCTTCCTCGCCTCCCTCGCCCTGGCCCTCGGCCTCGGCGAGGTCGTCACCTCGCGGGCGGGCGGGATCCGGCTCGACACCCTGTTCGTCGACGAGGGCTTCGGCTCGCTCGACCCCGAGACGCTAGAGCTCGCCATGCGCACGCTCGACGCGCTCCGTGCCGGCGGACGCACCGTCGGGGTGATCAGCCACGTCGAGGCGATGAAGGAGCAGCTCCCCGCACAGCTCGTCGTCGAGGGGACCCCGCAAGGTCCGAGCGTCATTCGGCAGGACGCGCCCGCCGCACCCTGACGCTCAATCCGGGGCGTCGGCCGTCGCGCGATGCACGATGCTCACGCATCGCGCGACGGGCGCCGCCGGATCAGCGCAGGTACGCGTCCGCTGCCTGGTAGATCGCCTCGTACAGCGGGCGCACCTGGTCGGCCGTCACTGCGCCGCCGGCTGCCTCGACCGTCGAGTCGAGCATCGAGTCGATGCCGCTCTCGCCGGTGACGAGCAGAGCGCGTCCGATCAGCAGCAGGGACTCGTCGGGGAACAGCTTCTCGATGTCCGCAGACGTCACGGACGAACTGAGGCCCATCATGATGTCGTTGACTTCGGGCCGGACCGCTGCGAGGTACGCCGCCTCGGATGCGGACTGATCGGCCGAACCGTCGGTCGTGTCATCCGTCGTGGCGGAATCGTCGGTTGTCCCCGAACTGCCGTCGGATGCCTCGTCCGAGGTCTGCGTGCTCGGCAACGAGTCGATCGACGTGTTCACGGTGGCGATGCCGACGAAGATCAGGGAGGCGAGGAGCGCGAAACCGGCGACCACCGACCCGACGACGGACAGGACGAGTGCCGTGACGCTCAGCCCCTTGCCGCCGTTGCGCCGTCCGACGAGTCCCACGATCGAGACGACGAACGCGGCGAGGAGCGCGACCGAACCGATCAGCACCGCGAAGAACCCCAGCCACGGCAGGGGGACGAAGCCCAGTAGGCACAGGAGGATGCCGGCGACCGCGAGGATCAACGCCGTCCAGGCGACACCCTTCGACCGGGTGTCGGGGCCGGTCGGCGCCGGGTAGCCGGCGCGTGCGCCGTAGGAGGGGACTGCCGAATAGCCGGCGGGTGTGCCGTATGGGGCCGTCGCATCGTAGGGCGCGGCGGGCGGCGCGGTGTAGGGCGCTTGCGCGGCGTACTCCGGTGCGGACGGAGCGGCCGGAGCAGCGTACGACGCACCGTAGCCGCCGGTCGCGGGGGGATAGACCTCCGTCGGCTGGGCGTCGCTCGGAGCAGGGGTCGGCTGGGTGGGGTCGGTCGGCGGGGTGGTCGACATCGTGGTCCTCTGTTCGGGCCGCTCTTCGGTGGTCCAGCGGCAAGTAGAGGGTATCGGGATCAGACCCTGTAGCGTTCGCGCACTTCCGCCCGCAGCTGTACGCTGCACGCCGCCACGGCATCCCGCCAATCGGTGATCGCATCGTCCTGGGCGTTGTCCGATACCGCCTTCAGGACCGTGATCGGGATGCCGAAGCGCTGCGCCACCCAGATGTACGCGTACGTCTCCATATCGACGAGGGTCGCGCCGAGGGCACGGATGGATGCCACGGCATCCGCGTCGTCCACGAAGCTGTCGCCCGTCGCGATCGTCGCCGTGCCGCGCCCGGTCTCCACGCGCGCCGGGAGGGAGACGTGCTGACCGGCGATCCCGTCGATGTCGGTCACATCGTGCTGGATCGCGGCCGCGATCTCGTGGAGCCCCGAGACGGCGGGGTCGAGCGACCCGGCGGTCCCGACGACCACGATCTCGTCGACGGGGGCGGCATCCGCGGCATCCAGCCGGTGCGTCAGCGCATACGTCGCCTGGAGCTTGCCCGGTCCCGTCACGAGTCGCTCGAAACCCTCCGGGTCGGGGTCGAACGCGACGAGTTCCGACGCGAGGGCGGCGACGAGCAGCTTCATGCCTCCAGTCTCGCACTGCCGGGATTATCCACGAGCGTCGGGTTGGCCGAGAGGCCCTCTCGTGCGTCATGATGGCGGAATGGCTATGCAGACGGTGCTTCTGGACACTCCCGCGGGCGTTTCGGCGCGACTCGGCTGGGACCCGGCGACCACGGTCCACGACCGGCGTCGCATCCTCGCGAAGGAGCTGATCGCGGCGAAGCTCGGCTGCGAGGTGCGCGAGGTGAAGATCGAACGCGAGGCGCCGCGCGGGTTCGGTTACCACACGCGCCTCATCGCCTCACGC
This sequence comes from Microbacteriaceae bacterium PS02067, assembly GCA_029960085.1. Taxonomy (GTDB): domain Bacteria; phylum Actinomycetota; class Actinomycetes; order Actinomycetales; family Microbacteriaceae; genus Microbacterium. Next base: position 28,328 of record JASCPG010000014.1, on the reverse strand, counting down.
GACGGCGTCGAACTCCCCATCGCGATCGTGACCGCCAGCTATCGCGCCGCGACCGTCGTCGCGATCTGCGACCCCGCGCTCCCGCTCGGCATCGACATCCGCGACCTCACCCCGGACGCGGCAGACGTGCGCACCATGCAACGGCACTCCCGGCTCTTCGACGAGAACAACATTCCCGACCTCCTGCAGCACTGGGTGCGCGTGCAGGCCGTGCTCGAAGCGGACGGCCGCGGCGTGCGCGTCGCGCCGGAGCACGTGCGATTGGACACCGGCCGACACAAGGGTTGGATCGCCGACCGCAACATGAAGTACGAGCTCGTCGACGCGTCGCGCGACGCCTGGGTCATCACGATCGCCGTCGGGATCCTTCCCAAGGAATCCTGACGCGTCTGGGCCGCCGGGCGCCGAGGCCCCTGGGAGTTACGCCTTCTCGTCGACGCTTTCGCCGAGCGCGTCGTCGAGTTCGGCGAGCCACACGCGGGCATTGCCGTCGCTCGGCGCGCGCCAATCGCCGCGAGGCGAGAGCGACCCGGCCGGCAGCACCTTCGGCCCGTTCGGGATCGCGGAGCGCTTGAACTGCGCGAAGCCGAAGTAGCGGCTGAGGAACACGCGCAGCCAGCGCACGATCGTCGCGCGGTCGTACGCGTAGTGGTCGGCCTCCGGGAACCCGGGAGGCCACGCGCCGGCATCCGCGTCGCTCCACGCCTGCTCGGCGAGGAACGCGATCTTCGAGGGGCGCATCCCGTAGCGGAGAACGTGGAACAGGGCGAAGTCGTGCAGCGCGTACGGACCGATCGTGTCCTCCGTCGACTGCACCTTGCCGTCCTGACCGGCCGGCACGAGTTCGGGGCTGATCTCGGTGTCGAGCACCGACTGCAGCACGACCTTGGCATCCGTGCTCAGCGTCGCGTCGTCGGAGTGCGCGATCACCCAGCGGATCAGGTGCTGGATGAGCGTCTTCGGTACGCCCGCGTTGACGGCGTAGTGGCTCATGTGGTCGCCGACGCCGTACGTCGCCCAGCCGAGCGCGAGTTCGGACAGGTCGGATGTGCCCACGACGAAGCCGCCGTTCTGATTCGCGAGGCGGAAGAGGAAGTCGGTGCGCGCGCCGGCCTGGACGTTCTCGAACGTGACGTCGTACACGGGCTCGCCGTCGGCGAACGGATGCCGGATGCCCTGCAGCAGCTCGGTCGCCATGGGGCGGATGTCGATCGTCTCGATCGTCGCGCCGATCGCCTCGGCCAGGCGGATCGCGTTCGTCTTGGTGTGATCGCTCGTCGCGAAGCCGGGCATCGTGTAGGCGAGGATGTCGCTGCGCGGGCGGCCCATGCGGTCCATCGCACGTGCGACGACGAGGAGGGCGTGCGTCGAGTCGAGGCCGCCGGAGACGCCGATGACGGGCTTCGGCGAGCCGATCGCGCGCATACGCTGCTCAAGGCCCGACACCTGGATGTTGAACGCCTCGTAGCAGTCCTGGTCGAGCCGGGCCGCGTCGTCGGGCACGAACGGGAAGCGGTCGAGGGGGCGACGGAGCGTCGTGACGGATGACGGGGGGTCCACCCGGAACGGGATCCGCTGCGCCGTCGTCCAGGTCGCGCTGCGGTTGTCGTCGAACGTGCCCTGGCGGAGGCGATCCTGACGGAGCCGGTCGAGGTCGATGTCGGCGATGGCGATCCGCGGTCCGTCGGGGAAGCGCTCGGTCTCGGCGAGGAGGGTGCCCGACTCGTAGATCATGGTCTGCCCGTCCCACGAGACGTCGTTCGTGGACTCGCCCTGGCCGGCCGCGGCGTACACGTACGCGGCGTTGCACCGGAACGACTGGGACTTGGCGAGCAGGTGGCGGTCGTCGGCGCGAGCGACCGTGATGGGGCTGCCGGAGAGGTTCAGCAGCACCGTCGCGCCGGCGAGGGCTGCGGTCGAAGACGGCGGCACGGGCACCCACATGTCCTCGCAGACCTCGGCGTGCACGACGAGGCCCGGAACGTCGGATGCCTCGAAGAGGAGGTCCGTTCCGACCGGCACCTCGGTGTCGCCGAGGAGGGTGTTCTCGGGGGCATCCGTGCCGCTCGCATACCAGCGCGCCTCGTAGAACTCGCGGTACGTCGGCAGGTACGACTTCGGGGCGATTCCGAGCACGGCGCCGCGATGGATCACGACGGCGCAGTTGTAGAGCCGGTTGCCGAGCAGGAGCGGCGCGCCCACGACCAGGAGCGTCCGGAGTTCGCGGGACGCGGCAGCCACGGTGGCGATCGCGCCGCGAGCCCCGTCGAGGACGACGTCCTGCATGACGAGGTCGTCGATCGCGTACCCCGTGAGGCACAGCTCGGGGAAGACCGCGACGGCCGCCCCCGCCTCGTGCGCCTCGCGCGCCGCCGCGACGACGGCGGCGGCGTTCGCGGCCGGGTCGGCGATCGCGACGGGGATCGTGCACGCCGCGACGCGCGCGAAGCCGTGCCGGTAGATGCTCTCGAACGGAAGGGTCTCGCTCACACGCCCAGTCTGGCAGGTGCGGCGCACGCTCGCCGGGCTGGGCCCCGCCCTCGGGCCCCCAAACCGCAGGACGGGGTGGGGCGGGAGTGGCTCACGGGCCGGTCGAGGCGACACCCGTCACACCCGCTCCTGCAGTTTGGGGGAGAGGCGGGCGTGGGTCGGCGCTGAAGGGGCGGGCGGCGGATGCGCCCGGGGGGGCGTCGGTCGGGCGGGGCCTGGGCCCCGTGGGGCGGGTGCTTGCCAAACCGCAGGACGGAGTGGGGCGGGAGTGGCTCACAAGACGTTCGGGGCAACACCAGTCACACCTGCTCCTGCAGTTTGGAGGAGAGATGGGCGTGGGTCGAGGCTGAAGGGCGGGTGTCTGTGGGCGCGGCTAGGGTCGGTGACGGAAGGGTGACATGAGACTCATCGAACAGGGCGACGAACGGCGGGTCGTCTGGAGCGCGAGCGACCTCAAAGCCGCGGCCGAGTGCGAGTTCGCCTGGCTCCGCAGGATCGACGCGAAGCTCGGGCGTGTGCCGGAGGTCGTCGAACCCGAGGATGAGACCCTCGCCCGCGCCGGCCGGCTCGGCACCCAACACGAGCTACGCCAGCTCGACGCCTATCGGGCGGCATTCCCGGGGGCCGGGCGCGTGGTGGAGTTGCCCGAGACCCGCTCGTCGGATGCCGAGGCGATCGCCGCTGCCGTCGCCGCGACCAATGCGGCGCTCGCCGACCCGCGGGTCGACGTCGTCTACCAGGCCGTGTTCGCCACCGACGAGTTCGTCGGGTTCGCAGACTTCCTCCTGCGCGGGGAGGACGGGCGCTGGATCGTGCAGGACACGAAGCTCGCCCGCCGCGCCCGCGTCACCGCGCTCATGCAGCTCGCGGCATATGTCGACCAGCTCGACCGCCTCGACGTCCCGCACGGCGACCGCGTCGAGCTTCTGCTCGGTGACGGGACGACCTCCGAGCACCGCGTCCGCGACCTCATGCCGGTCTTCCGCCTGCGCCGCGAACGGTTGCGTGCCCTGATCGCCGACCGAGATCTGGCATCCGGTGCGACGGGTGCGCCGATCCCGTGGGGGGATGAGCGCGGCGACCTGCGCGTCATCGCGTGCGGGCGCTGCGCGACGTGCGGCGCCGAAGTCGTGACGCATCGCGATCTGCTGCTGGTCGCGGGCATGCGGCCCGTCCAGCGCGATCGCCTCCGCTCCGCGGGCATCCGCACGATCGATGATCTCGCCGGAGCCCGAGAGGCCCCCGAGCGGATGTCGTGGGACACGTTCACGGGGCTCCGCACCCAGGCGCGACTGCAACTGGACAGCCCGGCGGGCGGTGTCGGCGAGGCGACGGATCCGCATGCCGTGCCGACCTACGAAGTCTTCTTCCCGAAGGCCATCGGAGCCCTGCCCCGCCCCGACCACGGCGACATCTTCTTCGACTTCGAGGGCGATCCGCTCTACACCGAGACACCACCGCCGGGCGGCGCACCGCAGTGGGGCATCGACTACCTCTTCGGCTGGGTCGACGACACAGAGCAGTACACCGCGCTCTGGGCGCACACGTTCGGCGAGGAGAGGCAGGCGTTCGAGGCGTTCCTCGACGTGGTCGCCCTCCGGCGCAGGGCCCATCCGGGGATGCACATCTACCACTACGCGCCCTACGAGACGACCCACCTGCTGGCGATGGCGGCGCGGTACGGCGTGCGTGAGGCCGAGGTCGACCAGCTGTTGCGCGAGGGGGTCTTCGTCGATCTGTACCCCGTCGTGCGGCGCGCGCTGCGAGTCGGATCGCGGTCGTACTCCATCAAGAAGCTCGAGCCCCTCTACATGGGCGACGAGGTGCGCACGAGCGATGTGCAGCGCGGCGACGACTCGATCGTGAAGTACGTGGAAGCCCGCACGCTCGTCGACGCGGGGGAGGATGCCGCGGGCCGGGCCGTCCTCGACGATCTGGCCGACTACAACCGCTACGACTGCGTCTCGACGCGACGGCTGCGTGACTGGCTCGTCGAGCGTGCGCGCGAGGCGCACCTCACGCCGTCCGCCGACATCGACCAGAACGAGCGCCCGTATGAGCCCTCGCACCGGGCGGAGACGCTCTCCCGGCTCGCCGGCGACGCCGCCCTCGCGGCGGCGCCCGACGATCGCGCCGTCGCCGCACTGAAGCTCGGGTCGGCGGCGATCGACTACTACCCGCGCGAGGCGAAGACGTTCTGGGCGACGCATTTCCTGCGTCTGCGCGAACCCGTGTCGGTCTGGGAGGACACCCGTGACGTCGTCGTGTTCGACCATGACCGCTCCCGCGTGCTGACCGACTGGCACGTCCCCGAGGGCGCCCGCGTGCAGCGTCGAGTCGTAGAACTGCGCGGCGACCTCGCGCCCGGCACGAAGCTCACCGCCGACACGTCGACGTACGTCCTGTACGAACTGCCGACGCCGTTCCCACTCGACACGAGTCCGCGCTGGATCCACGCGGCCCGTACGGTGCGGGTCGTCGACGCGCTCGAAGACGGCGTGATCGTCGAGGAGAACTCCCTCGCGGGGTTCACGTGGCAGGAGCTGCCGATCGCGCTGACCCCGCCTGCGCCCCCGCAGGCCGGTAGCCAGCAGGCCGCGATCGACCACTGGGCCGACCGTGTGATCGAGGCGTCGCCCGAGGCATCCGACGCGTTCCCGCACGACGCGGCGACCGACCTCCTGCTCCGCCGTGCGCCGCGCACGCGGGGCGGCGCGCTCGTGCGCGGCACGGGGACGGACGTGGATGACATCGTCCGATCCGTCCATGACCTCGACCACAGCTATCTCGCCGTGCAGGGGCCGCCCGGTACGGGCAAGACCTATGTGGGTTCGCATGTCGTCGCGCGGCTCGTGGCCGAGCACGGCTACCGCGTCGGGGTGGTCGCGCAGTCCCATGCGGTCGTGGAGAACATGCTCGAGCGGATCGTCGCGGCGGGCGTTCCGAAGGCGCAGGTCGCGAAGGCGCTCAAGGCCGGCGGCGCGGCGGAGCCGCCGTTCACCCCGATCGCGAAGGACGGCTACGCGGGGTTCGCGGCGGAGCATCCGGAGGGCTTCGTGATCGGCGGCACGGCGTGGGACCTCAGCCACCCCGGGAGGGTGCCGCGGGGGAGCCTCGACCTCCTCGTCATCGACGAGGCGGGCCAGTTCTCGCTCGCGTCCACGATCGCCGTCTCGGTGGCCGCGGAGCGCCTGATGCTGCTCGGCGATCCGCAGCAGCTGCCGCAGGTGAGTCAGGGCACCCATCCCGAACCCGTGGACACGTCGGCGCTCGGCTGGGTCATGGACGGCGCGTCCGTCATCCCCGAGGATCGCGGGTACTTCCTCGCCCAGACGCGTCGGATGCGTCCCGAGGTCGCCGAGCCCGTGTCGCAGCTGTCCTACGAGGGGCGGCTCGCCGCGCATCCTTCGACGTCCGGCCGCCACCTCGCGGGGGTCGAGAGCGGCGTCGTCCCCGTCCCGCTCGGGCACACGGGGAACTCCACCGCATCGCCCGAAGAGGCGGATGCCGTCGTCGACATCGTCCGTGATCTCGTAGGGCGGACGTGGACCTCGGCGGAGGGCGCCGAGCCGCGGGCGCTGCGTGCGGACGACCTCATCGTCGTCACGCCCTACAACGCCCAGCAGGTCGTCGTCGAAGAGGCGCTCACTGCAGCCGGCTTCTCCGACGTGCCGGTCGGCACCGTCGACAAGTTCCAGGGGCAGGAGGCGGCGGTCGCGATCGTCTCGCTCGCGGCGTCCTCGGGGCGTGATGCACCACGCGGACTCGAGTTCCTGTTGCTGCAGAACCGCCTCAACGTCGCGATCTCGCGCGCGGAGCACACGGCGTACGTCGTGTACGGCACGGGGCTCCTCGACGATCTGCCCCGCACGCCCGACGGCGTCGCCCGGTTGAGCGCGTTCGCACGCCTGGTGGGTGCGGCGTGAGCCTAGACTCGCGGCATCCGCCCATCACCGAAGCCGAGGGATGACATGGCCGACGAAGCGCCCCGCCAGTTCGAGATCGACCTGCCGCCCGAGGCGGTTCCCGGCAGCTACGCCGACTTCGCGAACGTCTGGCACACGCCCGACGTCTTCGTGATGGATTTCGTATCCCTCGCGCGTCCGCCGCAGTCGGCGACGGATGCCGAAGGGAACCCCATCACCGTCGTGCCGGGGCGGGTCGTGCAGCGCGTGCGGATCCCCCCGCACCAGGTGTTCGAGCTCGCCAAGGCGCTGACCCAGCAGCTCGAGTTCTGGGAGCAGGAGACGGGGCGCAGCACGAACTCCTGACGCTCGGCTCTGCCGGATCGCCGACGCGGCTGAACCGCGCGCGCATGCTCGAGCGTCAGACCGTGAGCGTCAGACCGTGCCGTACAGGCGGTCGCCCGCGTCGCCGAGCCCGGGGACGATGTACCCCTTGTCGTTGAGACGCTCGTCGAGCGAGCCGAGCACGAGGGTGACGTCACGGTCGCCGACGAGCTCCTCGATCTTCGCGAGGCCCTCCGGAGCGGCGAGGATGCAGATCGCCGTGACATCCTGCGCGCCCCGCGCGAACAGGAAGTCGATCGCCGCGCCGAGCGAGCCGCCCGTGGCGAGCATGGGGTCCAGGACGAAGCACTGCCGGTCGCTGAGGTCGTCGGGGAGCCGCTCGGCGTACGTGTAGGGCTGGAGCGTCTCCTCGTCGCGCGCCATGCCGAGGAACCCGACCTCGGCGGTCGGCAGGAGCTTCACCATGCCCTCGAGCATCCCGAGGCCTGCGCGCAGGATCGGGACGACGAGCGGCCGCGGCTCGCTGATGCGCACTCCGATCGTGGTCGTCACGGGAGTCTGGATCTCGACCTCCTCGACCCGCACGGCCCGCGTCGCCTCGTAGGCGAGGAGCGTGATGAGCTCCTCGGTGAGCTGGCGGAACACCGGCGACGGCGTGCGCTCATCGCGCAGCACGGTCAGCTTGTGGGTGATGAGGGGGTGATCGGCAACGTGCACGCGCATGGCATCCAGCCTAGGGTGTCGAGGTGGCCCGCCTCAGCCCCCGGTTGAGTCGTCGAATGGGGCGAGGTCCCCATGCGGCGGACAGCACGATGGCATCCGACGATCGCTGTGCGTCGGCGAACTGGTCGATGTGCGGCGTCGAGAGGCGGTCCGGTGACGGTGGATGCCTCGGCGACGCCTGCGCGGGCCCGCGCGGGATCGCCGTCACCGACGGATCACCGTGCGTACCCCGCACTCAGCTCTGCGAACAGGCCGGGGTCGGCTGTGACCGCGGCTTCGCCCACCTCGCGGAAGCGCCGTCCGTCAGAGGGGTAGGACGTCGGTTCGGTCCGCAGCGACGGGGAGACCTGGAACAGGATGCCTGCGGAGACGGGCGATCCGTCGCGCAGCCACTGAATGCGTCCCGCCACGTATCCGTAGCGGGCGTCGTCGCCGCAGCCGATGCGGATGAACCCCCGAAAGACCTCACCTGAGGTCACCGGCCGCGTGGCGGCCACGCCGACCGAGGTCCACGCGGGGTCCATCGCGACCATGACGAGGCGATGGGCGAACGGGCGCGAGCGAAGCGCCGTCATGGTCGCCTCGCGAGCGGAACATCGATCCGATCGGTGTCGATCCTGTGTTCAGCCATCTGTCTCCTTCTGCGCGGTTCAGCATAGATCGCTCGCTCGCGCGCAGCGATGGGACGAACTCCTCATCGCCGCGATGCCGACCGGCCCTACGCTGGAGCGGTGACTCTTCCGACTCCGCCGGCCGACGACGACGCGATGGCACGCGCGCTGGTGCTCGCCGCTGCGGCGGAGAAGGTGGGCGAGATCCCGGTGGGCGCGGTGGTGACGGATGCCGCGGGCGCGATCATCGGCGAAGGGCGGAACTCCCGCGAAGAGAGCCACGATCCCACCGCGCACGCCGAGGTCGTCGCCCTGCGCGCCGCGGCGGACGCCGTCGGCTCGTGGAACCTCGAGGGATGCACGCTCACGGTGACCCTCGAGCCGTGCCTCATGTGCGCGGGGGCGATCCTGCAGGCCCGCGTCGGCCGGGTCGTCTTCGGCGCGTGGGACGAGAAGGCGGGCGCGGCGGGCTCCGTCTACGACGTGCTGCGCGACCGGAGACTCCCCGTGCGCGCCGAGGTCGTCGGCGGCGTGCGCGAAACCGAGGCGCAGGCGTTGCTGCGCGCGTTCTTCGACGCCCGGCGCTGAGGGGCGTCCCGGGCCGACGAGCCGGTCGGGCCCGGCGGGGCCTCTCAGTCCGACGAGCTCAGGATGATCGTCTCGGTCGGCGGCGCGGGGTACGCCGGTCGACCGATGTAGCCGATCACTTCGAGGAGGGCTCGGCGGAACTCGGCGGGGCGCTCGAGATGCGGCGAGTGTCCGACTCCTTCCAGCGAGACCTCGGTGACCTCGCCGCCGGCGGCGCGGTAGGCATCCAGCACATCGCGCGTCTGCGAGACCATCGGCTGCGCGGGGGCGACCTCATCGCCGGGCCAGCCGGGGATGACCCCGAGTGCGCCGAGGTGATTGAGGTCGAAGAACGAGGCATCCGACACGATCGCGTCGGCCGTGCCGTGCACCCACACCACGGGCGGCTTCGGCGAGATGTCGACGATGCCGGACGTGTCGAACCATCGCGGCGCCATGGTGTTGAGCACACCCGTGCTCCCGGCGGCGAAGCCCGGCCAGTTCGCGCTCTCCTCGCCGTCGCCCGGGTAGTTGCCCTCGGCGGTGGAGGTCGTGTTCATCGACTCCACCCAGAGGTCCTCGTGCTCGCTCGTATAGCCCGGCGCGACGTAGCCCGAGCGGAAGACGCTCCGCGGCGACGTCGGCGCCTCGTCGGTCGTGTCACGGTCGGTGAGACGCTGCACGAAGTCGGGGTTCGCCCCGCCGCCGCCGCAGCCCGCATCGTCGTCGGTGAGCCGGCTGCCGTCGCGGCGCGTGCCGCCGAAGCCGTAGGGCGAGACGGGGGCCTGCAGGGTCAGCGACAGCACCGGGTGGTCGATCGCGTACTGCATGACGACGCCGCCGCCCATCGACCAGCCGACGAGGTGCGCCGTCTCGAGCCCGAGTGCCGCGAGGGTCGCGTGCACATCGTCGCTGAAGTCACGGACGCCGCGCGTCGCGTCGACCGGCGCGCTCTCGGTGCCGCCGAAGCCGCGGAGGTCGATCGCGATGACTCGGAGATCGCCGGGCAGGTCCTGCATGAGCTCCTGCCAGAACAGGCTCGACGAGACGTTGCCGTGCACGAGCACGACCGTGTGCTCGGGTGCCGTGGCGGGATCGTCGCCGGCCCGCTCGAGGATGTTCACAGTCAGTCGGTCGGTGTCGATGAGACGCGAAGTGATGCCGTCCAGGAGGGTCATGCTCGCATCCTACTCCCGACATCCATCCACCTGAACTGGGTCTCAGGTAAGGATCCGCTCGTAGGATGGAGCCATGCCCCAGACCTTTCCTCCGATCGCGATCCTCGGCGCCGGTTCGATGGGCGGTGCCATCCTGCAGGGCCTCGTCCGTTCGGGTCTCGCACCCACCGTGACGGTGACGAACCGCACCGTCGCCAAGGCAGCCGATCTCGCCGCGCTCCCCGGCGTCACGAGCCTTGCGCTCGAGCAGGATGCCACCGCGAACACCGCCGCCGCGGCCGCCGCAGACATCGTGCTGGTCGGCGTCAAGCCGGTCATGGTGCCCGATCTCCTCCGCGAGATCGCCCCGGCCCTCCGCCCCGGCACGATCGTCGTGTCGCTCGCCGCAGGCGTCACGATCGCGACGTTCGAGGAGATCGTCGGCGGCGATGTCGCCATCGTCCGGGCGATGCCGAACACCCCGGCGGTCGTCGGCAAGGCCGTCACCGGCATCGCCAGCGGCTCGACGGCATCGGCCGCCGACATGGATCTCGTGCGCGCGCTGTTCGAGACGTGCGGCGTCGTGATCGACGTCCCCGAGGATCAGATCGACGCCCTGTCGACGATCTCCGGGTCGGGCCCCGCCTACGTCTACCTCTTGATCGAAGACCTCACCGAAGCCGCGCGCGGCAAGGGCTTCAGCGACGCGGATGCCCGGCTCATGGCCGAGCAGACCTTCATCGGGGCCGCAGCGCTGCTGGATGCCACGGGCGAGGACCCCGCCGAACTCCGGCGCCGCGTGACGAGCCCGAAGGGCACGACCGAGCGCGCGATCGCCGTGCTGCAGGGAGCGAACCTCTCCGGCATCCTCTCGGAGGCCACCGACGCGGCGCTCGCCCGCGCCCGCGAACTCGCCGCCGGCGCCTGAGCGGGCGCCTGACGCGCCGTAGACGCGCTCAGCGGTCGAGCGACGCGAACCGCTCGATGTCGGAGTTCGTCCCCGACACGATGATGAGGTCGTGGTTCGTCACGACGGTGTCCGCCTCCGCATATCGGAACGGCTTGCCGGGGCTTTTCACGCCCACGACCGTGACGTGGTACTTCGAGCGGACGCCCGATTCGTTGAGGCCGATGCCGCGGATGAACTTCGGCGGGTACATCTTCGCCAGCACGAAGTCGTCGTCGAAGCGGATGAAGTCGAGCATGCGGCCCGACACGAGGTGTGCGACGCGCTCACCGGCCTCGCGCTCGGGGTAGATCACGTGGTTCGCGCCGACGCGGGCGAGGATCTTTCCGTGGCTCTGCGAGACGGCCTTCGCCCAGATCTGCGGGACCTTGAGGTCGACGAGGTTCGCGGTGATGAGCACGGATGCCTCGATCGAGGACCCGACCGCCACGACCGCCACCTGGAAGTCCTGCGCCCCGATCTGCCTCAGCGCCTCGATGTTCTTCGCGTCCGCCTGCACCGTGTGGGTGACGCGCTCCGACCACTTCTGCACGAGGTCGAGGCTCTCGTCGATCGCGAGCACTTCGCGGTCGAGTCGGTCGAGCTCACCCGCGCAGGCGGCGCCGAATCGACCGAGGCCGATGACGAGGACGGGAGCGTCATTGCGCAGCTGCTCAACCAACGATGGGCCTTTCCACGGGCAGCGAATAGTGCTGCGAACGGGATGTCGCGGCCACGGCCGCGGCGAGTGTCACTGTACCAACGCGCCCCATGAACATCGTGAGCGCGAGGACGTACACGGCGGGGTCGGGGAGGGTCGCCGTGAGGCCCGTCGAGAGCCCCACCGTCGCGAAGCCGGAGATCACGTCGAAGAGCACCTGTTCGATCGGCGCTTTCGTGAGCTGGCCGATCGTGATGGTCGACAGGGCGATGATCGTGGCGCCCCACGCGACGACCGAGAGGGCGACGCGCTGCACGTCGCTCGGGATGCGGCGGCCGAACGCCTGCACGGACGGGCGTCCCTTCGCCTCGGAGAACACCGCGAGGGCGAGCACCGCGAGGGTCGTCACCTTGATGCCGCCGGCGGTGGATGCCGAACCGCCGCCCACGAACATGAGCATCGACCCGACGACGAGCGACGACCCGTTGAGCTGGCCGATGTCGACGATCGAGAATCCGCCCGAGCGGGTCATCGCGGAAAGGAAGAAGGCCTGGAAGGTCGTGTCCCAGGCATCCATGCCTCCGAGCGTGTCGGGGTTGTCGTATTCGAGCAGGAGGAAGACCCCCGCGCCGACGAAGAACAGGATCACCGTCGTGATGAGGGTGAGCTTCGTGTGGAGCGACCAGCGGCGCACGTGGAAGTGGTGGCGCCACAGCGTGAAGATGACCGGGAACCCGATCGATCCGAGGAAGACGCCCGCCATCAGCACCGTGAGGAAGAAGTAGTCCTGCGCGAACGGGGTGAGGCCGCCCGCGTTGGGAGTGAAGCCCGTGTTCGTGAACGACATCGCCGCGTAGAACGGCGCCTCCCAGAGCGCCGTCACGGCGTCGACGCCGTTGATGAGCAGCGACGGGTAGAGCAGCACCGCGAGCACGGCTTCGATGACGAGCGTCGACAGGGCGACTGTCGACAGGAGCTGACCGACCTCTCCCAGACGCACCGTCTGGCCTTCATTGACCGGGCCGCCGTGGGCCCGCAGCGGGTTCGAGTCGCCCGCCGCGAGGAGTTTCGCGCGCAGGCCCAGTCGCTTCGAGATGACGAGACCGAGGATGGATGCCAGGGTCAGCACGCCGAGGGCGCCCACGTTGACGCCGATGTAGACGAGCACGTGTCCGAACGGCGACCAGTGCGTCGCCATGTCGACGGTCGACAGGCCCGTGACGCAGATCGTCGACACCGCGGTGAACAGGGCGTCGGCGAACGGGGTGGTGCGGCCGTCCGCCGCCGCCGCCGGCAGCGAGAACAGCGCCGTGAACAGCAGGATGAGCGAACTGAAGATGAGAACCGCGAAGCGGGAGGGGGAGGCCATCGCCAGCTCTCGCATCCCGTGCACGGCGCGGGCGAGCAGGCCCGACAGCCGCCGGCCCGTGCGGACGACGACGGACTCGTCCGTCATGGCCGCCTCCTCGTCTCGTGTGGCTCGACCGTTGTCATGGTACTCGGGGCGCGGCGCGGGCTAACCTACCTACATGGCGGACATCTTCGACGTGATCGCCGACGGTACCCGTCGGGACATCCTGCAGCTCCTGCGCGAGCGTGCGGCCTCCGGCGAACACGGCACGAGCGTGTCGTTCATCGTCGGCGAGCTGGGTGTCAGCCAGCCGACCGTGTCGAAGCACCTGAAGGTGCTGCGCGAAGCGGAACTCGTCTCGGTGCGGGAGGAGGGTCAGCATCGCTACTACAGCCTGTCGGCCGCGCCGCTCGACGAAGTCGACGACTGGCTCGTGCCGTTCTTCGACGACGGCGTCGCCGCGGCCGGCGTCGTCGGCGCCGCGACGACCCTGCCCGACTCCGCGGTCGCAGCGGCCGACCTGGTCGGGCGCGCTGCGGCATCCACGAAGCACGCGCTCGAGAGTGTGCTCAAGCGCATTCCGGGGCGCTGACCCGTGCTCGGACGGCGACACCGGTCGCTCACATCGGTCACACAGGTTTACACGCGCATCACGACGCTCTACTGTGGACCGAAGGTACTGGGTGGGAAGCTGGGGAGCAACCGATGACCGAACTCGCTGACGTGCGCTTTCTGACGGTCGCAGAGGTGGCCGACATCATGCGCGTCTCGAAGATGACGGTCTACCGTCTCGTCCACTCGGGCGAGCTCCCCGCCGTGCGCTTCGGACGCAGCTATCGCGTGCCCGAGACGGCCGTCTCCGCCGCCCTGCATCGGCCCATCGCCGACGTCGGCTAGACTACTCCGAGGGCATTTTGCATGATGCCCGTTCCCGGACGCGGAAGATGCGCGTCCAGACCCCTGACATAGTGAGGTTTTCCGTGGGTTCTGTCATCAAGAAGCGCCGCAAGCGCATGGCGAAGAAGAAGCACCGCAAGCTGCTTCGCAAGACTCGCCACCAGCGTCGCAACAAGAAGTAATCCTTCTTCGCACGCTGCAACGACACAAGCGCCTGTCCTCCGGGACGGGCGCTTCGTGTTTCTCTCGCGCGCTCTGACCGGATGGCGACGCGTCCCGGGTCCCTCCCGCCTGGCAGGATGGATGCCGTGGCCACCCTGACGATCATCTCGAAGCCCGACTGTCACCTCTGCGACGTCGCGCGCGAGATCGTCGACGTCGTCGTCGCCGACTACGACGAGGATGCCGTCTCGGTCGAGGAGGTCTCGATCCTCGACGACCCATCGCTGTACGACACGTGGTGGGAGAAGATCCCGGTCGTGCTCATCGACGACCGGCTGCACGCGCACTGGCGCCTCGACGCGGCGCGGCTGCGCACGGCACTGGATGCCGCGACGCAGGATGCCGCGACGCAGGATGCCGCGACGCGCACCCCTTCCCGAAAGGACCCCGCATGATCCGCCACGTCGTCGCTTGGAAGCTGCGCACGGAAGACCCCGTCGAGCGCGCCGCACAGGCCGCGAAGGTCTCGGCCGACCTCGGTGCGCTGCGGGAGGTCGTACCCTCGATCGTCGACCTGTCGATCGGCCCCGACGTCGTCGGCGGCGGCAATTGGGACGTCGCCCTCGTCGCGGACTTCGCCGATCGTGCCGGCCTCGACGCGTATCAGACGCACCCCGACCACCAGGCGGTGGCCGGCTACATCCGTTCGGTCGTCTCCGACCGCGTCGCCGTCGACTTCGAGGTCTGAGCGGCGCGCACCCAGACCTCGAAGGCTGTCGTCAGGACGCGACGCGGGCGAGCACCGGAACGGGATCGATCGACACGCGCACGACATCGTCGTAGGTGACCGCTTCGCCGACGGGGTGCTGCAGCGTGATCATCGCACCGTCCGAGGTGCGCACGAGCGTGCGTCGGAAGCTGCCGAGGAACGTCGACTCCTGCACGGTCGCGTCGATGCCGGGCACGGCGGTCGTGACGAGCCGCACGTTCTCGGGGCGGACGAAGATCTCCACCGCACCGGCATCCACAGGGCGCAGCAGCGGCAGCTCGAGCCCCCACACGCGGGCGACGGCGCCATCGGAGACCGCCGGCACGACGCTCGAGAGCCCGACGAACGCCGCGACCTCGGGGGAGGAGGGCCGCTCGTACAGTTCGCCCGGCGTGCCGATCTGCTCGATACGCCCCGCGTTCATGACGGCGATGCGGTCGGAGACGGCGAGTGCCTCCTCCTGGTCGTGCGTGACGAAGACGGTCGTGATGCCCAGGCGCAGCTGGATGCGGCGGATCTCGTCGCGCAGCTGCACGCGCACCTTGGCATCCAGCGCCGACAGCGGCTCGTCGAGGAGCAGCACGCGGGGCTCCGTGACGAGGGCGCGGGCGAGGGCGACGCGCTGCTGCTGACCGCCGGAGAGCTGATGCGGGAACCGGTCGGCGAGGTGCCCGAGCCCGACCAGCTCGAGCGCATCCTGCGCGCGCTTCGCCGCCTCGCGGGCGCCGACACCGCGCCGGCGGAGGCCGAACGCGGTGTTGTCGACGACCCGGAGGTGCGGGAACAGCGAGTACGACTGGAAGACCATGCCGATGTCGCGCTTGTTGGTCGGCACCCGCGAGACATCCTTCCCATCGAAGGAGACGGTGCCGTCGGTGGAGTCTTCGAGCCCCGCGAGGATCCGTAGGAGCGTCGTCTTGCCGCAGCCGGACGGGCCGAGCAGCGACACGAACTCGCCGGGGGCGATGTCGAGGTCCACCCCGTGCAGGACGCGCGTCGCGCCGAACTCCTTCACGATGCCGGCCAGCTGCACCGTCGTGCCTTCGCCCGTCTCGTGCAGGAGCAGGTTCTCGGAGGTGCGCGGCAGGGCGCGCGCGGGGGAGTCGGCGGTGGTCATGACGAGGCCTTTCCGGCGCGGCGGCGTCCCCGTGAAGACGAGGCGGCCGCGCGACCGATGAGGAGGAGCAGGAGGAAGACGAACAGGAGCGAGAGCAGCGTGAAGATCGCCGACGCGTACGGGTCGATCTTCTGTGCCACCACGAGCGCGGTCTGGAACACCTGACGGTTCAGCAGCGACGCGATGGTGAACTCGCCGAGGACGACGGCGACGGAGACGAGGGATGCCGCGAGGAGCCCCTGTCGGAGGTTCGGGACGAGCGCCCGGACGACGACGGCGAGCCAGCCCGCGCCGAGCGAGCGGGCCGCCTCGGCGAGCGTGCGGAGGTCCACGGCATCCATCGCAGCCTTGATCGACCGGTAGGCGAACGGCAGCACGGTGATGCCGTACGCGAAGGCGAGGGTCCACGTTCCCGTGCCGAACGTGCGTCCGATCTGCAGGTAGATCGGCGCGAGACCGACGACGAGCACGATCGCGGGGATCGAGATCGGCAGCAGCACCGCGAACTCGAACACGCGGGCGAGGTTCGGGAAGCGCAACTCGATGAGGATCATCGTCGGAAGCAGCAGCACGAGGACGATCACGACCGTGACGACGGCGAGGACGAGCGAGTTGCCGAGTCCCGTCCAGATCGGCGTGAGCACCTGGGTGTTGGCGGGATCGAACACGCGCACCCAGTTGGCGAACGACAGCCCGCCGCTCTCGCGGTCGCGCAGAGTGAACAGGAACGTCGACAGCAGCGGGATCGCGAACAGGATGCCGATGACGACGCCGATCACGGTGCGCGTCGCCCGCGAGGGCGCGATGCCGGGCCCGCTCACGACTGCCACCGCGCGGCGCGCCGCTGGACGAGGGCGTAGAGGGCCATGACGACGCCGACGACGACGATCATGCCGAGCGCGAGGGCGCCCGCGAGGTTCTCCCGCCCGAGCACGGTCTCGCTCGTGAGCGCCGCGCGGATCTGCAGCGGCACGATCTGCGAGCCCTGGCTCGCCAGGGCGGCGGCCGTCGCGTACGACGAGAACGCGTTCGCGAACAGCAGCAGGAAGCTCGCGAGGAACGACGGCGCGAGCACCGGCAGGCCGATCCGCAGCCAGAAGCTCGCCCGCGTGCCGCCGAGCGTGAGGTTCGCCTCCGCCCACTGAGACTTCAGCGCCGACAGGGCGGGGAGGAACGTGATGACCATGAGCGGCACCTGGAAGTAGATGTAGGGGAGGATGAGGCCCGGCACCGAGTAGAGCCAGGTCCCCGGCTGCAGGTCGACGCCGAACGAGTCCTTGAGAAGCAGGGTCACGACACCCTGCACGCCGATCGTGGCGATGAAGACGAATGCGAGCATGACGCCGCCGAACTGGGCGAGCACGCCTGTCGCGGCATCCAGCGCGCTGCGTACGGCGCCCTGCGGGGGAAGACCCATCGCGGCGTAGCAGACGAGCGCACCGAGGATCGCGCCGATGGCGGCGGTGAGCAGCGACAGCCACGTGCTGTTCCAGAACGCGGTGAGGACGACGGGGTCGACGAGGGCGGAGATGTTCGCCCAGGTGAACGTGCCGTTCTTCTCGAAGAAGCCGGTGCCGATCGCGAGGACGGTCGGAAGGACCAGGAAGAGGAGGAGGTACGCGGCGAAGGGGAGCAGCCCCAGCCACGTGAGGGACGGTGCGCTGCGACGCGACCGACCCCGGGTCGGAGCGTGGTGCTCCGACCCGGGGCCTGTGCTCGTCGCAGCGGGTGCGACAGTCGCGGGTGTCACTGGACGGCCGAGGCCCACTTCTCGCCGAGGAGCGTGCCGGCGGCCTTGCTCTGAGCCTCGGTCGGGACGACCGTGTCGGAGGGGGCGGCGGGGAGCTTGGCCGCGGCGGCCTCGTCGATCGTGCCGGCCTTCGTCATGGCCTCCATGCGCACGGGGCGGGCGCCGCCGGCCAGCCAGAGGTTCTGCACGTCGTCGCTGTAGAGGAACTCCTGCCAGAGGCGCGCGGCGGCCGGGTTCGGAGCGTCCTTGTTGATCGCCTGGTTGTAGTAGCCCGCGTAGCCGGCGCCCGAGAAGACCTTGACCTTCCAGTTGGCGTTGTCGGCGGAGTGCGTCGCGTTCAGGTAGTCCCAGTCGAAGACCACGGGGGTCTCGCCGGAGGCGATCGTGCCGGTGGTCACGTCGACCTTGAGGAGGTTGCCCGCCTTCTGGAGGTCGGCGAAGAAGTCGATGCCGGGCTGGAAGTCATCCAGCGTGCCGCCGTTCTGCACCGTCGCGAGCCCCACGGCGGCGAACGCCGCACCGGCCTGCGTCGGGTCGCCGTTGATCGCGACCGAGCCCTTGTAGTCGGCGCCGAGGAGGTCGGTGATCTTCTTCGGCTCGGGGAAGCGGCTCGAGTCGTAGCCGACCGACATGTACCCGCCGTAGTCGCCGACGAACAGACCCGTCGGCTCCTTGAGCGCGTCGGGGATCTCGTCGAACGTCTGCACCTTGTAGGCGGCGAACTTGTCGGTGTTCTGCAGGGCCACGGTGAGGCCGAGGTCGAACACGTCGGGGGCGGTGTCGAGGCCGGCGTTCGTCGTGGCCGCCTGGATCTCCTCGGCGCTCGAGACGTCGGGGGACTGCTCGGTGACCTCGATCTCGGGGTACTTCTTCTTGAAGGCGTCGATGATCTCGCCGTAGTTCGCCCAGTCGCGCGGCAGCGCGATGACGTTGAGCTTGCCTTCGGCCTTCGCGGCGGCCTCGAGGTCGGCGAACGTGCCGAAGTCGGCGACGCTCGTCGCGGCGGCGGCATCCGAGCCGCTCTCGGACGGGGTGGCGGCGGCCGACGAGCAGGCCGCGAGCGCGATCGCCGAAGCGGTGATCAGCGCGATGGTCGGAACGATCCGACGCAGGGTCGACGTGGACATTCGATTTCCTCTCGGGATGGCGCGCACGCCGAAAGGGGCGAGCGCGACGGGGACGAGAGGACGATAGGCACGCGAGGTGGCGCGCGGATGCGTTCGAGGTGAACGGATGGCGACGCCCGGGCAAATCGGCGGCGTGCGGGGGGGGCGGTGCGGGCGGGACGCGCCGGATCGCGCGAGCGCCTGGCGCGAAAACGGCCCCCGTTCGCACGGGGGCCGTTCCAGGTCAGGCGGGGCTCAGGAGAACAGGCCGAGCTTGCCGAACTTCTCTGCGAGCAGGTAGTACACGGTGATGCGGCTCTTGGTCCGGTCGCCCTTCAGCGTCTCGCCCACCTCGGCGAGAGCGGCGTCGAGGACCTCGTCGGACTCGGTGAGGCCGAGCTTCTTCTTGAGGAAGTTGGTCTTGACGGTCTCGACCTCGGTGGGGTCGGAGAACGCGACGTAGGCAGAGTCCCGGTTCGACATGACCAGTCGGTAGGTGTCGAGCAGGCCCGAGATAGCGGCGTCATCGGCGTCGGGACGGTAGATCTTGACGTCAGCGGCCCAGTCGGTCATGGAGTACTCCTTCGGATCCGGCACGGTCGAGGATGCCGCGCTCGTTTGCGATCCTAGGGCGTCGCTCCTATCCGTCAACCCAGAGAATCGGGTGCGACGGCGTGGGGCTCGACAGCGTCAGGGTGCGAGGCGCGTGGGACCGCGGAACAGGTACGTGACCTCGCGGATCGAGTCCTGGCCGAGCAGGAGCATCAGCAGGCGCGCCTGGCCCATCCCGAACCCGCCGTGGGGCGGCACCCCGTAGCGGAAGAAGTCGAGGTAGTGGGCGAGACCCTCGAGCGACAGACCCTTCTCCTGGGCCTGCGCCTCGAGCACGTCGATGCGGTGCTCGCGCTGCGCGCCGGTGGTGATCTCCGTGCCGCGGAACAGCAGGTCGTAGCTCTTGGTGAGCCCCGTCGCGGCATCCCGCATGTGGTAGAACGGGCGGATCTCGGGGTGGTAGTCCGTGATGAAGACGAACTGGTGCCCGTAGGTCTCCTCCACGTGCGCGGAGATCTGGCGCTCGCCCTCGGGGTCGAGGTCGCCGTCGGTGCGGGGGATCTCGTACCCGCGGGCCGTCACGATCTCGCGCGCTTCGGCGAGCGGGATGCGCGGGAACGGCACCGTCGGGACGACGACGTCGACATCGAACAGCTCCTTGATCTCGGCGCCGTGCTTCTCGGCGACGGCGGCGAAGGCGGTCGCGAGGAGCTCCTCCTGCATCTGCGCGACGTCCTCGTAGCCGTCGATCCACGAGATCTCGGCGTCGATCGAGGTGAACTCGGTCGCGTGGCGGCTCGTGAAGCTCGGGTCGGCGCGGAACACGTCGCCGATCTCGAAGATCTTGCCGAACCCGGCGGACTGCGCCATCTGCTTGTAGTGCTGCGGGCTCTGCGCGAGGTACGCGGTCTGCTCGCCGAAGTACTCCAGCGCGAACAGCTCGGCGTTGCCCTCGGCGGGCGTCGACATGAGCTTCGGCGTGTGCAGCTCGACGTAGTCGCGGTCGATCCAGTAGCTGCGCATCGCGTGCTCGAGCGTCGTCGCGATGCGGAAGATGAGGGCGTTGCGACGCTGGCGCAGGTCGATGAAGCGCCAGTCCATGCGCTTGTCGATGCCGCTGTCGGCCGCGATCGGGGTCTCCGGCAGCGCGGCGGATGCCACGTCGAGCGCACCGATCTTGATCTCGACGCCGCCGAGCTTGACGCGCTCGTCGTGCTTGAGCTCACCCGTGACCGTGAGGAACGTGCCGGTCGACAGTTCGGAGATCACGGCGGTGAGGGCGAGCGCCGCGGCATCCTGGTCCGTCGCCTCGGGGTCGGGGCGCGTGGCGGGGTTCACGAGCTGCACGGCGCCGGTCTCATCGCGCAGGATGACGAACTGCACCTTCTTCTGATCGCGGACGGTCTCGACCCATCCGGACACCGACACGGGGCCGTCTTCACGGGACTGCAGCTGGCTGACAAGGGTGCGTTCACTCACGAGGGTCCAGTCTACGTGGGCCGCGCGCGCCGGTTGTGGATGCCCGTGGCATCCGCTTGCCACCTTCTGCGGCTATCCCGGCCGGGTTTTCGCGTGTCGTGGCAATCGAACGCGCGCCCGGGGCGAGGGTGGTGCGGTGGTCTCTCAGCCCGTCCACAAGGGGCTCCCACGTAGACTGAAGGTGTGCCCGCCGATCGCCTCCACCTCGTGCGCCATGGGGAAGTTCACAACCCCCAGCGCGTGCTCTACGGGCGACTGCCGAACTACCGCCTGAGCGACGACGGCCGCGCCATGGCCCGGTCGGCCGCGGAGTTCCTGCGGGGGGAGGGGCGCCCGGTGTCTGCGCTGTACGCGTCGCCGCTGCAGCGCACGCGCGAATCGGCCGAGCCGTTCACGGAGCTCTTCGGCCTCGAGCCGGTCATCGACGACCGTGTCATCGAGCCGACCAATGTCTTCGAGGGCAAGCGCATGAAGCGCGCCCTCCTCAATCCGCTCAACTGGCGTCACCTGCGCGACCCCTCGGTGCCCAGTTGGGGTGAGCCGTACGCGGACGTCGTCGCGCGCATGGATGCCGCGATGCGCGAAGCCTGGGACGAGTCCGACGGCGGTGACGTGGTCATCGTCTCGCACCAGCTCCCCATCTGGGTGACGCACCTGTCGGTCGCGGGCGAGCCGCTGAAGCACGACCCGCGTCGCCGGCGCTGCGCCCTCTCCAGCGTGACGAGCTTCGAGCGGACCGGCAACGGTTGGCGAGAGGTCGGCTACGCGGAGCCCGCGACGACCGCCGGCGCCGTGGATGTGGGGGCGGTGTGATGCGGAGGATTCTGGCATCCGTCGTCGCCGGTGCGCTCGCGCTCACCCTCGCGGCGTGCTCGGGTGGGAACGACGACCTCGTGAAGCAGTATCAGAGCGGCACCGGCAAGGGGTACATCTCCGGCGACGGGCGCGTGCAGGAGATCCCCGTCGACCAGCGCGGCGGCACGGTGGAGTTCACCGGGACGGCCATCGACGGTTCGACCATCACGAGCGCCGACTACGCGGGCAAAGTCCTCGTGCTGAACTTCTGGTACGCCGACTGCGCCCCGTGCCGCGTCGAGGCGCCGATCCTCGAGCGCACGTTCCAGCAGACCAAGCCCGACGGTGCGGAGTTCCTCGGGGTCAACATCTACGACGGGCCCGAGCGTGCGACCTCGTTCGAGGAGAAGTACGGCATCAGCTACCCGTCGCTGCTCGCCGTCTCCGACGCCGACCTGAAGCTCGCGTTCGCGGAGTGGACGTCGGTGCAGGCGACGCCGACGACGCTCGTCGTCGACCGGCAGGGGCGCGTCGCGGCGCGCTTCGTCGGGCAGGTCCAGGACGACACGTCCCTCCCCACGATCGTGGCCGACGTGCTGGCGGAGGGCTCGTGAGCGCGCGCCGCACCGGGATGCGCCCGTGAACCCCGGCGACATCGTCTTCGGTGGGGCGCTGTCGCTCGCGATCCCCATCGCGGTGCTCGCGGGGCTCGTCTCCTTCCTGTCCCCGTGCGTCCTGCCGCTCGTGCCGGGATACCTCGGATTCCTCGGCGGAGCCGCTGCGCCCCGTGTCGGCGCATCCGTGCCCGCGCGCCCCGCAGAGCGGCCGAGCGGCCGCGGTCGGCTCCTCCTCGGTGTCGTGCTGTTCATCGCGGGGTTCACGCTCGTGTTCGTCGCGATGGGCGTGCTCGCCGGCACCGTCGGACGTTTCTTCGTGCAGTACCAGGAACTCCTCACCCGCGTGCTCGGCGTCGTCGTCATCGCGATGGGGCTCGTCTTCCTCGGGGTGTTCGGCTTCGCGCAGCGCACCATGAAACCCCAGGTGCGCGGCGGTCTCGGCCTCATCGGCGCACCCCTGCTCGGCATCGCGATGGGCATCGGCTGGGCGCCCTGCATCGGGCCGACCTATGCGTCGATCCTCTCCATCTCGTTCACGGGCGCCGACCCGTGGCGTGCCGCGATCCTCGCCGTGGCGTACTCGCTCGGTCTCGGCATCCCCTTCGTGCTCCTCGCGGTCGGCTTCGGCTGGGCGACGCGCTCGGTCGCGTTCCTGCGGCGGCACATCCGTACCGTCAACATCATCGGCGGCGTGCTGCTCGTCATCCTCGGCGTCCTCATGGTCACCGGGGTCTGGACCGCCGTCATGTCGCAGCTGCAGGGGGTGATCGGCGGTGTCGAACTCCCCCTCTGATCCGCTCCGCCCCTCCGACCACGCCGACGGCGGGCGCGATGTCGTCCAGCCGAGACTCGGCGTCGTCGGGTGGCTCCGCTGGGGCTGGCGTCAGCTCACGAGCATGCGCACGGCGCTCGTGCTCCTGCTGCTGCTCGCGATCGCGGCGATCCCCGGATCGATCGTGCCGCAGCGCTCGGCCGACCCCAACGGTGTGCTCGACTTCAAGTCGAAGAACCCCGACCTGTTCGGGGTGTACGAGAAGCTCCAGCTGTTCGACGTGTACTCGTCGGTGTGGTTCTCCGCGATCTACATCCTGCTGTTCATCTCGCTCATCGGGTGCGTCCTCCCGCGCGCGAAGCACCACTGGAAGGCGCTGCGCTCCCGCCCGCCGCGCACCCCCGTGCGACTGTCGCGACTCGACGACCACGCCGAGAGCGTGATCGCGGTGCCCGAAGGGACGGATGCCGCCGACGCGGCATCCCACGCCGTCGATCTCGCCCAGGCGCAGCTGCGGAAGGCCGGCTACCGCGTCGAGCGGTACGACCAGCCCGCGGCGGGGAAGCGGCCTGCCGTGGCATCCGTCTCCGCGGAGCGGGGCTACGCGCGCGAGACCGGCAACCTCGTCTTCCACGCCGCACTCGTCGGGGTGCTGCTGTCGGTCGGCATCGGCGGCGGACTCACCTACACGGGGCAGGCCGTCGTGAAAGAGGGCGGGAGCTTCGTCAACTCGCAGATGAACTACGCGTCGATCAACCCGGGCCGCTTCGTCGACCTCGACGCGCTGCCGCCGTACGCCGTGACCCTCGACTCGTTCGCCGTGACGTACACGCCGTCGGGCTCTCGCGGCGGGACTCTCGCGGGCGACTTCGCGGCGCACGTGACGACGCGGGAGCCGGGGCAGGACGGGCGGGACCAGACGATCCGTGTGAACCACCCGATCGACATGGATGGCGACCGCATCTACCTCATGGGGAACGGCTACGCCCCCACGATCACGGTGCGGAACTCCGCCGGCGTCGCGGTCTTCCGAGATGACGTGCCGTTCGTCTCGCCCGACGCGAACATGACTTCGCAAGGCATCATCAAGGTCGCCGACGGCATCACCGACGCGGGGCGCGATGAGCAGCTGGGCCTCGTCGGGTTCTTCTACCCGACCGCCGGGACCCTCGATACGGGCGCGAAGACCTCGATGTACCCCGGGCTCGTGAACCCCGTGCTGACCCTGTGGGTATTCTCCGGCGACCTCCGCATCGACGGTGGCATCCCGCAGAACGTCTACGCGCTCGACACGAGCGAGATGACCCAGCTCGCGGGCGGCACGAGCAGCACCGCCGCGCTGGAGCTGCGCCCAGGCGAGACCGTCGACCTGCCGAACGGCCTCGGCACGGTCACGTTCGAGGACAACCAGGCGAACGGCGGCGTGGAGTCGGTGAAGCGCTACGTATCGCTGTCGATCCATCGTGACGTGGGGGCGCCGTTCGTGCTCGTGTTCGCCATCCTCGCGCTCGCGGGGCTGCTCGCAGCGCTCTTCGTCCCGCGTCGTCGCCTGTGGGTGAAGGCCACGCCCGCGGCGGATGGAGCGACGATCACGCTCGAATACGCCGGTCTCGCCCGCGGCGAGGACCCCGCGATCGCCGTCGCCGTCGCCGACCTGAAGCGCGGCCACGAGGCGTCGCTCGAGGCGGAGGCACCCCGCGAGGCATCCGTGCGCTGACGCGCGCGCGGAACGACCGATTTCTCACGGCGCTTCGCCCGTCGCGACGTAGACTGGACGGCATGCCCGAAGCCGGTTTCACGCTCGACAATCTCTCGGTCCTGCTGGTCTGGACGGCGATCGCGATCTACGCTCTGGCGTTCATCGCGTACGCGGTCGACCTCGCGCGCCGGTCGGATCTCGCCGCCAAGGCGAAGGATGCCGCGCCCGTGCGGGAACTCGTCGGTGCAGGCGCGTCCGGCTCGTCCGGATCGTCGATCACCCGCATCCGAGCGGAGGAGGAGGCGGCGCTCGCCGCCGTCGAGGCGCGGCCGTCGGAGCGCCCCCGGTACCTCTGGGCGCGCATCGGCACGTCGCTGACGGTGCTCGCGTTCGTCTTCCACGTCGCCGCCGACATCACGCGCGGGATCGCGGCGCACCGCGTGCCGTGGTCGAACATGTACGAGTTCGCCCTCACGGGCACGATGCTCATCATCGCGGTGTACCTCGTCGTGCTGCTGAAGTTCGACCTGCGCTTCCTCGGAACGTTCATCACGGGGCTCGTCGCGGTGCTGCTCGGGTCGACCGCGATCTGGTTCTACACCGAGGTCGTGCCGCTGCAGGACTCGCTCAAGAGCGTGTGGCTCGTCATCCACGTGTTCGTCGCGTCGCTCGCGACCGCGCTGCTCGCGATCGCGTTCGCGCTGTCGGTGACGCAGCTGCTGCAGGCGCGGCGTGAGCGCTTCGCCCTCGCCGCCGACGAGACCGCCGCCGCGGGGGAGCGCGCACCCGTCTCGAGCGGGCCGCGTTTCCTGCGCACCCTGCCGTCCGCGGACGCGCTCGAATCTCTCGCCTACCGCTTCGCGATCGTCGGATTCATCTTCTGGACGTTCACCCTCATCGCCGGCGCCGTCTGGGCCAACGACGCGTGGGGCCGGTACTGGGGCTTCGACACGAAGGAAGTGTGGACCTTCGTGATCTGGGTGCTCTACGCCGGATACATCCACGCGCGCGCGACGCGCGGCTGGCGCGGCACCCGCTCGGCGTGGCTCTCGATCGTCGGGTTCGGCGCCGTGATGTTCAACTTCACCATCGTGAACATGTTCTTCAAGGGGATGCACGTCTACAGCGGACTGAGCTGAGGCATCCCGCCCTCGCGCTCGGCCGGCTCGTGCGAGGCGCTCGGCAGAGGACGTGCGTGCAGACTGCGCGTGGTGCGCGGATCGCACGCGCACCGTGGGTTTCTCACGGGACTGGAGGCACGCGCCGCGCGGCACTCACGCACACCGAGGCTCGCCTGACGCGGACCGTATTCAGTCTCCGCGACACGGCCAGCCCGCTGAGGGCGCGGAAATCCGCGACGCGGTCGGCGGCGCCGGCACGGAGAGACTGAATACGGAACCCGCGGGCCGCCGGCCACGGGGTCCCGGGGTCCTGGGCCCGGGGCGGGGGTCCTGGGGTCGGGGCCCTGCGGGCGGCCCCGGGGTCAGGCGAGGGCGGGGGATGCCTGCAGCAGCGACTTCGCCGAGGCGGTGCGCCGGCGGGCGACCACGATGATGGTCGCGAAGAACGCGAGCGCGGCCCACACGATCATCCCCGAGAGCGCCGCGCCGAGCCCGCCGGCCGACGTGAGCGCGGCGAGCATCGCCTGGTAGACGGGCGTCGTCGGCATGAGCGCTGCGAGGGACGACAGCACTCCCGGGACCGTCGAGACGATGCCGGTCGCGACCGCGAGCACCCCGACGAGCGCCGACAGCCAGCGCCCCGCCCCACCCAACACGGCGACGAGGGCCTGGTTCACCGCCGCGAACGCGACACCCGCGACGACCGCGATGCCGGCGAAGCCCCACCATGTGGCGGCGTCGTAGTCCGCGGCGAGCTGCACGACGCCGGCGACGAGCAGGCCCTGCCCCGCTCCGATCGCGGCGGCGGGGGCGAGGGTGCGCAGCGCGAGCAGCGCGGACGGGCGGCGTGAGCTCAGCGCGTGCCGCGGCACCGCCTGCAGGGCGACGAACGACGCGAGGCCGCCGAACCACAGCGCCAGCATCGCCAGGAGCGGGATCGCCGATGCGCCGAAGAGGTTCGAGGAGGTTCCGCTCGTCGTCACGGGGTCGGCGACGACGGATGCCAGATCGCTCGCCTGCTTGTCGGTGTAGCCGGGGACCGAGGTCGACGCCTGGGTGAGGCCGTCGGCGAGGGATGCCGTCCCCGTCGACAGGCCCTTCACGCCGTCGGCAAGGCTCTGCGCGCCCGTGGCGAGCTCGGTCGCACCCGACGAGAGCGCGGCGGCGCCGTTCGCGAGTCCGGTCGCGCCGGTCGCCGACTGGTCGAGGCCGGCCGCGATCGTGCCGAGGCCGGTCTGCAGGTCGGTCGCGCCCTTCGTGAGCTGGTCGACGCCCTGCGCGGTCTGGCCGAGGCCCTGCTGCACACCGCTCGCGTAACCGGCCGCGTAGCCGGCCGATGTCGCGGACTTCTGCACGTCGCCCGCAAGACCGCCGAGCGCGAGGCACACGGCTCCCTGCTCGGCGGAGGTCGGCTTCGCCGGCGGGATGCAGTTGTTCTGTGCCAGCAGCGTCTGGTACGTCGTGGCGAGAGCCTTCGTGTCGGCCGCCGCGGCGCCCGCGTAGCTCGCGGCCGTCGCGGCGGTGCCGCCCAGCGTGCCCTCTGCGGTCGAGGTCAGCTGGCCCGAGACCTGCCGGAGGCCGTCGGCGAGCTGGCCGGCGCCGCCCGCCGACTGCCGGGTGCCCCCGGCCAGCGCGGTGAGCCCGGCGGAGAGTTTCGTTGCGCCATCGCCCAACTGCGTCGCACCGGAGCCGAGCGCCGTCGCCCCCGCGGGCAGCTGCGCCGCGCCGTCGGCGGCCTGGGTGGCGCCGTCGGCGAGTTTGTGCGCGCCATCGGCCGCCTCACCGAGCTTGTCGCCGAGCGTCGTGAACCCGAGGAACACGTTTTGCAGGTACGTCGTCGACAGCTGCTCTCCCAGGACGGATGCCGCGGCCGCCGCCACCTGGGACGTGATCGCGTCGTCGACGATGAGGCTGTCCGGCGAGGTCTGTGCCGTGATCGTCGCCTTCTCCGGAGTGCCGCCCGACCCGTCAGAGGCGCCCGCCGTGGACGTCGCCGCGGCGGAGAAGTTCTCCGGGATCGTGATGACCGCGTCGTACGTCCCGTCGGCAAGCCCCGCCGCGGCATCCGCGGTGTTGGAGATCGTCCAGTCGAGATTCGACGGCAGATCGTCGGAGCCCTTGACGAGCCCGGCCGTCAGCTGGCGCCCGAGGGGCACGTACTGCCCGTTGATCGTGACCGGCTTGTCGTTGTTCACGATCGCGGCCCTCATGTCGCCGAGACGCTCGGCGGGGTTGTAGAGCGACGCGACGAGGATGCCGCCGATGACGACGGGCAGGAGCAGGACGCCGATCAGGGTCAGCCAGGTCACCGGCCGACGGGAGCGGGCGCGTTCGATGGGGAGGGTCATGACGGGATCACCTCGGTCGAGGACGAAAGGGGGGAGAGGGCGAGCGCGGTCACGCCCGGGCGGTGTGCATCGGCCAACAGGTCGAACGCGGCGCCGTCGCGGCGAGCCGAGGCGACGATCGTGAGCGCGAGGTCACCCCGCCGCTGCCCAACCGCCTCCGCGGCGTCGCGCAGCAGGGCCGCGGCCTGATCGCGGTCGGAGCCGACGAGGGTGTCGATCCCGTCGATCGCGACGAGGGTCGTGCCTCCGGCGAGGGCGCGGCGCAGTTCGCGCAGCGGATCGGGGGCGCCGTCGAGCAAGGCGACGCCCACGTGCGCGCGCACCCACGCCGCGCGGCCGGGCAGCAGGTGCCCGGCGACACGCAGCCGCCCGGCGGTCGGGTCGAGCC